>NZ_JAMFLC010000021.1:0-192625 GCF_023501985.1 Nocardia sputi | reverse complement strand
TCGGCCTGCACCGCCTACCCATCGCGGAATTCCCCCTGCTGCGCGCACTCGCACCCGTCCTGGCCGCCTACGACGGCGAAGCCGAACTCGAACGCGGCCTCGACATCCTGCTCACCGGCCTCACCGCCGCCCTGCCCGAACCCGGGTGATGGCGTTGCCTCAGTCCGCGTCGACGGCTCCGCCTTCGGAATCCCAACATTGCTGCGCGGCAATCATTTCGATGTTGTCGGCGAACAGGGGACGCACTCGCAAAGTGAGTCTGTCACCGCTGACACCGAGGACATCGACGGTGTGCGCTGGCTTGTGCCGGTAGCCGTCGAGCCGGACCTGACGCCCGGCGTCGGCGAGAATGCGGGGTGGTGTGGTCCATTCGTCGAGGTGATAGAGCACTCGATGAATCGGGCCGAGACGAACCCCGAGTGCTGTGAGCAGGTCCGGGAGCTCGGTCACGAGGTCGGTGCCGCGCGGCCGCCACACTCCGCCGGTCCCCGCTGCGTCGAACTCGAGCCGGAGGCGATGGGTGGACGGCATGGGCCGACCCGGGGCGATTGTGATCAGTTGTCGCGTCATGGTCGACGCTCCTCTCTCGGCCGCGTGGCGGCTGGTCCCATGGTCGCGGTGAGACCGCTGATCAGGATGTCGAGGCCGCGTTCGAGTTCGGCTCCGCCCTCGTAGGCGGCCAGATCCGAGGCGAGGCCGCGAAGTAGGGGAAACTCTCCGATGGGTAGGCGATGCAGGCCGAGGCGTAGTAAGTCGGTGGTCTCTTCGGGGCGTTCGATGATTTCCTCGAGTTCGTTGAGCACGTGGCCATAGAGGAATCCGAACAGCGCGCGGTAGATGTGCAGGGCGTCGGCGCTGCTGAAGTCGGCTCGGGTGAGCAGTTCGAGGGTGCGCTCCAGTGGCCGCAGGATGCCGAGTGGCCGCAGTCCGAGCGGAGTGGACAACGGATGGGTGACCAGCAGGGGAACCACGTTCGGATGGGCTACGGCCAGTCGACGGAAGTCGCGGGCGATGATGCGCAGTTGACGACGCCAGTCCGGGTCGGTCGGGTCGACGGTCAGTTGTTCGAGCACGATCTCGGCGACTCCGTCGAGCAGTGCGGCTTTGTTGGCCGCGTGCCGGTAGAGCACCATCGGGTCACGGTCGAGCGCCTCGCCGAGGCGCCGCATCGACAGTTGCTCGACACTATCGCGATCGATGATCTCGAGCGCGGCCGACAGCATCGCGGATCGGGTCAGCGGACTGCCCGTGCGATTCTCACCGGCGACGCGGTCTGCTGGGACATCCGCAGAGTCGGTTGGTCCAGCCTTGGCACGGTTCACGAATCAACGCCTCCTCTCGGTCGGGACGCCCTCCTGTCAACATTGTTAGTCTACGCTGTAGACAGACATGTAGCCAGGCTTTGACCTGGGGGAACATCCCGTAGCACAGCAGCTGGCCGGAATTGCGAGAAGTGAACGGCTTCGGTCCCACTGAGCGCAGCCCTCGCCCATGGCCGCGACTTGTCGGTGAGCCGCTCCTACGCCGCTTCCGTCGAGCAGCCGTAGGGCAATCGCTCCCCTGCCCCTTCGAGGCCATCGCGGCGCGGCTGCCTAACGAGGTGTTCGATGCGCGGGGCTCGACTGTGTCGCTGACCCCTTCCGCCGGTGGCCTCGACCGACGCTCACGGCACTCAACCGGTTCGGGGTGGCGACGGACGTTCAGGATCAGCCCCAGGCTGCGTCTCACGTGACTTCGAGTCCGGATCGACCTTATCCGCTCGCTCCCACTCCTTGTCCAACTCGGTTCGCGAATTCGCCGCCTCACCGCGATGTGCGTGCGCCTGCTGGGCAAGTTGCTCGGCCTGCGCCGCCTTGGCCTCGGCTTCGGCCTTCGCCGCCCGGCTCTTGGCGGCGGTCTCCTTCGCCCGCGCCTCCCGCTGACCGACCTCGAGTTCCTGTTCCGCCGCGCGGGTACGGATGCCTTGGGCTTCGACCCGCTGGTGTTCGTGCCGTTTGCGGGTCAACGCCCATACGCCGGCCACAAGCAGAATGACGATCACCGCGACGACGATGATCACGATAACGGTGGTGCTCATCTTTCGACTCCTCGCACCCTCCCCCCTCTACCCTAACGCCAGTCGACCGCCTGCGAACTGGAAAAATGAGCGATCGGACGCGCCCAGGCCGATCCGACCCCGTATCTACCGGCGGCAGGCAAGGCGGGGGTACGCCGACAGCGCGGCAGCCACCCAACGAGCACCCATTGACACCCGAGGTCGACCCCGGCAGAGCTTCACTACCACTGATACGGAGAAGCGTCGTGCCTGACGCACGACTCGGTCCTTGACATCCTCTGGCGCATCGTCGTCGGCTCCCTGATGACGACTCGTCGCCCACGGCGAGCCGGGCGGCCCGATACCGCGTCTTCGAACGACTCGCCCACGCTGGACGAGCCGAGCTGCCGGTGGCACCCTCGAATGCACGCCCTTGGTGCCTGAGCGAGCCGAGTTATCGGGCGCTTCCCTGTTTTCGAGCGGGCATTCGGACTGCTCAGTCTCGTAATGCTGTCTCGTGCAACGATTTCAGGGTCTTGGCCAGGATGCGTGAGACGTGCATCTGGGAGACGCCGAGGTGCTCGGCGATCCGGGTTTGGGGTTGGGCTTCGAAGAACCGCATGTACAGCACTTCGCGTTCACGCTCGGGCAGCGCGGCGATCAAAGGTTTCACTGTCAGGCAGTCCTCGATGGTGCGGTAGTCCGGCTCCTCGACGCCGAGAACGTCCAGCAACGACAACGCCGCGTTGTCGTTGTCGTAGTCGGCGGTCGCGTCGATCGAGGAGGTCTGGTAGCTATTGTGGGCGATCATCGCCAGGGTGACATCGCCTACGCCGACGCCGAGCTGTTCAGCGATCTCGCCGGCTTTGGGCATGCGGCCCAGTCGTTGCAGGAGCATGTCGATCGCGGGCCCGAGGCTCTGCTGGATTTCCTTGAGTCGCCGCGGTACTCGCAGCGCCCAGGTGAAGTCACGGAAATGGCGGCGGATCTCGCCCATGATGGTCGGTACCGCGAAAGACAGGAATGTCGCCCCGTAATCGGGATCGAAGCGGTCGACGGCGGTCACCATTCCCAGCCGGGCTGTCTGCAGGAGATCGTCGAAGTTCTCGCCTCGGCCGGCGTACCTGCGAGCGATGTGTTCGGCCAGTGGCAGGCATCGCCCGATCAGCGCCTCCCGGAGGGTAACTCGGCGCGGGTCGTCCATGTCCAACTCGGCGAGCTGGGCGAACAGCGGTTCGAGGTCGTCGTAGCTGTCGGTGCCGCGGCGGGTGTGGGCCGTCCTCGCGGGGAAAGTCCGGGTCGGCTTATCGGTCATCGGTGCTGCCTCGGATCCAGCTGAATCGACGGTGGTGGGACACCCGGACAACCGCACTGGTGAACCGGATGGGGAGCGACGACCCGAGTTCGCTGAAAGTCGCCAGGTCGCGATGTGGTGCCAGGTCGAAATTGCCTCGGCCTGGCACGGGACGGGATGCCGGCCCAACAGGGCCGGACATCCGTCACGGTGTCGTGTTACGGGCTGGGTTGGGGCAGATCGCAGTCGTTCACTTTGGGATTGACGCCCGCATAGTTCAACGGTCCCGCGATGACGGTGACCGCTATGGTTGCCGCGCTGGCGCAGTTCTGGTCACGCTCGGTGAAGTATCCGCGTTGACCGGCGGCGATGACACCGATGATCAACCAGACGAGCAGAAGCAAGGACACTAAGCGAACCATCATGCACCTCCATCGCATTCCGGCGGAGCGGGCACAGTGATCACCTGACCGCAGCATCGAGTTCGTTTGCCGCGGATCGACGTCGTCTCGATGGTGTTGTGGATAGCGAAGTGTCGCATCGTGTTCTCCTTGCATCAGCTTGCCGCGTAAGCCGCATCGCCGCGCAGCCGTAATTCGGCCCGCGCTGCGCGAGGATCGGTCAGTAGTAGTGGCGTCGGCCGTCGGCCCAGGGGCATGTCCGCGGGACCTCGGCCGGCTCTCGGGTTGCTGCCCGGCGGCGTCGCCGGGTTGAACAAAGGCGCCTCGTGAGTCGAAGGACCGCTGCCCGCAGCCAGTCGAACCGGCCAGAACGTGAGGTCGTGGCCGTCGGCGACGAGTGGTGTCGCGCGTTGTGCCGCACGTCCAGCGGTGACGCTCGAGCCGGCTTGCAGACGCTCGACTCGGACGGCCTGACAGTGATGATCATGGCGATCCTCGAAGCCTTGGCTCGGATCGGTTGTTCTCTTAAGTAGACGCCGCCGGGACAGTTCTGTCAACAGCGTAGGTCTACACTTTGTGTCTACGGTGCTTTCCCAGAAGAAGACGTTCCACCCCCGGTCGGTCGAACGAACTCCGAACCCGAATCGACTCGAACCGCCCCACCCTGCTACCCCGAAGACCACTTCGAACGATCGGACGTGTCACCTACGGCCGCGCGTCGCCGGTCGAGCGGCGGAAGCGGACTGGCGTGCCCACCGGTGCGGCGCACCCGATCACGCAGACACATCAACTATCGCCGTCTGCACCGCTCCCACCTGCGCAGACCGATCGGCGAACGAGGTATCGTCAGCTCTATGAACGCTCAGATGTTGCGAATCCGCCGCGATTTGTGTGTTGTGATGGGGTGACCAACACTTCCGGAGACGCGTATCCCCTCGCGGACACGATGACCACCACGGTCGCCGCTCACGACGGCGCGACGGTGCTGACGGTGGCCGGCGAGGTCGATCTGGCGACAGCCCCCGCGCTGGAGAACGCGATCGATGCCATTCTCAGCGGCAAACCCGCGGCCCTGATCATCGACCTCACCTCGGTCAGCTTCCTCGCCTCGGCGGGCATGGCGACGCTGGTGGCAGCCCACCAGCGCGCGGGCGCGACCACCGCCATCGCGGTCGTCGCCGACGGCCCGGCGACCAGCCGCCAGCTGAAGATGACCAGCCTGGATCAGGTGTTCGCGCTGCATTCGACGCTGGAGGCCGCGCTGGCGGCGATCCGGCAGAGATGACCCGTGCCGCTGCCGCCGTCGCACCCGTCGACGGCGGCAGCGGCATGTCTCACACCAGTTCGCGCAGCTGTTCGATCAGCTTGACGCGCTCAGCGGCGGTGCCCGCCATCGGAACCACGTTCAAGACCGTGACGCCCGCCTCCTTGAAGGCCGCGACCCGCTCCTTGACGTACCCCGCCGAGCCGACCAGGGAGATGTCCCGGACGAGCTGGTCCGGGACCGCCTTGGCCGCGGCCTCCTTCTCCCCCGCCAGGTACAGATCCTGGATGCGGTCGGCCTCGGCGCCATAGCCGTACTTCGTGGCCAGGGTGTGGTAGAAGTTCTTGCCCTTGGCGCCCATGCCGCCGATGTAGAGCGCCAGATGCGGCTTGACGAACTCGAGCAGCGGCTCGACGTCGTCCCCGATGGCCAGCGCAGGGCCCGCGTACACGTCCAGGTCACCGAGGGCGGGCTCGCGCTTGGCGAGACCGGCGGTGAGCGAGTCGCCCCACACTTGCTGGGCCTTCTCCGGAAGGAAGAAGATCGGCTGCCAGCCCTCGGCGATCTCGGCGGCCAGTTCCACGTTCTTCGGGCCGAGCGCGGCCAGCAGCACCGGGATGCGTTCGCGCACCGGGTGGTTGATCAACTTGAGTGGCTTGCCGAGGCCGGTGCCCTGCCCGGCGGGCAGCGGGATCTGATAGTGCTTGCCCTGGTATTCCAGGCGTTCGCGACGCCAGACCTTCCGGCAGATCTCCACCAGTTCCCGGGTGCGGCCGATGGGGGCGTCGTAGGGCACGCCGTGGAAGCCCTCGATCACCTGGGGGCCCGACGCGCCCAGCCCGAGCACGTAGCGTCCGTCGGAGACGAAGTCCAGGCCCGCCGCGGTCATCGCGGTCAGGCTCGGGGTGCGCGTGTAGATCTGCAGGATGCCGGAGGCGAGCTGCAGCCGGGTGGTCTTGGCGGCCAGGTAGCCGAGCGCGCTCACCGCGTCGAACGAGTACGCCTCGGGCACGAACACCACGTCCAGGCCCGCCCGCTCGAGGTCGGCGACTTCGGCCGCCGCCTCTTTGAAGCCCCCCGAGTAGTTGATGCTCAATCCGATCCGCATGCACTCAACATAACGGCGGGTACGTACCGGCCGCGCACCGGCCACGTGCGGACGCCCGGTAAGGCGTGGTCACGACCGGAGGATGGACGCCACGGGGTAGCGTCTATGCGTAATTCCATCCTCGCCGTAGAACGAAAGGCAACCTTCTCGTGTCACAGCCCAGCACGTCGTCCACGGAAACTGCGCCGTCCTTCGGCGAGGCCACCCTCGCGCAGTACCTGAGCGATCTGGCCGCCAGGATTCCCGCACCGGGCGGCGGCGCCGTGGCCGCGTTGCACGCCGCGCAGGGCGCCGCGCTGGTGGCGATGGTCGCGCGCTACACCACGCGTGCCAAGGACGCCGAGAACCGCCCGGTGGTCGACCGGATCATCGAGGCGGCCGACGAGGCCCGCGCACGCGCGCTCGCGCTGGCCGACGCCGACGCCGCGGCGTTCACGGCCGTCGGCGCCGCCTACAAGCTGCCCAAGGATTCCCCGGAGGACCTCGCCGCCCGCAAGGCCGCGATCGAGGCCGCGCTGATCGAGGCCGCCCGCGTGCCCGCCGCAGTCGTGGACGAGGCCGACGAGGTGCTGTCGCTGGCCGCGGAACTGTTCCCGATCGGGAACCCGAACGTCGTCACCGACATCGGCGCGGCCGCAGGCGCCTGCCGCTCCGCTGCCGCCACTTCACAACTCAATATCGAGATCAACGTGGCTTCGCTGCCCGCCGCCGAGGGCGACCGGTTCGCTCCGGTACTCATGCGGATCGAAGAGATCACCGCGCGGGCGGACGCCCTGCACGCCGACGTCGTGCACGCCGTCCGCAAGTAACTCCACGATCGCTCCGGCGCCGAGGGTAACATCGGCGCGTTCAGGCGGGCGGATGCCGAGCGACCAGCACGATCTTGCCGCGCACCCGCCCCGCTTCGGCGAGCCTGTGCGCCTCCCCGGCTTCCTGAAGTGGCAGCACCTGGTCGATCGTCGCGCGTAGATGGCCGCGCTCGACCATCGTGGTGATCTCGCGCAGCGACACCCCGGACGGCTCGACATGGAAACGCTCGTAACGCGGGTCGGCTTCCGCGTCCGAACCCTGGGCGTCGATCAACCGGCCGTCGGGCCGCAGCGCCCGGAGCGATCGGGAACCGTACTCCCCGCCGACCAGATCGAACACGATATCCACATCGCGGACGGCGGAACCGAAGTCGACGGCGGTGTAGTCGATCACCTCTTCGGCACCGAGCTCGCGCAGGTACTCGTGATTGACCGCACGGGCGGTGCCGATGACGAACGCCCCGCGATGCTCGGCTATCTGCACCGCCAGATGGCCCACGCCGCCCGCGGCCGCGTGCACCAGCACCCGCTGCCCGGCGCCGAGGGCGGCCAGCGCCTGCCACGCGGTCAGCGCCGCCGTAGGCAGCGCCGCGGCGTGTACCGGATCGATGTTCCTCGGCTTCGGCGCCAGCATGTGCGCCTGCGCCACGACGTATTCCGCGTTGGCTCCGCCGAACACCATGCCGTACACCGCATCTCCCACCGCGAACCGGTCCACGCCGGGGCCGAGTTCGTCGACGGCACCGGCCACGTCGAATCCCAGCGTGAGCGGTGGATCGCCGAGTTCCCGGATCAACCCGGCACGCACTTTCCAGTCGGCCGCGTTGACGCTGGTGGCGGCGACCCGTACCAGGACCTCCCCCGGGCCGGGTCGCGGCCGATCGGCCTCGACCACTTCGAGTACTTCCGGGCCGCCGAACGCGTACTGCGTGATTGCGAGCATGCACCGATTCTGTCGGCCCTGGTATCTTTCGAGAAGAAGGCACCTTTCCGATACCGAGGTTCCCCATGGATACCACCCGTGACCGGCCCGTGACTCCCAGCCTGGTCCAGAGCTATCTGCACCACTGCCCCGCCCGGGAAGTGCTGGCCGTCCTCGCCGACAAGTGGGTGATGCTCGTCCTGGGCGTCCTGCGGGACAACGAGGGGCCGATCCGTTTCAACGAGTTACGCCGCCGCCTGGACGGCATCACCCAGAAGATGCTCACCCGCACCCTGCGCAACCTGGAACGGGAGGGTTTGGTGCGCCGCGCGGTCTATCCCACGGTGCCGCCGCGAGTGGAGTATTCGCTCACCGCACTCGGCGCGAGCATCGGTGCGATAAGTCACGCCATGGGCATCTGGGCCACCGAGCACCAGGACGAAATATTCGCCGCGCGAGCGGCATTCGACGCGCGCGCGGCGACCGAGCCCGAACCGCTCCCCATCGGCCGACCCTGAACGGATCACGGCGTCGCCCGACGGCAGAACTCCTCGCCCGTTTCAAACGAACCCGACCGGGTACGCGGTCTGTGGTGGGCTTGCCCCGATCCAAACCGGACCACGGACCACTTCCATCCGTGGCTGAGTTGATCATGCGGGCCTAGACTGTCCCTTGCCCACCACACCATCTCGAAGGGGTGGACGCCATGAGGAGCGCCATTCGGTACCTGTTCCTCGCGACCGTGATCGTGGCACTGGCCGCGTTCGGGTCGGGCGCGGCGGCAGCGACAATGATCGGAAAGCCATCGGCGCCTCCGGTCGCTGCGATCGGACCCTCGAACGGCCAAGTGGTGGGCGTGGCTCATCCGGTGACCATTCGTTTCGCCGCACCTGTGACGGATCGCGCACAGACGGAACAATCCATCGACATCGCAACGAGCCAGCCACTGCCGGGCACCTTCGCGTGGAACGACGATCGCGAAGTGGTGTGGACGCCGAGCGGGTTCCTGCCCGCCAACGCCCACATTCTCGTCTCGGTCGGCGGCGCACGGACGGAATTCCGTACCAACGCGGGCGTTTTCGGTGACGCGGACATGTCCGCGCATACGTTCACGGTCACCATCGGCGGCATCGTGGTCCGGACGATGCCCGCCTCGATGGGCAAACCGGGGTTCGAGACGCCCACCGGGACCTGGCCCGTCCTGGAGAAGTTCCGTTCGATCGTGTTCGACTCCCGGACCATCGGCATTCCGCTGAGTTCGCCGGAGGGCTACGTCATCAACGGCGAGTTCGCCGAACGCCTCACGTGGGGAGGGGTTTTCATCCACTCGGCCCCATGGTCGGTGGACCAGCAGGGTAATGCGAACGTCACCCACGGCTGCGTCAACCTCGCGCCCGCCGACGCCGAATGGGTCTACCGCACGATCGGTATCGGGGACCCGGTCGTCACGCACTGGTGAGCGGTGACCTCACCCGGGTAGCGTCGAGAGGCGTACCCGACGAAAGGCCATCGCGTGCGCGATTTCCCGGTCCCACCGCCGCGTAACACGGAAGAGGCCCAGTTCCGAGATCTTTGGGGCTCGTGGGCATTCGTCACGCCCCGCGATGCCTGCGAGATCCTCGGCGACGTCGAGGCCCCGTGGTGGGTCACGGGCGGCTGGGCCATCGACGCGTTCACCGGAACCCGCCGGAAACACAGCGATATCGACGTGGCGATGTTCCGATCCGACCTGCCCGCACTTCGCACGGCGGCGCGAGGCCGCCTGCATATCTGGTCGGCGGGGCCGGACGGCATCCGCCCCGTCGACGACCGTTTCCCACACGTGGCCGAGAGCGCCGACCAGGTCTGGCTGCGGGCGAACGCGCGGTCACCGTGGCTGATCGATCTCCAGCTCAACCCCGGGGAGGACGGGTCCTGGGTCAACCGGCGTGACCCGTCCCTGGTCACACCACTCGACGAGGTGACGTGGGTCGCCGAGGACGGCGTCAGATATCTGAATCCCGAATTCGTCCTGATCTTCAAAGTCAAACAGCGCAGACCCAAGGACCACGAGGATCTCGAGCGGACATGGCCGAAGCTGAACACCACACAGCGCGCGGCGGTGCGGACGTACGTGTCCGACCACTACCCGGAGCACGAATGGCTGGCTCTGCTGGAGTGATGCCCACATCTGGGCAGGTCGCGTCTACTCGGCGGGTCGGCACGAGCGGCGTGCCGTCTACCCCGGTCCCTGCGCGACAGCGAGAACAGGGCGGTGCAATAGCATTTCGTGAGCTGAGCTGAGCTGAGCGGAGCGGGCACTCGGCAATTGCCTGTGGGCGTGCTCGATCGAGGTACCGGGCAGTAGCCTACGGGGTCGGAACAGCTCAATTGTGAACGTGGCAGACGGTTCCCGCATCGTGGGGACGCTATTACGCTGACGGGGGACCTGATGAAGGGCGGGGCGATGGATCGACCGGAGATGAGCGCACGACCCGGCTACGACCGGGGGCATCAGTCCGGCACCGGGGGGCCGGGGCAGGCGCCGGCCGGGGAGGACTACCGGGGCGAGTGGTCCACTTGGGTGGATAACCTGCCCACCGGGGCGCAGGCGCCGGGACCGGTGCAGACGACGCCGCCCGATCCGGACCGGTACGAGGATCAGTTCGCAGGACTGATCGACCGCTCCCCCGCCCCGCGCGCGAGGCGGTGGGCCGTACCGATGCTCGGCACGCTCGGCGTCGCGACGCTGGGCTTCGCGGCCTACATGCAGTTCGGGACCGGCGGCTCCGACCGGCAGGCCGCCGCACCGGCCCCGTCCGCCCAGGCCTCCGCCCCTGCGGCGCCTGCCGCCCAGTGCCCCGCCGAGCGGGTCGGAAACAGGATCCAAGGTAATGGCGTTGGGGGTTTCGATTCCGGCCCCGCGGTGATCTTCGCCTTCCAGCACGCCTATTACGTGACCCGCTCCGGCGAACAGGTCCGCGCCACCACCACCGCTGACGCCGCCGTCCAAGCGGCCGACGCCATCCAGCGCGGAATCGACAGCATTCCCGCGGGCACCACCCACTGCTTGGCGATCAGCCCCGGAGCGTTCGCGGGCCAATACCTCGTCGTGGTCACCGAGCACCGCCCCGGGCAGCAGCCGGTCACCTACAACCCGCAGATCGTGACCACCACCAAGGACGGCGATCGCACCCTCATCAGCGCCATCAGCCGCGGGTGAAGACAGTTCTCACACCCCCCCATCGCTTCCTCTGTCGTCGCGGGTAAGCGGCCCGGGGTGACCCGGTCAGTCGGACTCGGCGGCGGCTACGACGTGGCGCATGAGCAGTGCCGTGGTGACCGGGCCGACACCGCCGGGGACGGGGCTGAGTCCGGCGGCCTTGCCGCGTACCGAGTCGGCGTCGACATCACCGACGATCTTGCCGTCGGCGGCCTCGTTGGTGCCGACGTCGATGACCACCGCGCCTTCGCGGACGTGCTTGCCGGAGATCAGGCCGATGCGGCCCGCCGCGGCGACGACGATGTCGGCGGTGGCGGTGACGGCGGCCAGGTCGGCGGTGCGGGAATGGCACACCGTGACGGTGGCGTCTTTCGCCAGCAGCAACTGGGCCAGCGGCTTGCCGACGACGTTCGAGCGGCCGACGACCGCGACGTGGCGACCGGCGAGCGGAATCCCGTGATGCTCGAGCAGTTCGACCACGGCCTCCGAGGTGGCGGGAACGAAGCCGTCCAGCCCCGCCGCCAGCAGGCCCAGCGACAGCGGGCTCACGCCGTCGACATCCTTGGACGCGACGATCGCGGAACTCACGTCGTCGAGCGTGACGCCCGCCGGAAGGGGGGTCTGCAACATGATCGCGTCGGTCGCGGAGTCCGCACCCCGCGCGGTCAGCTCCGCGCGGATCTCCGCCGCGCCGGCCTGCGCACCGAGATCCACTGTTTCGCAGACGATTCCGAGCCGTTCGGCCGCTTTGCGCAGCGAGTTCACGTACCAGGCGCTGGCCGGGTCGTCGTTCGCCACGATCAGGGCGAGGCGCGCGGCGGCCCCGCCGTCGGTGAGCGCGGCGGCGCGGGCCTTGGTGTCGGCGTTGATGGCGGCGGCGAGTTCCTTGCCGGACAGCGAAACGGTATCCACGTTGACACAGCCTAACGGGCACGGCCGGGCGGATTCTCGAAGCACCACCGACCCCAGCGAGAATCCGCCCGGCAATTGCGGGATAACGGCGAAATCGGGCCGTATCGTAATCCGTGCTTGCCCCCAGCTAACTGCTAGCACGTGCCAACCCGTTCTCGGCGGAAAGGTGACGACTGTAGTGATGATCTCGAGGCATTGGAAACTTCTGGTAGCGGCTTCGTTCGCCGCGTTCTCCCTCAGCGGCCTGGCCGGTGTCCCCGTGCACGCCGCGCCGGATACAGCCGCCCTGTACAACTCCGCCCAGCGCCACTTCGCCAACGGCGACGACGCCGCGGGGCGTGCCGACCTGCGCCACCTGATCGGCGCCGATCCCGCTGACGCCGAAGCGCTCGCCCTCCAGGCGATCTGGTCCGACTACGCCGGTGACCTGCCCGCGTTCTTGGACGCCATGGCCCGGCTGCACATGGTGGATCCGGCCTTGGCGCGAGGCACCGACAACGTGCTCGGCGCCATCCGCGCCGCGGTGGGCACCCTGCCGAATCCGCTGCCCGCGCTGGCGGGGCCGCAGACCGGCATCGTCGTTCTCGGCTACGGCCTGCTGCCGGACGGAGCGCTGCGCCCCGAATTGGTGAACCGGCTCACCGCGGCGTGGTTGCAGTCGATCGCCGCGCCGCTGTCGCCGATCGTCGTCACCGGAGGCAACCCACAGAACGGCGTCACCGAGGCCGAGGCCATGCGCCACTGGCTGGTCACCCACGGCGTACCGCCGACGCGCATCCACGTGGAGGGCCGCGCGAGCTCGACCGTGCAGAACGCCCTGTTCAGCACGAGGCTGCTGCGTGATGTCGGGGCGACGAGCGCGATCGTGGTCACCTCCCCCAACCACATCCGCCGGGCCGTCGCCGACTTCATCGTCGCGGGCACCCGCGTGGTCGGTGCGACCACCTCGCTCGAGCACTTGGTCTCGCAGCTACCGCCGCCCGGCAGACCGGCCCAACGCGGCATCTATCTCGACGCCACCCGCACTTTCCAGCTGAGCACGGCACGCTGATTGCCGGTCGATCGGGACCCGCCTCCACGGGCGCGGGTCCCGATCGCCGGGGAAAACCGTTGGCGGGATCTGACGCGCGCACGGCAGGATGGCCCGGTGACGTCAGCGGGAAGTGCCGATGTGGTGGCCCGGCTCCGGGCGGCGGGCTGCGTATTCGCCGAGGACGAGGCGCGGCTACTGATCGCCGCGGCCGCGGAGACGGGTGTGGCGCTCGAATCGCTCGTCCTCCAACGCGTCACCGGCAGTCCGCTGGAGTACTTGCTGGGCTGGGCGGATTTCCACGGGCTGCGGGTCGCGGTTTCCCCCGGCGTCTTCGTGCCGCGGCAGCGCACCGCGTTCCTCGTCGACCGGGCGGTCGAGCTGATCCAGGCCCGGTCCGGTCATCCTGTGGTGGTCGATCTGTGTTGCGGTTCCGGCGCACTGGGCTTGGCGGCGGCGACGACCGCGGCCGCCGAGGGGCGTCCGGTCACCCTGGCGGCCGCCGACATCGATCCGGTGGCGGTCGAGTGCGCCCGCCGCAACCTCACGCCGCTCGGCGCCCCGGTTTACCAAGGCGATCTCTTCGAACCGTTGCCGGAGGAATTGCGCGGCTGCATCGACATCTTGCTCTGCAACACCCCCTACGTGCCCACCGAGATGATCGCACGGATGCCGCCGGAGGCGCGCGACCACGAACCGCGCACCGCCCTCGACGGCGGCCCGGACGGACTGGACGTCTTGCGCCGGGTCGCGGCCGAGGCCGCCGACTGGCTGTCCCCTGGCGGGCATCTGCTCGTGGAGTCGAGCGAGAACCAGGCGCCGCTCACGCTCGCCGTCTTGGCCGAGCACGGACTCGCCGGACGCGTCGTGGCATCGGAAGAGCACTACGCGACGGTGGTCATCGGCACCCGCCCGCGCTGACGCGCGCTACTTCTTGCGACCGGTGAACTCGTCCATCGAGTGGTAGACGCCGACCGTGTCGAGGAACAGGTCGCGCAGTTTGATCGGCAGCAGTCCGGAGAGCGCCTTGTTCAAGCGCGAGGTCCACGGCAGCACGACCAGCGGGGTGCCGTTCTTCATCTCGCGCCACGAGGTGTCGACCACCTTCTGCTGGTCGAGGATCGGCGTGAACAGGAATCCCTTCGCGCCGTCGAACATTCCGGTGTTGATGTAGGTCGGGCAGACCGTGGTGACCTTCACGTGGTCGTGGCCCGCTTGCTCGAGCTCGATCCGCACCGAGTCCGACCAGCCCAGCGCGGCCCACTTGGACGCGGCGTACACGCTCATGCGCGGGTTGGAGACCAGGCCCGCCGACGAGGCGATGGTGAGCACCCGCCCCTCGGTGGAACCGGCGACCATGGCGGGCAGGAACTCGAGCGTGACGTACATCGGGCCGAGGGAGTTGATCGCCATCGTCTTGTCGATGTCGGCGCGGTTCTCGGTTTCCCAGAAGTAGTTGTTGCCGCGCACGATGCCGGCGTTGTTGACCAGGATGTCGACGCCGCCGACCTGCTCACGCACGCTCGCCGCCGCCTCGGCGATCGTCTCGGACGACGCGACGTCGACCACGTGGTGAACTATGGCGCTGCCACGGCCGGCGAGTTCGGCGGCGGTGTCCTTCAGCGCGGCCTCGTCGATGTCCCACAGCACCACCGTCGCGGCGCCTTCGCGCACCGCACGCTGGGCGAACAGCTTCCCCAGGCCCATCGCGGCGCCCGTGACCAGGACCCTCTTGCCCGCAACCGTGTCCAATTTCATCCGTACCGATTCCTGATCCGTGAGTCGTGAGAGTTACTTCTGCCGAAGCGCTTTCATGACGCCGAAGTACAGCGTCATCGTCTTCGCCCAGACCGCTTCGGACATACCGGGCAGCGGCGCGATCGGCAGCACCCGCTGCACCGCGATGGTCTGGGTGTCGATGTACTTGAGCAGGCCTTCGGGACCGTGCCTGCGTCCGGTGCCGGAGATACCGAGTCCGCCCGAAGGCGCGTCGGCACTGCCCCACGCGGCGATGAAGCCCTCGTTGACGTTCACCGAGCCCGCGTCGATCCGCGCCGCCACCGCGCGGCCGCGGACGGTGTCCTTGGTCCAGACGCTGGCGTTGAGGCCGTAGGCGGTGTCGTTGGCCTGCTCGACGGCTTCGTCGTCACTGCTCACGCGATAGACCGAGACCACAGGCCCGAAGGTCTCCTCGCGGTAGACCGTCATGCCCGGCCGCACACCGGCCAGCACGGTCGGCTCGTAGAAGTACGGACCGAGGTCCGGGCGCGCGCGACCGCCCGTCAGCACCGTGGCGCCCTTGGCCACCGCGTCGTTCACGTGCGCGACGACCGTGTCGAGCTGGCGCTGGAACGTCAGCGACCCCATGTCGGCGGCGTAGTCCAGACCGCCGCCGAGGCGGATCGCCTCGACATGGCCGACGAATTCGGCGACGAAGCGGTCGTAGACGCTGTCGTGCACGTAGATCCGCTCCATCGACTCGCACAGCTGCCCGGCCGAGGCGAAGCAGGCCCGGATGGCGATCTTGGCCGCGCGCGAGACGTCCGCGTCGGCGAGCACCAACAGCGGGTTCTTGCCACCGAGTTCGAGCGAGTAACCGATCAGCCGCTCGCCCGCCTGCTGGGCGATGGTCCGTCCGGTCGCGCTGGAGCCGGTGTAATCGACGTAGTCGGCGCGGGCGATCACCTCACCGCCGATCACCGAACCGCGTCCGAGCACCGCCTGCCAGAGCCCGCGCGGCAACCCGGCGCGCACGGCGGCGTCGATCGCCCACAGCGCGGTGAGCGCGGTCTGGTTGTCCGGTCGCGCCACCACCGCGTTGCCCGCGACGAGGGCGGGCAGCGCATCAGAGGCGGCCAGAGCCAGCGGATAGTTCCACGGCGAGATGACCGCGACCACGCCCTTGGGCCGGTGCCGAACGTCGACCTGGGTGAGCACGGGGAGCACGCCGCGCGGTTTGCGCGTGGCCAGCAGCCGAGCGGCGACCGAGGCGTAATACCTGGCGTTCACCGCCACGTCGCCGACCTCGTCGAAGGCGTGCGCTCGTGACTTGCCGGTCTCGGTCTGCACGATGTCGAGGATGGTGTCCTGCTCGGCCAGCACGATGTCGTGGAACCGGCGCAGCACCGCGACGCGTTCCCGGACCGGGCGGCGCGCCCACTGGCGCTGCGCTTCGCGGGCGGTGGCGAACGCGGTCTCGATGTCCTCGGAGGAGGACTGCGGCAGGTCGATGATCTTCACGCCGGTCGCGGGGGCGAACACCTCGACCGCGGGGGCGCCGCCCGCGACGGCGTGCGCGAGCAACGGCTGCGACAGCGACGAGGGCAGCGCGTCGGC
This sequence comes from Nocardia sputi, assembly GCF_023501985.1. Classification (NCBI taxonomy): domain Bacteria; kingdom Bacillati; phylum Actinomycetota; class Actinomycetes; order Mycobacteriales; family Nocardiaceae; genus Nocardia; species Nocardia sputi. The sequence goes on along the minus strand of NZ_JAMFLC010000021.1, from coordinate 176,312 downwards.
GGTGGCCGGTTGGGAGGCGGTCGTCATGGTCGGCCCTCTCGAGAACGGTGGGCCGCGCCGCATGCGCGCCCCTTTAATTGAACAGCAGTGTTAGATTAATATCTATGTCACACCTCGTGTCAAGCTGTTCGTCGTGGCGCACAGGTATCCAAGGGGCCGCGTTGTGAGGCGGCACGATGACGGGTGAGCCCACCACCGCGCGGCGCGGGCGACCGCCGCAAACACAAGAACAGGCCGAGGAGGTCCGCGCCCGGATCGTGCTCGCGACCGCGGAAGTGTTCACCCGCACCGGTTCTCGCGGGCTGAGCGTCGCGCAGATCATCGAGCAGGCGGGGCTGGCCAGGCCGACGTTCTACCGCTATTTCGGCAACGCCAACGAACCGCTGCTCGCGGTGCTCGACAGTTCCAACGACGGTCTGGTCGGCGGTATCCGCACGGCGCTGACCGGCACCGACGAGCCGGTCGAGTTGGGCATCCGGCTGATCGACGCGTACCTGGACTGGGCACGCGGGCACGGCCCCATGCTGCGGCCGCTGTTCGCCGAGCTGCACGACCCGGGCTCGCCGGTGTCGGCATACCGGGAGCGTGCGCTGGACGACATCCGCGGCTTGGTGCGCGAGACGTTCGCCGGGCTCGGCCGCCCGGTGCCGAGCCCGCTGGATCTGGACGCCGCGCTGCACCTGTGCGAGTACGTGGTCTACCGGATCTCCGCGGGCACCGCGCCCGGCGCCGAACCGGACACGGAAACCGTGTCGGCGGCGCGCCTGACGATGATCCGGGTCCTGCTCACCACTCTGGGCACCCGGGCCGATCTGGAATACGCGCTGACGCTGCCCGCGATCTTTCCCGCCGAGTCATAGACCGGCTCGCGCGCGTCAGCGCGGTACCGGGGTGACCGCGCGGCTGTCGATGACGCGCTGTTCGACACGGTGGATCAGGTCGTGCACCCGGGAGTCGCGCGCCAGCCTGCTGTCGAGCACCACGTTGATCACGCCCCGCAGCAGCGCGTACGGCTCCCACTGCGGCGGCGCGATGGTGCGCGCCGCCCGGCGGGCGATGCCATCGGCGACGGACTGCGCCGCGTCGTGCACTGTGATGCGCAGGTTCAGCGGCCACGGCAGTAGTGCGCCCAGGTCCGCGCCCAACTCGTCCTCGTCGAGGGTGCCGTGTGTCATCGCGGTGTCGACGATGCCGAAGTACGCCACGCCCGCAGTCGCCCCGACCGCGGCCAGCTCGACACGCAGCGCACGCCCGAACTGCTCGACCGCGGCCTTGCTCACCATGTAGGGCGAGCCGCCCATGCCGGGCGCAAACGCCGCGGCGGAGGAGACGACCACGACGTGGCCTTTCGCGGCGACGATGTCCTCCAGCGCCGGGTGCACGGTATTGAACACCCCGGTCACGTTGATGCCGATGACCCGATCGAAATCGCCGGGATTCATCGTCCGGATCGTCGCGGGCTCGGGCACCACTCCCGCGTTGGCCACCACGACATCGATCCGGCCGAACCGCTCGCGGACCCGGGAGATGGCTTCGCGCATGCCGATCCGATCGGAGACGTCCGCGCGCACCACCAGCGCACGCTCCCCCATCGAACGCCCGACGGCTGCCGCGGCGGCCTCGTCGATGTCGATCAACGCCACCGAAGCGCCCGAGGCATAGAGTTTTTCGGCCAGAGCCCGGCCGATTCCCGTGCCCGCGCCGGTGATCACCACCACCCGATCACGGACGTCGAGCCGGTTCTCGGCGGGCTGGGACAGCAGCTGACGCAGCAGGTCGGTTACCACGGCGCTCACCCGACCAGCAGCCGGTAGGACTCCGGATCGAAACGACTTGTGCGCCGCCGGTATTCGAAGCTCCAGTTCGGGTACAGGCCCGCGTTGCCGCCGTCGGCGGTCTGGTAGTAGCTGCGGCATCCGCCGGTCAGCCAGGCGGTGTCACGACTGCGCTCGGTCACCTCGTCGAGGAAGGCTCGCTGCACCTCCTCGCGCACATCGATCCGCCGGATTCCCCGCGCACGCATGGTGGTCACGGCATCGACGATATAGCGTGCCTGCGCCTCGATCATATAGATCGCCGACTGATTGCCCGCCGCCCCGAACGGACCGAGCGTGCAGAAGAAATTCGGGAAGCCCGCCATCGTGGCGCCGAGGTAACTACTCGGCCGCTCCCGGTAGCGGTCTCCGATCGACTCGCCGTCGATTCCGTGCACGCGGTCGAAAATGGCAGGAGGGACACCGAATCCGGTGCCCCAGATGATCGTGTCCACCGGATGCCGCGCGCCGTCGGCGGTGACGATCGACCGGGCGCGGATTTCCTGGATGCCCTCGGTGACGACCTCGACGTTCGGCTCGGTCAGGGCCGGATAGTAGGCGTCGGAGAAGATTGCCCGCTTGCACCCGATCACGTAGTCGGGCGTCAGCTTGCGGCGCAGAGCCGGATCCCGGACCTGGCGCAGCAACTGAAGCCTGCCGAGCGCCTCGTAGGGGTGCCGGAACCGCTTGTCCACGAAACCGACCAGGCCGAACCCTTCGATTCCGGTGTAGTACAGACCGCGGATCGCTTTGCCGAGCGCGGGTACCCGGCGCAGCAGCGCGCGTTCGACGGGCAGGGTGCGGCGATCCAGCCGCGACACGATCCACGGCGCGGAACGCTGGAACACGGTCAGCTTCCCGACCTGCGGCTGGATCTCGGGAATGAACTGTACGGCCGACGCCCCCGTGCCGATCACCGCCACTCGCTCTGCGGTGAGATCGTGCTCGTGATCCCAATGCAGCGAATGGAACTGCGTCCCTTCGAACGTTTCCGCGCCCGGCAGCCGAGGGATCCGCGCCTCGCTGAACGGCCCGACGGCGGATACCAGCACATCCGCCGTCAGGTCGCCGCGACTGGTGCGCAACCGCCACAGCGTGGCCGCATCGTCCCAGCGAGCCTCGCGCAACTCGACGTCGAACCGCATGTGGCGCACCACGTCGTGGCGCGTCGCGACCGACCGGAGGTAGGCGAGGATCTCCTGCTGTGTGCCGTAGGTGCGCGACCAGTTCGGATTGGGCGCGAAGGAGTACGAATACAGGTGTGAGGGCACGTCGCACGCGCAGCCTGGGTAGGTGTTCGCCCGCCAGGTGCCGCCGAGGTCACCGGCGCGCTCGAGCAGCACGAAATCATCGATGCCCGCTTCGCGCAGCGAGACGGCCAGCCCGATCCCGGCTATCCCGGCGCCGATCACCGCGATCGGGACATGTTCCGTGGCCACTGTCATGTCTTCCTCCCACCCGCGCGCACCGTTGCCCGCTGAGCTCACAGATCCAGTTCGAGTTCGCCGCCGCGCGCCCGGGAGACGCAGGTCAGCATCGCCCACGTGCGCTCGGACTCGAGCAGCGACCGGTCGCGGTGGTCCACCGCGCCGGCGAGCACCCGGGTCTTGCAGGTGCCGCAGAATCCCTGCTGACAGGAGTAGGCCAGACCGGGCAGCACCCGGCGGATGGCGCTGAGCGCGGACTCGTCGGCGGCGACCTCCACGTCGAAACCACTGCGGTGCAGCCTGATCCGGAACGACTCCCCGTCCCGCACGGGCAGCGGCGAGAACCGCTCGGTGTGCAGCGAGGCCGTGGGATCGTGCAGTGCGAGAACCGCCCGGGCGGCCTCGGCAAGCGGCGGCGGCCCGCAGACGTAGACCGCGGCGCCGGGCGGGGTCTGCTCGAAGATCATCCGCGCGTCGGGCGGGCCGAATTCGTCGTCCGGACGCACCACCACGTCGCCGCCGGTGTAGCGGGCCAAGTCGTACAGGAACGGCATGCGCGACCTGGTCCGACCCAGGTACATCAGCCGCCACGGCACTGCGGCGCGCTCGGCCGCTGCGACCATGGGCAGGATCGGCGTGATGCCGATGCCGCCTGCCACGAACAGATAGCACGGGGCCTCGACGAACGGGAACGCGTTGCGCGGACCGCGCACGCACAACCGGTCGCCCACTCGCAGATCCCGGTGGATCTCCACCGACCCACCCTCGCCGTCGGCGATGAGGCGCACCGCGATGCGGTAGAACCCGCGGTCGGCCGGATCGTTGGTGAGCGAATACTGCCGCTGGCGACCCGACGGCAGGAAGACGTCCAGATGCGCGCCCGGCGTCCAAGCGGGCAGCGGACCACCGTCGGGGTGGCGCAGCCACAAGCTCACCACGCCGTCGGCCTCCTGCCCGATCCGGTCGACGACCACCTCGAATTCGTACCCGGTGCGACGGACCGGACTGGGACGCGAAAGCAACGGCGCGGCATCGCCCGCGACGAACAGTCGTTTGTAGGCGTCGGCCGCCGAGCCGATCAGCCGCAACGCGGCCCCGGGCTGGAACCGCTCGCCGACCGCGGTCACGCGCCCGCCGCCCGTGCCGCGGGCGACTGCGCCAGGTAACGCAGCGCGTTGTCCATCGGTCCGAGCTGGGAGGGATGGAATCCCGGCCGCAGATAGCGCGGGATCTCGGTGAAGAAGGTGGTGAAGCTCGGCACCACACCGCGGACCGACGCGCTCGCCAGTTGCAGCGGCCAGAATCGGCCCTTGCGTTCGGACGGATCCTTATGGAACAGATAGCCGCCGGAGACGACGAACAAGGTGAGCAATCCCGCGCTGGCCAGCACCGCCTGCCGGGCCTTGCGAGCGTATCCGCCGTCGAGGTGCATGTACGCGTCGTAGACCACGCTGCGGTGCTCGACTTCCTCGGCGCCGTGCCAGCGGATCAGGTCGAGCATCGCCGGGTGCATGCCCTTGGCTTCCAGCTTGTCGTTGGTCAGCAGCCACTCCCCGATCACCGCGGTGTAGTGCTCCATGCCCGCGAAAAGCGCGAGCCGCTCGCACAGCCACTCTCGTCTGGCCCGTCCGGTCAGCCCGTGGTCGCCGAGCACCCGGTCGACCAGCCAGGTCACGCGCTCGACCATCGGGCCGACTTCCAAGCCGAGCCGCTCCAACTGCTCGCGCGCCTTCTCGTGCGAGCTGGCGTGCATGGATTCCTGTCCGATGAACCCGCGGACTTCCTCGCGTAACCGCTCGTCCTCGATCAGGGGTAGCGCCTCGGCCAGCGCCTGCGCCATCGCGCGCTCCCCTTCGGGGAGCACCAGGTGCATGACGTTGATGATGTGGGTGGCCATCGGCTCGCCGGGGATGTAGTGCATCGGCACCGTGGCGAAGTCGAATTCCACCGCCCGCGCGTTGATGGCGTGTGCCTGGTCGGTATATACGGCAGAGCCCATCTCGCACCCCTCGTCCTCGATCGGTGTCTTCGCAATCTATTGATGACATCACATGCTGTCAACATCACATGATGTCTGTTCGGTTGCTATGAGAGGATGGCGCCATGGTCGAAGGCGACGGATCGATACCGGGCATGCGCCGCTGGCGCGGACTCTCCCCCGCCGATCGCGTCGCCACGCGCCGGGAACAGTTGATCGAGGCGTGCACGGAACTGATGGCGACCGTCGGCGCCGCCGAGGCGTCCATGCGCGGCGTCTGCCGGCAGGCCGGGCTGACCGAGCGCTATTTCTACGAGAGCTTCCCGAACCTGGACGCGCTGCTGATGACCGTGCTGGACACCGTGGTCCTCGGCGCGCGTGACCGGTTGCTCGAGGAACTGCCCAACGCACCCCTCGAACGCGACTCGATGTTCCGCCACATGGTCGGCATCTTCACCGACTATCTGCTGGAGGACCGCCGCCGCGGCCGGATCATGTTCATCGAATCGCAAGCCACTCCGGTGCTCATGCCGCGCGCCAACGAATTGATCGGCCTGTTCACCGCGCCGATCGCGCTCGTCATCACCGCGGGCGACTACTCCGAGCCGATTCCCGACGAGCACGACCACGCGCTCAACGCCAGCGCCATCTTCGGCGCGCTCGCCTATCTGTACCGCCCCTGGCTCGACGGTGAAATCCCTGTCTCGCGGGAACGTTTCGACGCGCACGCCGCCGACGTCATCGAACGGATCGCCACGGCCCGCTCCTCGCTGAGCACAGAGGCTTAGACACGCCTCGAGCCGCGCCCAGCGACGGTTCGGATCGGTAGCCGCCCAGCTCCTTCGGAGCAGTTCGGTCCACCGCGATGCCCGGGTCGAACGGCCGGCGCGAGTACGGATCAACCGAATCTCGCGAGTTCGCTTCCACCACAACACTGTTCGGTCAGTCCGCATGAGAGGCACACGCCGACGCGATACCGACCGGTCAGCCCTGCATGATTCGCAGTGAGGTCACTCACATCCATCGAGGGGCCCAACCCACCGCCACCTCACGAATTGCCACCATTCGGCAATAGCCGATCAGTTGCCATTCCGAAAGCGATGCATCGACCCACCCGAGGCGGCCGGCCGCGCTTCGGACCCGAAAACCCGCGACAAACCGAAACGGCCACTCACATCGCAATACTGCGAACGCCATAGCCAGGGTGTCACCGGTTAGTGATACCTCACGAAACAGATACCCGCGCGAGTGATTCCCGTCTCAGAGACATGGCTGGCGCGGGATATAGCCATTTGTTGTTACTGTCGGGTAGTGTTCAATGCACCGACGATCAGAGTCGATCCGGAACCGTATATGTCAACGATTTCAGGAGCGCTCGTGTCTCCCCATTCTCGCTTCGAATCCATCGGCGCCTATCTGCCCTCGACTGTCGTTACCACCGAGGAGCTGCTGTCCCGGATGAAGGAACCCCCTTCGTTCGATCTGGAGAAAATCACCGGCGTTCGTGAACGCCGGGTGCGCGATACTCGACCGCAAAGTTACGAAGACTCCTTCACTCTGGCGATGAAGGCTGTCGAGGACTGTCTGTCCAGGTCACAGTACGGTCCAGAGGACATCGACGTGATCATCTCCACCTCGATCTCGCGAGGCAAGCATGCCACCCGCATGTATATGGAGCCCTCGTTCGCCATGTCGATCAGCCGTCTTATCGGCGCTAAGAACGCCATTGTGTTCGACATTTCCAATGCCTGCGCCGGAATGCTCACCGGTACTTACATCCTGGACCGGATGATCCGATCCGGCGCCGTCCGGAACGGACTCGTTGTCAGCGGCGAGGCGATTACCGAAATTGCCGACACCGCGGTCCGCGAGATTTCCGAGAAATACGATCCGCAGTTTGCGGCGTTGACCGTCGGCGACTCCGGATGCGCGATCGTTTTGGACGAGGCCGTCGATGAAAACGACGTTATCCATTACATCGAGATGATGACCGCCGCGGAGTACGCGCACCTGTGCCTCGGCATGCCGAGCGACAAATCCCAGGGCGTCGCGATGTACACCGACAACCGCCGGATGCACAATGAGGACCGCTTCCTGCTCGGCACCAATACTCAGCGTAAATTCCTCGAGGCGCGGGGCAAGACCTTCGCCGACGAGAAGTTCGACTACGTCATCCACCACCAGTTCGGCGCCGCCGCCATTCCGTGGATGAACGCCATCGCCGAACGGGAGTTCGGTAGCCCGATGCCGCCGGATCTGCGGGTCATCGAGAAGTACGGAAACACTTCCACCACTTCGCATTTCATCGTCCTGCACGATCAGCTCAGCCAGCAGAACCTCCCCGCGGGATCGAAGTTGCTGCTGGTGCCCGCGGCCTCCGGCATCGTCACCGGGTTCGTGTCCACCACCATCTCGTCGCTGAAGGTCTGAGGTCAGTCATGAGCGTGCGCATCAAGTCCACCGGCATCAGCCGATCCGACGACACCTACAGCATCGTCGAGCACACCACCCGCGCTGCCAGGCAGAGTCTGGAGCGCGCCGGAATTCGTTCCGATCAGGTCGGCCTACTGATCAACGCGGGCATCTTCCGCGATTCGAATACCGTCGAACCCGCGGTGTCGGCGCTGATCCAGAAGGCGGCCGGGATCGGCCTGGAATACGCCAAAGACGACCCGAGGACCTTCTCGTTCGATCTGATGAACGGGGCGATCGGTGTCGTCAACGCGATCCAGGTCGCCACCTCGGTCCTGGAGACCGGTAGCGCCGAGCACGTGCTGATCGTGTCCGGCGACACCCATCCGTCGATGACCCGCTCGGTCGCCGACGACGAGTTCCCGTACTCCACCTGCGGCGCGGCGCTGCTGCTGGAGCGCACCGACGAACCGGACGGCTTCGGCACGGTGCACACCGTGAAGGGTGAGGGCACGCCGGCGGTCGAGGGCTATCTCGACATTTCGACGATGGGCGACCGCGGCCGCAGCCTGATCACCGTGGAGCGGGAGCCCGGCTTCGAGGACCGCCTACTCGAGGTGGCTCTCGGCGCCGCGCGCCGAGCGCTCGCCGAATCGGACCACGCCTCGCTGAGCGAGATCGCGCTGATCGCGTCGACGCCGAGCCCGGAGTTCCCGAAGAAGCTGGCCGCCGCCCTCGGCATCGACCAGCGATCGGTCCGCCTACCGGATCTGCGTGACGGCGACCCGCACACGGCCGCGCTCACCGCGGCCTACGACTCGGCGATCGTGGACGACGGGCTCGCCGAGTACCGCCAAGTGCTGTTCGTCGCGGCGGGCGCGGGTCCGGCGGCGGCGGCGGTGCTCTACCGGTTGCCCGTCTTCGCCGGGGCGCCTGCGTGACAACGGGAACCTACTGGCAGGCCATCGATCGGTTTCGTGCGGTCGTCCGCACCGACCCCACCCGTGTGGCCGTGCGCTACGCGGATGGGATCGACCTCGATGGCCTGCCGGCCTACCGGCACCTGACCTATGGCGAGCTGGACGCGTGGTCGGACACCATCGCCCAGCGGCTCGCCGCGTCGGGTGTCGGCACCGGGACCCGCACCATCGTGCTGGTGCTGCCGAGCCCGGAGCTGTACGCGATCATGTTCGGCCTGCTCAAACTCGGAGCGGTGGCGGTCGTGATCGACCCGGGCATGGGCGTGCGGAAGATGCTGCGCTGCCTGCGCGCCGTGGACGCCGAGGCGTTCATCGGCATCCCGCAGGCGCACGCGCTGCGCGTGCTGTTCCGGCACGGCTTCCGCACCGTCCGCACCACGGTCACGGTCGGCAGGCGCTGGTTCTGGCGCGGCGAGTCGCTGCGGGACTGGGGCCGCACCCCCACCGGCGCGGTCACCGGGGTACGCCCGGCCGCCGAGGACGACCTGCTGCTCATCGCGTTCACCACCGGCAGCACCGGCCCGGCCAAGGCCGTGCGGCTGACGCACGGCAACCTGGCCGCGATGGTGGAGCAGGTGCACCTGGCGCGGGCGGAGGTCGCGCCGGAGGCCTCGCTGATCACCCTTCCGCTGGTCGGCGTGCTGGATCTGCTGCTCGGCTCGCGATGCGTGCTGCCGCCGCTGATCCCGAGCAAGGTGGGCGCGACCGATCCCGCGCACGTCGTCGACGCGATCGAGAGGTTCGGGGTGCGAACCATGTTCGCCTCCCCCGCCGTGCTGATCCCGTTGCTGGAGTATCTGCGCGCCCACCCGGCCGCACTGCAGTCGCTGGACAGCGTCTACTCCGGCGGTGCGCCGGTGCCGGACTGGTGCATCGCCGGACTGCGTGCGGTACTCCATGAGGACGCGAAGATCGTCGCGGGGTACGGATCCACCGAGGCGCTGCCGATGTCCACCATCGAGTCCCGGGAACTGCTGAACGGATTGGTGGAACGGGCACACCGCGGCGCGGGAACATGCATCGGCAGGCCCTCCCACCAGGTGCGGGCGCGCATCGTCGCCATCACCGACGACGCCATACCGACGTGGGCGCGGGCCGAGGAACTCGCCGGCGAGCTGGAGAACACCGGCGGGATCGGCGAACTCGTGGTCGCCGGGCCGAACGTCAGCACCAGCTACCACTGGCCGGAGCAGGCGAACACCCTGGGCAAGATCGTCGACGGCGACCGGATCTGGCACCGCACCGGCGATCTCGCGTGGATCGATGACCAAGGGCGGATCTGGTTCTGCGGACGCAAGAGCCAGCGCGTGGTGACGGCGCACGGACCCATGTTCACCGTCCAGGTGGAGCAGATCTTCAACACCGTCGCGGGCGTGGCCCGCACGGCGCTGGTCGGGATCGGGGCGCGTGGAGCGCAGCGACCGGTGCTCTGCGTCGAACCGAAGCCCGGCGCGGACACCGACCTCGTCGAAGTCGCGCTGCGGGCCCACGGGGCGCGGTTCGACCTCACCAGGACGATCGCCGACTTCTTGGTCCACCCGTCCTTCCCCGTCGACATCCGGCACAACGCCAAGATCGGGCGCGAGCAGCTCACGGTGTGGGCGGCCCGGCAGCTCGGAACGGACGACTGATGACGAAAACGACAGTAATACGAGCGATTCCCGTACTCGGGTGGCTGTATCTGGCCGGGGGCGTGCTCGCCGCGGCGACCGACCGTATCCCGGACAACCGGATCCTGCGCACCGTCTGGTGGATCGACGCTTTCCTCAGCGTCGTCGTGCACGCGGCGCAGATTCCGGTGGCCCTTCGCGCCGCCGAGGGCTCCGGCCGCAGCCGGTTCGCGACGGCGGTCCTGACACAGATCTTCGGCCTGACCTGGTGGCGAACCCAACCCGGCAAGGAGGAGGGGCAATGAGCAAAGTCCTGGTGACCGGCGCGTCCGGATTTCTGGGCGGCGCACTCGTGCGCAGGCTGGTGCGCGACGGTGAGCACGACGTCTCGATCCTGGTGCGCCGCACCAGCAACCTGAACGACCTCGGCGCCGACGTCGACAAGGTCCAGCTCGTCTACGGCGACCTGACCGATCCCGCTTCGCTCGAGCAAGCGACCCGCGGGGTCGACATCGTGTTCCACAGCGCGGCCCGCGTGGACGAGCGCGGCACCCGGCAACAGTTCTGGAACGAGAACGTCCGGGCCACCGAGCGACTGCTCGAGGCGGCCCGGCGCGGCGGGACGGCGCGATTCGTGTTCATCTCCAGCCCGAGCGCGATGATGGACTACTACGGCGGCGACCAGCTCGACGTCGACGAATCGGTGCCGTACCCGCGGCGCTACCTGAACCTGTATGCCGAGACCAAAGCCGCGGCGGAGCGCGCGGTACTGGCCGCCGACACCGAAGGGTTCCGCACCTGCGCCCTGCGCCCGCGCGCGATCTGGGGCGCGGGCGACCGGACCGGTCCCATCGTGCGGCTGCTCGGCCGGACCGGAGCGGGGACGCTGCCGGATCTGTCCTTCGGTCGCACCGTGTACGCCTCGCTGTGCCACGTGGACAACGTCGTCGACGCCTGTGTGAAGGCGGCCGCTTCGGACGCGGTCGGCGGCAAAGCGTACTTCGTCGCCGACGCCGAGAAGACCGACGTCTGGGGATTCCTCGGCGAGGTGGCCACCCGGCTGGGATACCAGCCGCCGACCAGGAGACCCCACCCGCGGGTGATCAACGCGGCGGTGCGCGTCATCGAGACGATCTGGCGTATTCCGGCCATCGCGACCCGCTGGTCACCACCGCTGTCGCGCTACACGGTCGCCCTCTTGACCCGCAGCGCCACATATGACACCACCGCCGCCGCGCGCGATTTCGGCTATCGGCCGGTCGTGGACCGCGACAGCGGACTGACCGCCTTCCTCGCCTGGCTGGAAACCCAGGGCGGGGCGGTCGAACTCACCCGGAATGTGCGCTGAACACCACATCGGCCCCGGAGATCAGCATGAGCAACGCCTCTGTCTTCCGTCGGAAGATCACTCCCACCGAACACCTCTATTTCTCCACGCGGAGGGTGACCCCACCGTTCGTCATGCACCTCGCCGTCCACGGCGACGGCAGCCTGGACCCGGCCGCGCTGCAGCGGGCCGTCGACGTGGCCTCGGCGGCCACACCCGGCGCCCGCCTGGTCCGCGACGGCGGCGACTGGGTGGACAGCGGTCTGGGCGCGAGCGTGCGCGTCGTGCCGGGATGGTCGCTGAACTACGACGCCTTGGAGCACGACGCGGTGCTCGACAGCCCGATCGGTCCCACGCCGGAGCGGACCACCGAGGTGCTGCTGCTCACCGGCGCGCAGACCACCGTCCTGTTCCGCGCCTTCCACGGCGTGATGGACGGCATGGGTTTGCGGATGTGGGTGGACGACGTATTCCGCGCCTTGCGCGGGCATCCGCCCCTCGGCGCGGCCGACCCGATCGCCGACGCCGAGTTGGTGGCCCGGATCGGCGCGCCGGGCAAACCGACTTTGGTCCTGCCGAGGTTCCCGGCGCCGACCGGCCGCGGCCGCCAGAATCCGGCGGGCCCGCGCTGGCTGCTGCGCCACCGCACCATCGAGGCTTCCGGGAAGGGCATCGTCGCACGCGTCGCGGCGGTCCTGGCCGCCGAATCCGGCGCGAGATCGCGCTTCATGATCCCGGTCGATCTGCGCAGGCACGATCCCGCGCTGCGCTCCACCGCGAACCTGGCGCTGCCGCTGTTCCTCGACGTCTCCCCCGGCGAGAGCTGGGAGACGATCAGCGCGCGGATGCGTACCGGGCTGCGGGAGAAACGGGAACTGAACGAGTTGGACAACGGCAAGCTGTCGATGTTCCCGGCCGCTGTGATCCGCGGGATACTGCGCGGCAGCAACTGGCTCGGGGCACGGCTGAACCGGAACATGGTGTCGGCCACCGTCTCCCACATGGGCGCGGTCGATCTCGACGAGATGGCCGTCCCCGGCTGGACGCCGACCACCATGCGGGCGCTGCCGCAGCACAGCGGCGCGATGCCGCTGCTGTTCGCCATGGTCCAGGCGCGCGGGAAACTGGAGCTGACCGTCTCCTGCCGCAACGGCGCGGGCATCGAGCCGCGGCTGGAGGCGCTGCTGGACAAGATCACCGCGCGGCTGGAAGCCGACCTCGCGCCGCACGATACGGCCGTGCGATGAACGCGCTCGCCCGGATCGTCCTCGCGCGGCCGAAAGCGGTGCTGGCCATCGTGACCGGACCGGCGTGATGCTGCTGTCCGGCCTGCTGGGGATCGGAGCGTCCGAGAAGGTCACGGCGGCCGGGTTCATCGATCCCGGCAGCGAGTCCGCGCACGTGGATCGGCTCGTGAGCGACCACTTCGGACCGCAGAATCCCGACGTGGTCGTGCGATACACCGCGCCGGAGGGCCAGACCCTCGACGACATCGGGCCTCGTGTGCGGGAATCGCTCGCACGGATCGACGCGGCGATGCTGCAACGGCCGATCGAAACCTATTGGAACGCCGGAATCGCCCGCAAGCAATTCCTGCGTTCGGCGGACAACCGGCACGCACTCGCCGTGGTGTACCTCGCCGGTGACGCCAACCGGCGAGTCAGCGCGTACCCGGCGATCGAGCCGCAGCTCCGGGTGCCGGGTGTGCCGACCGACCTGTCCGGCTACAGCGCCATCTCCACCGAGATCAACGCGCAGTCCCAGCACGATCTCCTGCGGGCGGAATCGGTCTCCCTGCCGCTGACGCTGCTCATTCTGGTGCTGGTCTTCGGCGGGCTCATCGCCGCGTCCTTCCCGGTGGTGGTCGGCGGCTTGACGGTGCTCGGCGCGATGGGCGCCATCCGGGTGCTCGCGGAGCTCACCGAAGTGAGCACGTTCGCGATGAACATCGCCTCACTGCTCGGCCTCGGAATGGCCATCGACTACGGGCTGTTCCTGGTGACCCGGTTCCGTGAGGAAGTCGCCGACGGGCACGAGGTGCGGTCCGCGATCGCACGCACCTACGCGACCGCCGGCCGTACCGTCGCGTTCTCGGCGCTGCTGCTGGTCTGCGCGTTCGCCGGGACGTTCGTCTTCCCGCAGGCGGTGTTGCGGTCGCTCGGCATCGGCGCGATCACCGCGGTGGCGCTGGCCGCCGGGATCTCGCTCACCGTGCTGCCCGCATTGCTGGCCCTGTTCGGCGCGCGTATCGGCACCGCGCGGGCGATCGAACGCAGCGACCGGTTCTGGGGCGGCCTGGTCGATCGGGTGCTGCGGCGGCCGGGTCTGGTGACCGTGGTGGTCGGCGCCGTCCTGCTGGTCTTCGCGGCGCCGCTGGCCGGTCTGCGGCTGGGCGACATAGACCATCGGGCGTTGCCCCCGGGCAACCCCATGCGCGTCACCGTCGAAGAACTCACCGCGCAGTTCCCCGCGGCAGGTAGCGGCGTAACCGCCGTGCTGCACGGCACAGACGGGCCGCCGCAGTCGGCCGCCGTCGACGCGGCCGCGGCGGCGCTCGGCGAGGTCGACGGGGTGCGGCAGGTCGTTCAAGTGGGTCGCGCCGAGGACTTCGTCGTCTTCCACGCGTTCCTGCGCTACACCGACCGCACCGAAGCTGCCACTGCCACGGTGCGCGGCATGCGCGGCCTGACTCCACCGGACGGCACCGTCTTGTGGATCGGCGGCGACACCGCGGCCACCGTGGACAGCGTGCGCTCCATCGTCGCGGCCATGCCCTGGATGATCCTCGTCATGGTCACCGCGACGGTGGTGCTGCTGTCCGTCGCGTTCCGCTCGATCGTACTGCCGCTCAAGGCCGTGGTTCTCGCGTTCCTGAGCCTCGCCGCCACGTTCGGCGTGCTCACCTGGATCTTCTGCGGCGGGCATCTGTCGGGCCTGCTCGGCGTGAGCACCGGCCCGATCACCGCGGGCATGCTGGTACTGATCATCGCGGTCGTCTTCGGGCTCTCCACCGACTACGAGGTGTTCCTGCTCTCACGCATGGTCGAAGCGCACGAGGCGGGCGCCGACACCGCGGCGGCGGTACGCGCGGGCACGGTCAAGACCGCGCGAGTGATCACCGCGGCGGCCACTCTCCTGGTGATCGTCACCGGCGCGTTCACCCTGTCGCCGCTCACCCCCATGCGTTTCCTCGGCCTCGGCATGATCATCGCGCTCGTCGTGGACGCCACTCTGGTCCGGATGCTCCTGGTACCGGCCCTGGTGCAGCTGATGGGCCCGGCCAACTGGTGGTCCCCGCGCCGCCGCCGCGTCGTTGCGGCCACCGTCGACCGGATCCGAGAACGCGCGTCGGCCACGCGCTGACCGGCTCTGCCGACCGGCGTGGCCCTGTGTGTCCACCTACCCTCCGGGTCAGGGAACGGGGCTTCGCCGGTGTGCTACCGGCGGTACTCGGGCCCGGGACCACGACGGCGTGGGACCGCACGGGGCCGCTGAGCCGACCGGCCTAAGCGACCAGTTCCATCACTCCACGCGGATCCCACGGCATCGGCCCGGTCGGGAAGCCGAGCCGGACCAGCCGGTGCGGCGCAGCCGTCTCGAAGTGCGCCACCGCGGGCGGCAGGAACCCGCCGACCACCTTCTCCACCATGGTGTTCAGTCCGGACAACCGCGGCCGCAGCCGGACCTGCCAGCTGCTGACGCGCCCGGCCGGAACCTCGACGACGGTGCGCTGCTCCACCTTGGCCCCGAGCGGAACGTGCACCGAGAAGGCCAGCCACAGATCCACGCACTCCTCGGCGCCCTCGGTGAAGTCCAGGCCACGCAGCAGCGTCAGGCCAGCGGCCAGCGGCATCACGTTGGCGGGAAAGGGTGCGATCCCGCCGCCGAATCGAAGGTGGACGGTATCGAGGAAGTTGGCCTCCTCACGTGAGACCACCGTTGTGCCCGAGCGAGTCTCGGCGCGGTAGTGCTCGGCCTGCAGCCGATCGCCGGAGCGCTGGAACCGCTGCTCGATGGTCATCGCGAAAATCCCGTGTCCCAGGCCCGCCTCGAGCGTCGAGCGGTAACCGTCGCCGTCATGGGCGACCACGCTGACCACGTCGAGCTTCGACGGCCGATCGGCGATGGTGACGGTGTAGACGGACTTCTCTCCGTCCGGGATTCCCGGGTCACGAAAAGCGTTGTCCATCAATCCTCCTCTAGTGGGTGTCCGCGGCCGCCGCCGTGAACACCGCTCGCAGCGTGGCCACATAGCGTTCGACGGAGCCGTGCGCCACCGGTGTGTCCGGATAGATGACGCTCAGCGTGGTTTCCGACGCCAGCCGGTTGATCCAGATCAGCACCTGCTCGGAGGCGGCGCGATTGGCGTACAGCCCGCACGACGCGAGGTCGAACAACTCGTTGCCGAGCAGCTCCCTGGCGTCCACGTACGAGATCATCGGCGTGGACCAGCCCGGTTTCAGGTCGAGATCGGAGTCCGCGGGCAGCAGTTCCACCACGCGCTGGAACGAGGTGGGGGCCAGCCGTAGTCCGTTCTCGTAGGCGTGCTGCGCGATGGTCGCGGCGCGCGCGAAGGTGGTGGTGGCGCCGATCGGAAAGGTCACCGGCAGCAGCGTCACGTACCAGCCGACCGACGCGCGTTCCGCGGCGGTGCTGCGGGTGCTGACGGGCGTCATGCCGAAGTAGTAGTCGGCACCGATGAGCTCACGCTCGGCCAGCGCCGCCGCGGCGAAGATGCCACCGACGAATTCCGCGCCGTTGTCGCGGCAGACCCGCTCGAATCGCAGCGCGGTGTGCTCGTCGAACAGGGTGACCGTGCGGTGGGCGCTGCGGTTGTACACATCGGTGCGCCTGCCCAGATCCAAGGGGAACGAGGGTAGTTCGCCGTCGTTGCCGCGGATGAGCTCCAGCCACTTGCGCACGCCTGGCGAGGCGAGCGTCATCCGGCCCGTGTACTCCCGCTCGGCGATGCAGTAGTCGAGATAGCTGGCCGCGGGGGCCAGCAGGCCGACGTCTTCCCACACCTCCCGCAGATACAGCAGTGCGAGGTCGAATCCGGACAGATACTGGCCGAATCCGTCGGTGTGCAGATGATCGACCGCCAGGTAGACCGTGGTCGAATCCTCGCGCTCGATCGCCCCGAAGGTGAAGCAGTCCCAGTCGAAGGGCCCTGGCGTCGTCTTCTGGACATGATCGCGGATGGCCCGCGCCTCGTCGACGCGGCCGTAATCGACCGGCACGAACTCGACGTCCTCCGCGGGTACGAGATGACGCTCGATCGCACCCGCGGAGTCAACCCGGAACCAGGTCCGGAAGGTGTCGTGGCGCAACAGGAACGCGTTGACCGCCCGCGTCATCGCGTCCAAGTCGAGATCGCCGGTCGGGATCTCCGCGGTCACCAGGCACAGGCCCGAGTACCGGAAATCCGCCTCCGCGTGCCGGTCGGCGAGCCGGAGATACTGCTCCTGCTGGTGCGAGGGCGGGGCCGGGTGAACCGGCGCCCGCCGGGCGCGCGCCACCGACTCCGGTGACGCCGCCCAGCTGACCAGCCGGCCGGGCCCCGGCTCCCATTCATCGATCAGCCCGAAACCGACCACGGGGATACCTCGATTCGACGACGGTGGGTGGTCACGGCCTGGCCTCGGCCGATGCCATCGCCAGAACCGGTTCGGCCGCGAGACCGTTCGAAGCCGTCGGCTCGGACATCGGCGTGGCCGGGTCCGGCGCCGACTGCGCCTGACCGGTATCCGCGGCCAGGATCAGCTCCGCCACCTTCGGGCCGGCCTGCTCCAGGCTGAACGACCGGCCCATCTGCAGCGACATCAGGTCGATACCGAGGGTCTTGGTGACCCGCGCCCCGAGCTCCACCGCCATCAGCGAATCCAGCCCGAGTTCGGGCACCGGAACGGTCATGTCGATGGACTCGACGGGCACACCCATGACGACGGCCAGTTCCTCGGCCATCTTGCGGGCGACGAAGGCCCCGCGCTTGCTGTCCTCGATCGCGGCCACCTCGGCTCGCAGCCGGGCCAGTTCGGAGGTGTCCTTGGCGGAGGCCTGCGCGAGCGCGCTCGTGCGGCCGGTGCGGGTCAGCTGCGGGAAGGTGCCGGTCAGCTTGGCCCAGTCGGTCGGAATGATCGCCGCCCGGGCCACCCCCAGGCGCAGGGTCTGCTCCAGGTACGCGGTGGCGTCGGCCATGTCGATCGGATCGAAGCCAACCAGATCGAGATACTTGAGGGCCGTCTCGTCGGCGGCCATACCACCGGTCGCGCCCGACAGATGACCCCAGCCGACGCACAGCGCCCGCTCGCCCGCCCGGGACCATTCCTCGGCCAGCGACTCCACCGCCACGTTGGCCGCGCAGTAGTTGTACTGGCCGTAGATGCCGTACATCGAACCGCCCGAGGAGCACAGCACGAACATGTCCAGCCGGATCCCCGCCTCGGCCACGGCCTGGTGCAGTACCCGAGCGCCGTGCACCTTCGGTCGGTAGACCGTGGCCAGCTCCTCGAACGACATTGCCGCCAAGCGGTTGTCGGCCACCGAGCCCGCCGCGTGGAACACCCCGCGCAGCGGGTGCTCCGAACTGTGGGACCGCGCCACGATCGCGGCGACGGCCTCCGGGTCGGTCACATCGGCACGCTCCTCGACCACGTCGACACCGATGGTCCGCCACGCCTCGAGCTGCCTGCGCGCCTCCGCTGTGCTCGCGCCGCCGCGGCCGAGCAGCACCACCCGCCGCGCCCCGCGCAGCACCAGCCAGCGCCCGATGGCCATCCCGAACCCACCGAACCCGCCGGTCACGAGATAGCTCGCGGCGCTGTCTATCTCGATCTCCGGCAGGTACGGCCGCACCGCGGCCGTGGACGAATCCATACGCAGCGCGATTCGCGCCAGCCCGGTCGAGCGGATGGTCTCCTCGAAGGCCCTGCCCACCTCGTCGGTCTCGAACAGCCGGTAGGGCAGCGGCTGGTAGGTGCCCGCGAGCACCTTCTCGTAGACCCGCTGCAGCAGCTTGGCCAGCCGCTGCGCGTCGACGGCGACCAGGCGGTCCAAATCCATGGAGAAGTACGCCAGGTTCTTGTCGAAGTTGGCCAGCTCGAGCAGGCCACCGGTGTAGATGTCGGCCTTGCCCACCTCGACGATGCGGCCGAATTCCGCTACCGCGTTGAAGTTCTGGCGCAAGATCTCTCCCGGCGCGCTGCTGAGCACGACCTCCACACCTTTGCCGCCGGTCAGCTCCATTACGTCGTCGACGAAGTTGAGCGAACGCGAGTCGATCGCGTGATCGGCGCCGAGAGCGAGCACGTGGGCGCGGCGCTCGTCCGTACTCGCGGTGCCGATGATGCGCGCCCCGCGATCCTTGGCCACCTGGATCGCGGCCGTGCCGACGCCGCCCGCGGCCCCGTGGATCAGCACCGTCTCGCCCGGTTCCAGCCGGGCCAGATCCAGCAGCGCGTACTCGGCCGTGCCGAAGGCGATGGTGCTGGTGCAGTAGGCGGGATCGGCGTCGGCGGGCAGCGGGATCGTCAGCTGCCGGTCGACGACGACGTAGCGCTGCATCATGCCTTTGGCGGCGACCGCGACCAGATCGCCCGCCGCGAGGTCGGTGATCCCATCGCCCACGCGCACCACCTCACCGACGCCCTCCATCCCCGGCACAGTGCCGAAATAGGTGGGCGCGAGCTCACGCTCGCCGAGCAGGCCGATGACTTTGAGCGGATCCTTGTAGTTGAGGCCGATGATCTTCATCCGCACCTCGACCTGGCCCGGTCCGGGTTCGGGGCGCGGGCATCGCCGCCACGCCAACGCCGACAGCAGGCGTGTCCGGGGCAGCTCCAGCGTGAAGTTGGCTTCCGGGTCGGTGAGCGGTTCGGCGGTGTCGAGGGCGTCGAGGCGCTCTTGCAGCGGTTTGATCACCAGCGGGACCCAGCGCTTGCCCGCGCGCAGCACGACCTCGTCGAGATTGTCGTTCCAGAACGCGCCCGGCACGGCCAGTTCCGCGATCAGATCGGCGATCTGGGTGTCGGGTTCCGCGTCGATCAGCCGCCAGCGCAGCGCCGACTGCTCGTTGAGCAGCACCCGGCGCGCACCGGCCAGCGCGGCATGACTCGAGTCCGGCGGGACCGGACTGTCCGGCAACGCGAACGCCCGCTCGGTCACCAAGGTGGCATGGCACCACCCCTCACCGAAGACGCTCTCGGGCCCCTGTTCGGTGGTGTCGGGGTGGACGAACTCGTCGAGGGCGACCGCGATCCGCTCCAGGGCCCACAGGTCGGCGACATCGTCCTCGACGGTTCCCGCGACCACGCAGACGTGCAGCCGGTCGGCGCCCTCCGCCTTGGCGGCCGCCAGTGTCGCGGCCAGATCGGAGGCGAGTGCACGGCCCGCCACCGCGGCCACGTACAGCCGAGAGCCCGGCAGCGCGGCGGCCAGTTGCCCCGCACGGCGGCAGTTACCGCCCAGCGCGACGATCACGGTGGTCACCGAATCCTGCGGCAGGGTCGCGGGATCGATGGGATCGCGCTGTTCCAACGTCTCGGCGTAGTAGAAGTCGACCATCCGGTGCAGCGGATCCTGGCCCGGCGCGAGCGCACCGATCTGCAGGCCGCTCAACCGCATCACGAGGTTGTGTTCGCCGTCGAGCAGATCCACATCGGCGCGCAGCCGGGCGCGGGGATCACGACGCGCGACGACGGTGATCCGCTCGGGCAGCGGTGCGACCAGCCGTACCGCCGCGACACCGACCGGCACCAGCGTGCCCACATCGATCCGGGCGTCGGCGAACAGCAGGGCCGCCGACTGCATCGCGGCGTCGACCACCGCGGGATGGGCGAGGTGTCCGGCGTCCGCGGCGATGGTGCCGTCGACGGTGGCCACCACCGCCTCCGCGCCCACGCGCACGGAGGTGACGCGGCGGAAGGCCGGACCGTACTGCAGCCCCGCCGCGGCCAGGCCGCTGTAGAACATCTGCGGGTCGATGTCGAGACCGACGTCCAGGGTGGGCACCGTGACCTTCGTAGGCTTGTAACTGCCGGTCAGCGTGCGGCCGAACGCGTGCACCGTCCACGCCGTCCCCGTCGCCGATCGCGATCGGATCATGAAGCGGCCGCTGGCCTCCTCGATGGTCAGCGCCACCAGCGGCACGTCCGGCGCGGCCATGATCAGCGGGGCCACGAACCGAACCTGTTCCAGCGCAACGCGTTCGACACCCAAGCGGGTGGCCGTGGCGCTCAGCGCGGCATCCAGGTAGGCCGCGCCCGGCATGATCTTGACGCCGTTGACGACATGGTCGGCCAGCCACGGCAGCAGCTCGGTGCCGACCTGTAGCAGCCAGTCCGGCCTGCCCTCGACGTCGGGATCGCCGAGCATGGTGTAGGCGCCGGGGGTACCCAACCGCGCTTGCTCGAACAGCGGCAGCGCCGAGTGAAGCCGCGTGCGCTGCCACGGATAGCGCGGCAGCGGCACGTGCGGGGTGGCGGAATGCGCCGGGAACAGCTCGTCGAGATCGAGCACGCCCGCGCCGTAGAGCCCGATGAGGGTGCGGCGGATGCTCACCGAATCCGGTTGCTTACGATCCAGTGTCGCCACCGTCGTGCCGTTGACGTCCGCGCCCAGCAGCGTCTCCCGGATGTTGCCCGACAGCACCGGGTGCGGGCCGACCTCCAGGAAGACGCGGCTGTCCGCGCCGATCAGTTTCGTGACCGCGTCGGCGAACCGGACGGGCTGTCGCACGTTCGCGCACCAGTACTCGGCGTCCCAGTCGGGGCCCGCAACCGGCTCGCCGGTGACCGAGGAGTACAGCGGCACGGTCGGCGTCATCGGCTTCAGCTCGGCCAGCGCCTCGCGCAGCTCGTCGAGGATGGGGTCCATCAACCGGCTGTGATATGGCACCTCGACGCGTAGCCGGCGTGCAAAAATGCCGTCCTCGGTGAGCTTTTCGGCGAATTCGTCCAGGCGGTCGACGTCGCCGGACAAGGTCAGCGAGCTCGCGCTGTTGATGGCGGCGACGTCCACCCGCGGGTCGTCGCCGACGAGTTCACGGGCCTGTTCGGGCGACATCCCGACCGCGAGCATGCCACCCGATCCGGCGGTCGTCGCCTGCAAACGGGCCCGGTGATAAGCCACCAGCACCGCGTCGTGCAGCGACAACACGCCGCTCACGTAGGCCGCCGACACCTCACCGACGCTGTGCCCGACCACTGCCGCGGGCCGGATGCCGTACTCGGCCAGCTCACGCGCCAACGCCACCTGCACGAGGAAATTGGCCGGCTGCGCCACCTCGGTGCTGGTGACCCGGGACTCTTCCTCGGGCCGCAGCAGCTCCTCGATGATCGACCAGCCCGCGATCGAACGGAACTCCGCGTCGACCGTCTCGGCCACGTCGGCGAATACGCCTTCGCCGCCGAGTAGTTCGCGCGCCATTCCCCACCACTGCGGGCCCATGCCGGAAAACACGAACACCGGTTCGGCCGTCCGCGCCACGATCGTCCGCGCGGCGTCGCGGCCCTCTCCCGCCGCGAACCGGCGCAGGTCCCCGACCAGCTCGGCGGTGTCGCCGACGAGCATGCCCGTGCGGTACTGATGGTGCGCCATGCGCGTCCAGGCGGCCTCGGCCAGCCGGTCCGGGTCGGCGCCCGCGGTGATCAGGTCGCCGAACCGGTCGGCGAGCGCGCGTGCCGCGCCGCCGCTGCGTGCCGAGATCGGCAGGATGCCGAAATGCCGGGGCGGCGTGGCCGGTTGGGTGGGAACCTGCCGGAACTCCCGGAGGATGGTGTGGGCGTTGGTGCCGCCGTAGCCGAAGCCGTTGACCGCGATCGTCATCGGCTCGGCGTCGTCGGGCAGCGTCTCCGCCTCGAGTTGGACGTGCAATCCCAACTCGTCGAACGGAATGTCGGGATTGGGTTTGTCGAGCCAGCCCTGCGGCGGAATGGTGCGATGGTGGATCGCCAGCGCCGACTTGATCACGCTGGCGATACCGGCCGCGGCCTCGGTGTGCCCGAGTGTCGACTTCACCGAGCCGACGCCCAGCGAGCGCGTGCGCCCCGCCGGCGCGCCGAACACACGGCCCAGTGCGCGCAACTCCACGGGATCACCGACCAGCGTGCCGGTGCCGTGCGCCTCGACATAGGTGATCGTGTCCGGCGCGAGCCCCGCGCGCTCGCATACCGAACGGGCGAGGGTTTCCTGTGATTCGGCGTTGGGCACGGTGATCGCCGTGGTGCGGCCGTCCTGGTTGGAGCCGGTCGCCTTGACCACCGCGTAGATCCGGTCGCCGTCGCGTACGGCGTCGTCGAGTCTCTTCAGCGCCACCATGCCCGCGCCCTCGCCACGGCCGTAACCGTCGGCCGATGCGTCGAAGGACTTGCAGCGGCCATCCGCGGCCAGGAAGCCGCCCTTGCACATCAGGACGAAGGTCTCCGGCTGCAGCATCACGTTCACGCCGCCGGCGAGCGCCACCTCGCAGTCGTCGTTCTCGAGCGCCTGACAGGCGAGATGAAAGGCGACCAGCGACGACGAGCACGCGGTGTCGACCGTGAGAGCGGGGCCGACCAGGTTGAGCGCGTAAGCGATCCGGTTGGACAGCATGGTGTAGGACGCGCTGGCCGGGGTGTGCATGTCGGTGTGGAACAGGGCCGGGCCGACCACGCCGATCACCGACTGGTCCACCACGAACCCGCCGACGTAGACGCCGAT
The DNA here is from genome assembly GCF_023501985.1 of Nocardia sputi. NCBI lineage: Bacteria > Bacillati > Actinomycetota > Actinomycetes > Mycobacteriales > Nocardiaceae > Nocardia > Nocardia sputi. The sequence continues at coordinate 153,067 of NZ_JAMFLC010000021.1, read as the reverse complement.
CGACCCACCCGCCGCGTGGCGCGCGATCCCGGCGTCGTCGAGCGCCTCCCAGGTCACCTCGAGCATCAAGCGCTGCTGCGGATCCAGCACGGTCGCCTCGCGGGCGGAGATGCCGAAGAAATCCGGGTCGAACTCCCACGGGTCGGTCGTCATGAATGCCGCGTGCTTGGTGTAGCTGCGCCCCGGCGTGCGCGGTTCCGGATCGTAGTAACGGCGATAGTCCCAGCGATCGGCGGGCATCTCGATCACGCCGTCGCGTTTGTCCAGGACGAATTCCCAAAAGGTATCGGGCGAATCGATTCCGCCCGCAAATCTACAGCCGATGCCGACAATTGCAATATCCGACATGCACATCCTCCGGGTCGGATCTAGTTGAACGCCATTCTGCTACGGCGATTCACGAATGCGGTGTGCACAGTGCACAGTTGCGATCGCCTCAGCGTAACGGCCACCCCACCGGCCGTCGCGAGCTCAGGGAGACTTCACAATCCCGCGAAGACCGATTTGTGTCATCTCGAAATCCTGACGCCTTCGTCGATGAAATCTGTTGAGATTGCTACGTTTTCACTGTTTGCGAGCCTCGTCGAATTATGAGGTCATCGATTAGGAGGCGGCATTGTTCGCCGAGTTCACGCGCTGGACCGATACGCTCGTCCGGCGGCCATTCACCGTCATCGGGGTCGTCGTCGCCGGACTGCTCGCGCTCGGCGTATACGGCCTCGGGCTGGGCGATCACCTCAGCGTCAGCGGGTGGGACGATCCGACTTCGGAATCGGCGCGCGCGGCTCGGCTCCGAGACGAAGCGTTCGGCCACGATCACATCGCCGATGTGATCTTGTTGTTTCACGCGCCCGCGGGCAAGACGATCGATGATCCGGCCTTCGCCGCCACGATCGTCGGCCACTTGAACAGCCTGCCGCAACGTTTTCCGGGCCAGATCACCAAGATCAACGGCACCTACTGGCCGACCGACACGGGGCTCGATCTACCGGATATCTTCGGCTCCGAGGACCGCGACTACGCCTTCGCCTCCATCGCCATTCGCGGCGACGACGACACGGAGGTGATGCGCAACTACCGAACGGTCGCCGACCGGTTCCGCATACCGGGCATCGAGATGGAGGTCGCGGGCGGGCAGCCGGTAGCGGCCGCACTCAACGACACCATGGCCCACGACCAGCGACGTATGGAGCTGTTCGCCGTTCCCGCCGTGGCGGTGCTGTTGTTCTTCTTGTTCGGCGGCGTTGTGGCGGCCGCGCTCCCGCTCATCGTCGGCGGGCTGACCGTGCTGGGTGCGTGGGGGATCATTCGCGCCCTGACCACCGTCATGGAAGTGAACTCCTTCGTCTCGCCGGTGGTCTCGATGATCGGCCTCGGCTTGGCCATCGACTACGGTCTGTTCATCGTGAGTCGGTTCCGCGAGGAGCTGGCCGACGGCCGCGAGGTGCCCGAGGCGGTACGGCGCGCGGTCGCGACCGCCGGACGGACCGTCGTGTTCTCCGCGACCATCGTGGTCGTAGCCGCGGGCGCCATTCTGCTGTTCCCACAGAGATTTTTGCGCTCGTTCGCCTGCGGCGCGATGGTGACGGTCTCGCTGGCGGCGCTGATCTCGATCACGCTGCTACCCGCCATGCTGGCCGTGCTCGGCCGGCGCGTGGACCGGCTGGGTTTCAACCGCTTCCACGCCCGTCGGGCGAGCGACCGCGAGCCGGACAATCCGTGGGGCCGCGTCGCCGGGTGGGTCATGCGAAGGCCGCTGGCTGTTGCGATTCCGGTGGTGGCCGTCCTGGTGGTGCTGATCGCCCCGGTGCGCGACGTGGCCTTCGGCGGGATCTCCGAGCGCTTCCTGCCCCCGCAGCATCCGGCGCGCACGGCGCAGCAGCACTTCGATCAAATCTTCCCCCTGCGTCAGATCAATCCCGTCGACCTGGTGCTGATCACTCACAACACCGCCGATATCGACGCGGTGGTCGCGCAGGCCGGCCGGGCCCCCGGACTCATCGCGCCGTTTCCGCGTGCGGTGCAGGGACCGGCGCATCCGAATGTCTTCACCACCTCGACCGTGATGCGTGATGCGCACGACGCGAACGCGACCATCGACTATCTGCGCTCCATGCCCATGCCGAAGGGCACGACCGTGCTGGTCGGCGGGCAGCCCGCCATTCAGCGCGACAGCGTCGAGGCGCTGCTGAGCCGGATGCCGCTGATGATCGTGCTCGTCTTTCTCGTCACCACCGTGCTGATGGTGCTGGCCTTCGGCTCACTGGTGCTGCCGCTCAAGGCCGCGGTGCTGAATCTGCTCGGGCTCGGTTCCACGCTCGGCATCCTCACCTGGATCTTCGTCGAAGGCCACGGCGCGGGGCCGCTGGAGTTCACCCCGCAGCCGATCATGGCGTTGGTGCTGGTACTGATCGTCGCCGTGATCTACGGCTTGTCGACCGATTACGAGATATTCCTGCTCGCCCGCATCGTGGAGGCGCGGGCGGCGGGCGCGACGACCACCGAGGCGGTCCGCGTCGGCATCGCCCGCACGGGCTGGATCATCACCGCCGCAGCCCTGATCCTGTTGGTGGTGACCGGAGCCTTCGCGTGGTCGGATCTGGTCATGATGCAGTACATCGCCTTCGGCATGGTCGCGGCGCTGTTCATCGACGCGACGGTCCTGCGCATGCTGCTGGTCCCCGCGAGCATGCGCCTACTCGGCGACGCCAGTTGGTGGGCCCCGTCCTGGCTACGGCGTGACGGGCGTCGCCGCACCGCCGCCGCACCCGAGGAGCCCCCCGCCGAGGCGGTCCAGGTCTTCGAACGTCCTTAGTGCCGACCGGCAGGGTGCCTGCTACTGGCGCACCGGGAACGGGACTCGTCCACGACCACATCCCTGCCCCTGCCTGGCAGAGCATCGGCGGACCGGTGATATCTCGGCAAGTCCGAGGCGAGAGAATCGCGGTGCGCAGCGTTGTGCCCGGCCGATAGCCTGTGCAGGAGCGGACATGGTGAAAGGTCTGGTGATGGCGCATATCTGGGTGACGGTGTGTCTGTCGCCGGAGGCGGTAGACGAACCCATGGGCGCACTCGCTCGGGCGCTCGCGCCCTTCGAGATGTACCACGTCCCTCCGAATCGAGGGGTATGGGACGCGTGGCGGACTCGCGGTGGCGGGGAAGGTCGCGGATTCTACGTGCGACCGGGGTTCGAGAACGATCCACGTCTCATACACGACTCGCCCCGGGACGACGGCTTCGTGCTCCCCACCGAGTTCGGGCAGTGCGCAGGCGGCCCGAAAGAGTTGCTGGAGGTCGCCGTGCACACGGTCCGATCAGCAGACGTGCTGACTCTCGACGGCTGGTGGATCGAAGGCATCAAGGACGGCTTCGCCTTCTACGCGGGCTGCGACCACGACGATGATCCGTGCGAGCACACCGCCGCACGCGCGATCCCGCCTGGCGGCAACGAAGCCTACTTGGAGGCGCTGCCCGACAGCACGGTGCTCGCCCGGGTCTACTGCCACGGTTAGTGATCCACGGGGCGAGGAACAAGACGGCGTCCGGAGCCGATGCCGCTGCGGGCGCTGCGTGGGTCAATTCGCGGCCGACCAATTCCACGGACTCGTGATCGCCCGCGCGCGGGCCGGCAGAGCGAGCGTGAGTGCGGCCAGGCCGAAGGCCGCGGCGGCGATGGCCGAGAGCATGATCATGCTGCCCGACAGCGTGTGCGCGCGGAAGAACAGCGCGCTGAGCACCGCCAGTCCGACCGAATTGCCGATCTGTTCGATGGTGGGCAGCAAGCCCGACGCCTCGCCCATGGCTCGATCGTCCAGCTCCGCCAGCATCAGCGGCTGCAGCGGAACCCCGAACACGCCGACCCCGAAGCCCGCGAGGAACACCGGCCCGGCCACCAGCGGCAGGTTCACCGCGCCCGATTCCACGTACAGGTATCCCACCCCCACCACGACGCAACCGCCGAAGACGGCGATACCGGCGGACAGCGCCCGAATCCCCCAGCGACCCACCAATATCGGCGACAGCACCGCACCCGCACCCGCGCCGAGGGCGAACGGTGTCATGGCGACACCGGTCCGCAACGCCGAGAACCGCAGCACGTCCTGCAGCAGGATCGAGACAGTGAACACGAACGCGGTGAACAGACCGAAGAAGATCGTCACCAGCGCCGATCCGACCGCGAACCCCCGATCGGAGAACAGGTCCAGCCGCACCAGCGCGCGGCCGCCACGGCGGCGCGTCGCACGTTCGTGGGCCACGAAGCCCGCGCTCAGCACCGCCGCGGCCGCGATGTACACCCCGTGCGGCGGACGCCAGCCCGCCTGTTGGCTGTCCGACAGCGCGAACAGCAGCAGGAACAGCGCGGCGGTGGCGACCACGACCCCGCGCAGATCCAGCGGGTCCCGATCCGTCGCCGGGCCCGACCGCAGGTACGCCGCGGCCAGCGCGATGGCCACCACGCCCAGCGGTAGGTTCATCAGGAAGATCGCGTGCCAGCCGAGCCCGAACGGATTCAGGGTGATCAGCCCGCCGCCCAGGATCGGCCCGAGCATTCCGGCGAAACCGGCTGTCGCTCCGTACACGGCGAAGACGTACTGATGGTGCTCGCGCCGAAAGCTCGCGGTGATGATGGCGATGGTCTGTGCCGCCATTCCCGCCCCTGTCACGCCTTGGACGATCCGGGCGATCACCAGTTCCGTCGCGGTGTCGGACAATCCACACCAGACCGAGGCGGCGGTGAAAGCCGCCGCCGACCACAGGAACATCCGACGCCGGCCGACGATCGCGCCGACGCGGGCCGCGGTGAGCAGCGCGCAGGCGAACGCGAGCGAGTAGCCGGCCACCACCCACAGCTGCGCGGACCGCGACGCCCGCAGCTGCGCGGTGACGACGGGCAGCGCGGTGTTGACGATCGTCACATCGATCATCTGCATGAAGACCGAGATCAGGCACGCCCCCAACGATCCGAGCGCCACCGTCGCCTCTTTGCGGGTCATCGAATCGCCACCTCGATCATCGGCCCCAGAATTGTGCGTATCCTGTTGCCCGTAGCTTCAGGAGAGGGCGTCGTTCGGCCGGAAATGGAAGCCGCCGCGACATCCACGAATTCGCAGTCAATAACATCGCGTGGACAGCCCGCCAGTTTTCCGAGCGATCCTGTGCTTCGTACCAATTCTTCTCGGCGACCTTTGCCGCGATTACCAAACCGGGCAGCGATCATTGCAGATCCGCTGCGCGTATTTCAGGCCTCACGCAACGGTGCAGAACGGCGCGCGATCGCTCCGAAGCCCAGACCTGTGGGCACTACGGCACCGGGCAAAGCGCGTTTCCGTTTTCATGGTGCGGATCTTCCCTCAGCCTTTGCCTCGCTGCGGCCTGCGGGTCGCTTCGACGCGGACTTCGTCGATGACGCTGCGGGGAACCGTTTCGATGATGTCCTCGCGGGTGGCGAGAGCGAGTTTCTGCAGGATGGCGGCGACCTGCGCGTCGATGGTTCGGACCGAACTTCCCCGGCGTGCGGCGATCGCGGTGTTGGTCCACCCGGCCGCCGCCAGCACAGCGACCTGCTGCTCGGCGGTGGTCAGTTGCCGCCAGCGTGACGTGGCGCCCGCGCCGCGGGTGTCTTCTCTCGGCGTTTCCTCGATGGTGAGTGTGCCCAGAGCGACGCGCTGCACCTCGTCGTGTTCGGGACGTAGCCGCGATCCTCGGGCTTGAGCCGCGGCGAATGCGTCGGGCCCGAGTACCTGACGAGCGACGGCGATGGCCTTGGCGGATTCGTCTGCGAAGGGACCCATTCTGTCGATGTCAACGCCCAGCTTGGTGCGAAGGGTCCTGACTCCCCCGGCCAGGTGAGCTATTTCGGTGGCCGGCGCGACCAGCTCGGCACGGTCGATCTCGTCGCCGGTGGTGAGCAAGTCGGTGATGAGGCGCGCCAACGACCAGGTCCGGCACTCCACGCCCCACATGGTGGCCCACTGATCGCCGCCCGCGAGTTTCTGGCACAGCAGTGAGGACCGTCCGATCGCCAGCGCTTCGGTGGGATCGCCGTGTTTGGCCAAGGCGATTTCGCGGGCGTGTTCGGCCCAGGCTCTCACCCGCGTCGTCGAAGCAGCCGCCGCCTCGAGAAAACGCTGGGTGATCTCGTGGGCCTGCTGCCCGGTTCCCAGCAGGCCCGCGGACATGGCCGCGTACAGCTCGCTCAGCGACGCGGTGCCGTGGTGGCCTAGATCGTTCAGTTTGGCTTCGGCGCGGGTGAACACGGCAACGGCACGGGCGTCGCGGCGCACGAACAGCAGTTCCATCCCCCACGTGAATTCGACGGCGGCGGGCAAGCCGATATCCTTCTCGCAGGTGTCGCGCCAATTCGCTCTGTCCCGCGCGTCCGGAAGGCAAGCGGCGACACACTCCTCCAGCACACGCTCGGCGTTGTCGTGATCCCCCTGGGTCAGGGCAAGCCATGCGATGGCGGCCATGGCGTCGATCTGAAGACCGGTGACATCCGAGGCCGACGTGCGCGTGGCGTCGAGGCATCGTTGTGTCCATTGGCGCATTCCGCGCAGCGAGCCTCTGATGAAAGGCATGCGCAAGTTGATCAGCCCGAGACAGATCTCCAGACCGATACCGGCCTGGCCCGTGGTCAGGCTGTTCTCGATCGCGGTCAACACGTTGGCCCAAGCCGACCGTGCCCAGGTCACCAGCTTCTGCTCACCGTCGGAACGAAACCAGTTCGCGGCCGCGTAGGCGATTTTGTCCCGGTAATAGCGAAGGTGACGGTCGGCCGACTGGGCGGGCTCGTCGATCTCGCGGCTCGAACGTTCGCGCAGTCGCTGCTGTGCGTACACGCGAAGGCTTTCCACCAGGGAATACCGCACCGTTGTCGGCGTGATGTGCGCCGTCACCAGCGAGTGGTCGACAAGCGACTCGAGCAAGTCCCCGATCTCCTCGGCCGTCAACCTCATATCGCTGCCGCCGGGCCGAGCGGGTTCGCCGGGGCCCAGGGCGGGGTCGTCACTGCACACAGCCTCGATGGCTTCCAGCTCTACACCCACATCGATCGAAAGGTTGCTGCCGTTGTCGTCGGGATTCGTGTCCCAGCCCGCAGCGAACACCGACATCCGGTCGAAGAGCAGGCGTTCTTTCTCGGTGCACAGCTCATACGACCAGGCGATGACGTCGCTGACCCCGCGATGTCGCGAGTCGGCACCGAAACGGGGACCGTGGGACCACCGCAACCGTGCGTCGTCGGCGCGGCCGGTGAGCCCGCGCAGAATCACCGACAGCGGTTGATGACGCAGTCGCGCTGCCGCCAATTGGATGTAGAGGGGATGGTTGTCGACGCGGCGGCAGATCTCGGCTGCCGTCGTGTTCTGCTCGCTTCCGGCGATGGGATGCCCGGTGAGGTCGGCCTGCTGCCGGAACAAGGTCACCGCGTGCTGAAGGGCCAGGGAGGGAACGGTGATCAAGTATTCGTCGACCCAGCCGATCGGTTCACGGCTGGTCGCCACGATGGTCAGCTCGGGCACGGCATCGAGCAATTTCGCTACCACGGCGGCGGCGCCTGCGAGTACATGCTCGCAGTTATCCAGTACCAACGCGATTCGCCGCCTGCGTCCGGCAGCGGCGGCGCGGGCGAAGGTATCGATGAGCAACTCCCAGGCCGATCGCCCGGAGAAATCGGCCTCGACCACCGACCGCGCGATCTCCTCTTCGACGGCCGCCGTATCGCAGTCTCTGGCCAACCGCGCCAATCGCACCCAATACACCGGCGTGCCTTTGGCTTTGGTCAATCGGCGCACAGCCTCGGCAGCCAATCGGGTCTTGCCGATACCACCCGGCCCGGTCAAGGTGACCAACCGGGCAGGCTCCAACAGTAGGAGGCTGATCTTCTCCAGTTCACGGTCACGACCGACAAAGTTCGCGCCGGCTGCTGGCAAGCCACCGGCGCGATCCCGACTTCTGATCGTCACGCGACGTAATCGTAGTCTTCACACATCGGCGCTGCCGGTCCACGATCATTCAGGCAAACTCCCCGTGACCCGTGCCGGTCACCGGCGGGCCGTGACAAGCCTCGGCCTCCGAGTTCGTAGGTAGTCGGGGGCAGCCCACTTAAAGCCTACCGATGTGCGACATCACCTTAGAGCCCCAGGCTGGATGGCCGAGGAGGTGAGCGATGTATGCCAACGTATGTATATCAACGGTCGACCAGGCGGACGGCCTGTCGCCGTCGACCGTGACGGCGCCCCTGTTGGAGCCCGAGCAGCTGTTCCTCGCAATCTCCGGCCACCTCACCGGCCGGTTCTCCCTCGTTGCGTGGGCACGCGAGCTCGGCGACCTCCATGCCGAGCTCATACCCTTCCAGCAAGTCGGGGCCGCACGGCGACAAGGCTTCGACTGCGAGCAAGTGCGCGCGGGAATCGATCGAGTCGTCGTCGCGGTGGACGCCTGGGCCGTCCGCAATCTGCGGTGTTCCAGTGGCGCGCGTATGCACACCCACTCGCTCGGCGAGGTGATGAGCCACATCGCCGAGGCGTATGCCGAGGCATGGTGGATGGTCCTGCATTCCAAGGATGTCGAGGCACGGCACCGGGCGTGGTTCCACTTGGGCGAGGTGCGCCAAGGTTACGCGGGAATGGTGGACGAGGTACGGCACCGGCGTCTCAGATTTCCCTCGGCAGCGGGTTCGGTGCGCAGACATGCGCTCGGATGACGTCGCGACGCCGTACTGCACAGAACAGTCGCCGATTGTGCCGATAAAAACGTGAATTCACCGATGAATGGTTGAAGCGTGATCGAGATCAATTGCTCACGATGCGGACGATTACTGTTGTCGGGTGCCGATCAACGTCGCCGCATGCACATCACCTGTACCGGCTCGACCGAAAAGGTGACACTCCGCATGACAGCGGATGATTGGAGAGCGGTAGCCGGCTGGCTCGATCCGAGCGGAAGTCACCTGCCAGGACAGATGGGACCGGAATAGTTTCGAGTGCGCTTGCCGAAGATCTACCGGCAAGCGCATTCCGTTTCACCGTGCCGCGTTCACGGAGTCCTACTCGACCTTTCTGGCAGCGATTTGCGGGACTTCGCTCCGAGCGCACCCGAAGCATTCACCCCGATGCTGCGCAGCCCGGTGCCCGCACCCGAAGCCCGGAGCGCACGTGCGAAGACTACCGAAGTCGACCTGCGGTGATCCGGGTTTCGAGTGTCGACGAGCGCGGGATTGAAAACTTCGTGCACGAGCACACTCTGGTGCGTCGAGAACTCGATTTCGTACACGCGCGCCGCGGCAGCTGCGGGGAAGAGCCCGAATGGATGGCACGTCACGCCGGTGACGAAAATGCGTCTTCGTTCGAATACGCCGAGCCGACGGATATGGATGCCGAATGGAACACCGTCCGGGGGGATCAACGTCGGCTCGTCCGCTTCCCGGTAAGTGATCAGATTTTCGCTGATCACGTTCCCTGCCGAATCTTGCAATCTGGTGTGCCGTACCCTGAGCGTACCGATGGCGGGATCACGGAAAACTTCGCGGAAAATCCGGAGCTCCCCGGCCTCGATGGTACGGGAGGGCAATACGTCGGCTACGATATTCGACCCGGCGATCTGCTGGAGAAGCAACGTGGTGGCGCCATCGCCGTACAGCAGCATTCGCGTGACCAATGGCAGATGAATCTGCGGCGCGAGCTCAGGGTAGACGGTTGATGCGGCCGGTGGAAACGCTGCCGCCTCGGCCGTCCGTCCGGGAGAAGAAGTGTGGGTGAAAGGCGAGAAGTGGTTGCCGAGCCGAGCTGCGGTTCGAATGATGCTGACCATCGGTGTGTCTCTCTCAACGGCGCTACGTCTCGGCAAGGCTAAGAGTTGTAGGTAGATCCGCCACATCGGTACCTGTACGTAAACCTGGGTCTCATGTCGCTTTTCTGCCTACGGAGGGCCGTGCGCACGGCCCTCGCGCGATCCCGGCGCAGGAACAGTACCCGATCTCGGACGCGCCGATAGACCGGTCGAGGCAACCCGTCGCCGACGGTCCGAACCTCGCGTTCGCCGCGCCGGTGCGCGCCGCATAGGTAGAACTCGTACCGCTATCTTTTGGTTACCGATGCGGAAGGCCACCCCTATCCATGCATGCTTGTCGCCGCGAGGGACGGGGTTCGGGTGGCGAGGGGTCACCCGGCCCCTCCCCGCCTCCGACGACGAAGTCGGCCGGTCGACAGCGAGGTCGATCCGATGGCGGGAACCCCGCACCCGATGTCGACACCACCTTCGAGAGGAGGCACCGAGGCGGTACACGATCCGCTTGCGCGGCCTGTCGGCGACAGTGCAACGTGCGGTTACTCCGCGTCGTGCAGCACGAGGCCCAACGTGTGCCGCAGCCCGCCGCGCACGCGGCTGACGCCATGGCGAACCGGGGCGCGGGACCAGCCTCGACTCGACGGCGTCGGCCGGGCTCGGGTCGGCCCCGTCGCCGCGCAGCCGTGGGCGTCGACTTTCTCGAGCAGCGCCCGCCAGGGCTGAGCGGCGGCACGGTCGGCCAGGGAAGCACCGGTTTGCGCTCGGTCGGATGTCCGCGCGGCGGGATCCGCGTCCCCACGACGCTGCGTCCGGTGACTGTCGTCCTTCGTTCGCTCATGCCGCCGCCTCCAGATCGAGCAACGTGTGCTTCGCGCTGACGCCGCCGACGTACTGTCCGATGGACCCGTCGCCGCGAACCACCCGATGGCACGGAATCACTACCGGCAGCGGGTTGTGCGCGCAGGCAGAGCCGACCGCGCGAACGGCACGCGGATTGCCGACGGCGGCGGCCACCGCGCCGTAGCTGGCGCGCTGCCCGTAGCCGATGGCGGGCAGATGCTCGATCACCTGGCGGCGGAAGCCAGCGGTCAGCCGCAGGTCCAGCGGCAGGTCGAAATGCGTCCGGCGGCCGGTGAAGTACTCCTCGATCTCCCGCGCGGCCGAGTCCAGCCGGGCGGGGGCGGCGAGGATTCGGGGGCTGATCCGGGCTGCCAGCGTGGCGAGCACCGCCTCGTGGTCCTCGGCGGGGTAGGCGACACGGACCAGCCCGGCGGGCGTCGCGGCCAGCAACAGTGACCCCACCGGGGTGTCGAGGAGCCGGTAGGCGACATCGAGCAGTCCGGCGGACTCGGCCTCGGCGGCCAGTCGCGCGTGCAGGGTGGCCAGCAGGTCGGTGTCGGGGCTCAGTGCGCGCGACAACCCGTTCAGGTCGCCGCGATCGAGGGTGGCCATCATGCTTCATCCTTCGGGTAGAGCTTGCGCAGGGTCTTCAGGCCGTCCGCGGCGGCGCGGCGGGCGGCGTCGGGAGAATTGCCGAGCAAGGTGGCGATCTCCGCGTGGGGAAGCCCGGCCAGGTAGTGGTAGGCGACCGCCTGGCGCTGCTTGGTCGGCAGCGCCCGCAGGGCGGCCCAGAGGTCGGGGTCGTAATCGGCGGGGCCGGGAGCGGGAGCGGGACGTTCCGGCAGCGTCTCGGCAGGTACGGGTGCGCGCGTCAGCGCCCGGCCGACGTCGATCGCGCGGCGATGCGCGATGGTCACCAGCCATGCCTCGATGTTCGTGTCCGGACAGAGCCCGGGAAACGCGCGCAGCGCCGAGAGAAACGTTTCCGACCAGGCGTCGGCCGCGTCGGACGGACCGAGCACCGCCCGGCAGACGCGCAACACCATCGGGCCGTACTCGGCCACTATTTCCTCGAACGGGGGCAGGCTCACACCGGGTAGACGCCGCGGGCGTCGCGAACGTGAGATTCGGTCACCCGATTCCCGGTTCCTCTTCCCGGCGCGACAGGCCACTGGCGCGCAGCACCCGGCGTGCGATACCCGCGCGGATGGACTCGTCGGTTCCGATGATCCGGACGTGGCGGCGTGCCCTGGTGATCGCGGTGTACAGCAATTCCCTGGTCAGCAGGGTCGATTCGGGCTCGGGCAAGACGACGGAAACGGTGTCGTACTGACTGCCCTGGCTGCGATGAATGGTCATGGCGAAGACGGTGACCACCGCGGGGAACTGCGTGGGGTGCACCAGGTACGGTTCGCTGCCGCGTTGCAGCGCCGCGCGCAGCGAGCCGTCGGGCATACGCACGACGACCCCGGTGTCGCCGTTGTAGATGCGCGCCTCGTGATCGTTCGCGGTGACCAGCAGCGGTTGGCCGGGGTACCACGGCGCCTGGTAGGAGTCGGGGCCCGCTCCTCCGGCGGCGGCCCACTCCGCGGCCATTCGGTCCCAGCGCTCGACGCCGAACGGCCCCTGCCGGTGCGCGCACAGCAGACGATGCGATTCCAGGGCGGTCAGCGCGCCCGCCGCGTCGCCGTCGAGCGCTGCGGCGGTGACCGCGCTCGCGGCTGCGACCACGTCGGCGCGCACCGCGGTCAGCTCCTCGGGCGCGCTCAGTGACAATTCGTCGCCGCCCGCGCGCAACAGTTCGAGCGCGGCGTCCGCGTTCCCCGCCCGCACCGCCACGGCCAGGTCGGCGATGCGGCCGCCGAATCTGCGGCCCCGGGTCAGCCGCACGATGCCGCCGCGCAAGCGCGTGCGCTCCAGCGCGGTCAGCGCCTCCGCGTGATCGGCGGTCGTTTCCGGGCCGAGGATGTCGTCCAGGACGGGGTTCGGGGTAGCGGCGACCGGTCCGGCGACCAGGTCGGCGAGCACCGCGCCCGCGTCGACCGAGGCGAGCTGGTCCGGGTCGCCGACCAGGACCAGGCGGGTGTCCGGCCGCAGCGCGGCCAGCAGCCTGCTCATCATGGTCAAGGAGACCATCGAGGTCTCGTCGACCACGATCACGTCATAGGGCAGCCGGTTGAACTCGTGATGCTTGAACCGGGTGCTGCGACCACGCTGCCAGCCGAGCAACCGGTGCAGGGTGGCGGCGGTGAGTTCGGGCAGTCCGAGCGAAACGGCTTGTTCGCGCACGGCTTCCTGCAATCGCGCGGCCGCCTTCCCGGTGGGAGCGGCCAGCGCGATGCGCAGCGCGGGCAGCTTCGGCTCGGCCTCCCGATGCGCGGACAGCAAGGCGATGATCCGCGCGATCGTGTGGGTCTTGCCGGTGCCCGGCCCGCCCGCGACCACCGTGGTCCAGTGCGTCGCGGCGAGCGCGGCGGCCAGCCGCTGGCGATCCGGCGCCGTGCCGACCGGCGCGTCGAACAGCCGGTTCAGTTCGCGCCGCACGATGCGCGGGTCGACCACCGGGTGGTGGGCGGAGCGCTCGGTGAGCACGCGCCGGATCGTCTGCTCCTGCCGGTAGTACCGGTCGAGGTAGAGCAGCGGGCCGGAATCGTCCGGTCCTCGGGACTCGACCAGGCGAAGCGGCCGCAACGGCCCCGCCGGTCCGCCGCGCACCAGCGGGCTCGCCCGCAGCGCGGCGACCACCGCCGGGATGTCCGGCCACGGCAGCGTCGCCGGATCGATGCCCGCGTCCCAGGTTTCGTCGGCGTCGACACCGATTTCCCGCATCCGGTGCAGTTCCAGGCACACCGAGCCGGAACGCACCGCTCGCACGGCCAGCGCCGCGGCGAACAGCACCGGCTCCGACGATTCCCGGCCCAGCCGGCCCAGCCGCAGCGCCACGTGCACGTCGGCCGCCGACAGCACACCGGCCTCGTTGAACGTGCGCAGCAGACCGGTCCCCCGCTGCGCCACCTGGATCGAGGTCACTGCGGCGCCTCCCCCGCCAGCAGCGCCGACAGCGCGACGACCAGATCGGCAGGCGGGTACCAGTCGAAGACGCCGCAGCCGTCGGGTGTCCGCGGTCCGATCATGCCGCGCACGAACAGGTACCGAACACCGCCGAGGTGCCGGACGGGGTCGTAGCCGGGCAGCCGCCAGCGCAGGTAGCGGTGCAGGGCAACCGAATACAGCAGGGCCTGCAGCGGATAGTGGGAGCGCAGCATCTCGGCGGCCATGCGATCGCGGGTGTAATGCGCGACGGTGAGGTCACCGGCGCCCAACCGGTTGGTCTTGTAGTCGACGACGACGAACCGCGGGGCCGCGCCGTCGGACACGCGCAGCACGGCGTCGATGCTGCCGGTGAGGTAGCCGCGCAGCGGGATGTCCTCCAGCGCCGCCAAATGGTCGGCGTACGTGCTCAGGTCGTCGTCGGCCGGAAGGTGGTCGCGCAGCAGATCGGCGATGCGCCGCAGCGTCGCCGTGGTGGCGCCGACCCGGTCCCCGCCCGCCAACGGCAATTCGAACTCGAGCTCGGTGAGGCGGTCCCGAGGGGCGACGTCGGCCAGGCAGGCGCCGTCGAGTGGGGTACGCAGCACCGCGAGCAACGCGGTGGCCAGCAGTTCCGGGTCAATCTCGGCCATGAGCTCGCCCACCGCCTCGCGGCACCGGTCGTGCACCTCGGCTGCCAGATCCGCGCAGCCGGTGTCTATCCGCTCCAGGACGCCGTGCACCAGCGTGCCGAACTCAGCGCCGTAGGGCAGCGTGTTCATCAGCGAGGCCGCGCCGGTCAGCTCCGGCTCCCCCGCGCCCACCAGGGAGGTGCCGGCGGGCTCGTCGCCCGGTCCCCGGGGGTCCTCCGGTTCGCTGTCGGACGCCGGCACCACCGGACCGTGGGCGGAGGCGGTCAGCGCCGAGTACGACGTGCGCCGCCACTGCTGGTCCAGCACCCGGTGAAAGCGTGCGGCGGCCAGTTCGCCCTGCGCGGGCTCGGTGCGGGCCCACCGGATCGCGACGTCGTCGCTTCCGGCCACCGCGGTTACGGAGATGGCGACGGCCGCGTCCTGTGCCCATGCCGAAAGAGACTGCGCGGCAACGGCATCAACGGGCACTGGGGCGCGGTTGGCGATGACGGCGCCGCGATCGGCGCGGCCGAAGACCATTCGGTGCAGCGGCGAGGCCGCGGTGGTGATCGCGGGCGCCCACCAGGCGACGATCTGGCACATGGCCCGGGTCAGCGCGACGTAGAGCAGCCGCAGCTCCTCCCCCGCCTCCTCGGCTTCGCTGCGCGCCTTGCGTTCGGCGTATCCCGGAGCATCCGGACCGCCGACGTCCAGCACGCGCGCACCGTCGTCGGCGTGGAACAGCAATGTCGCCGGATAGGGGTTCTTCGCGCTGTCCCACGCGAAGGGCAAGTAGACCACCGGGAATTCGAGTCCCTTGCTGGCGTGCACGGTAGCGATCTGCACGGCGGCGGCGTCGCGGTCCAGCCTGCGACTGCGGTCGGCGACGGCGCCGGAGGCGGGATCGCGCACCCGGTCGGCCAGCCACCGGGTCAGCGCGGTCAGCCCCAGGCCCTCGGTGAGCGCGACCTGGTCGAGCAACTGCGCGATGTGCCGCAGGTCGGTGAGCTGCCGCTCCCCGTTCTCCACGGCGAGCAGTCGCTGCGCCAGGCGCGCTTCGGCAGCGATCTTCTCGAAGACGGCCGCGAATCCCGCGCGGGCGAACAGACGCGCCGCCTCCCGCAATTGGGCGCTGACCCGCCCGACCAGATCCGCGCCCCCGCTGTCGATCTCGGCGGCGGTGACGCCGAGCAACGGTGTGCACGCGGCCAGCCGCACCCGGTCGGCCCGGTGCGGCTGTTCCAGCGCGCGCAGCACCCACAGCCAGTCGGTGGCGCTGGCGGTCGCGAAGACGCTGACCCCGCCGGCGAGCACGGAGGCGACGCCGACGCGATCCAGCGCGGCGCGCACGACGTCGATCTGCGAGCGGGTGCGCACCAGCACCGCGATGTCACCGGGCCCGACCGGCCTGCGTGCCGCCTCCACGGCCCGGTCCGAGACCGAATCCGCTTCGGCGAGAGCGGGTTCGGCCTTCGCGTCCAGCAGCACGCCGGATTCCAGCAGGCGGACGATGTCGGCGGCGAGATCGTCGGCGACCTTGGCCCGCATGCGGCCGACCGCCGGGAAACCGGACTTGTTCAGCGGCCCCGCGCCGGTGCGCGGCAGGCACCGCAACCGCATCGGCGTGGTGAGCTCGGCCGGTCCGGACAGCCGCGACCACGGCCTGGTCGGGGCGACCGGATAGACGCGGATCTCCTCGTGCCCCAGCGCCGCGCCCCCGTGCAGGTGGTCCAGCGCGGCCAGGAGTCCCGCGTCGCTGCGCCAGTTCGTGGTGAGCTCTTTCCGGGTGTCGGCGTGCGCGACCGCGTCCAGATAGCTGAGCACTTCCGCGCCGCGGAAGGCGTAGATCGCCTGTTTGGGATCGCCGACCAGCACCAAGGTGGTGTGTCCGTGGAACGACCTGCGCAGGATGTCCCATTGCAGCGGGTCGGTGTCCTGGAACTCGTCGACCAGGGCGACCCGGTAGCGCGCGCGGATACGGCGGCACGCGAGCGGGCCGTGCTCGGGATCTGCGAGCACGTCGTGCAGCAGCACCAGCAGGTCGTCGAAGTCGCGCAACCCGGCCAGCCGTTTGCGGCGCTCGGTCTCCGCGCGCACTGCCTGCGCGAACGCCACCCGCTCGCCCGCGCCGGATTCGCCGTCGGGCACGAGGGCCGCGTGCCGGTCCCGCACCGCGGCCAGCGCCAGCGTGCGAGCCTCTTTCAGCGCGCACGGCGGTTCGGCGCGGGCGTAGCGGTTCAGGTACAGGTCATCGACAACCGTGCCGACCAGGTCGTCGACGGTCTCCACCAGTCGGGTGCCGGGGTCGTGTTCGCCCGCGAGCCCGAGCTCGTCCAGCATGCGCTGACAGAAGCTGTGTGTGGTGGCGATGGTGCCCGCGTCGAAATCCGACAGTGCGGTCAGCAACCGCCGCTGCCGCAGCCGGACCTCGGCTTCGCCTGCCTGCGCGAGATACCGGACCAGTTCGTCGGCGTGTGCTCGCGCCGCGGCCGGATCGGCCAACCCGGCGGCGACGGCGACGAATCGGTCGCGGGTGCGTTCCCGCAGTTCCTGGGTCGCGGCCCGGCTGAACGTCACCAGTAGCAGCTGGGACACATCGATCCCGGCCTCGGCGACGTAGCGGACGGCCAGACCGACGATGGCGTGGGTCTTGCCGGTGCCCGCGCTGGCCTCCAGCACGGTCGTGCCGGTGGGTAACGGGCCGTACGGCTCGAACGCGGCCGCGTCGAACGCGGCGTCGAAGGAGGTCTGCTGCACAGTCACGCGGATCTCCCTCCTGCGCGGCCTGCGCTCACGCGATCTGCGGACGTCGCGAGCGCCCGAGCCACCGGCCCCTCGGCACGGTCCCGGTGCCGATCCGACTGTCCGCGCTGACATTCTGCCGCGCTCCCGGCCGCCCACCGGCCACCGACACGCGCCGTGGCGGTGTGAGCCGGCTTTCCGCGCCGGATCGCGCGGCACCGTAGTCTGCGATCGGTCTCGTGATCGGTCACGGCTGGCCCTGGCTTTCCGCGGCCAGCAGCGGAACCCACACGCGCCGGGCCAGCGCGCCGAAGCGGGTGCTCTCCCCGGGCTCGCCCGCCGGGGCCCGCGCGGCCATGAGGTCGTCGAGCCGGGGCGCCGGGCCCCACACATAGCGCAGATGACGGTCGGTGTGGTCGCCGAACGGCCCCGGACCGTTGGGGCCGCCGTTGAATTCGCGCTCGGCCGCGGCGATCGCGTCGTCGACTCCGGCGCCGCGGAAACGACGCTCGGCGTAGACAGCGGTGGCGGTGGGCGCGACCGGCAGCGGCTCGGTCAGGCCCGCGTCGCGCAGCGCGACGAGTTCGCGCAGGATCTCCCTGGCCGCGGGCACATCGGGCGCGGTGAGCTCGCAACGCCAGGTGGGACGACCGAATTGGCCGCGCCCGGTGCTCACGGCGCGCCAGGACCGGTCCTCGGTGACGGTCAGCGCCAGCAGCGAGACCCACGCTGCGATGCGGTGTTTGGGAGCCAATCGGGAGAAGGTGGTGCGGACCAGTGTTTCGCCGCGCACCTGCGGGATGGTGCCGGTGAGCCTGCGTCCGTTGCCCAGATCGATCGCGATGTCCACCGCCCGCGCCGCGCCCGCGTAGTCCGCCTGCGCGGCGCGCACCAAACGGTCCACGGTGTACTCGACCTCGTCGAGCACGGCGGCGCCGAAACCGAAGGGCGGCAACGTGCCGCGGCGCCACTCCGCCGCCCGCAATCCGGCCGGGTCCGCGCCGGTCAGGCGGGCCGCGAGCAGGCGTTCGCCCAGCTCCCATTTGGCCAGGCCGTCGAGTTCGATGGGCAGCCGCTCGTCGATGTCCTCGTCGTGCTCGGGGACCCGCAGGCCCAGACGCTGCCACAAGAAGGCGCGCACCGGGTGCTCCGCGAACGAGATCAGGTCGGCCAGCGCGACATCCGCGGCTTCCGCGGCGGGCAACGGCGCGGAAAGAAACTCGGGGCGCGGTTGCGCCGGACCGTCGGCGGCGTACGCGCCGGCCAGCGCCACGGTATCGAAGCTGAACGGCCGCTCGGCCCGGAAGTTCCGGCGATCGAAGGACTGCAGCGGATGCCGGGTCACCACCGTGCGCATCGCCGCGGCGCCGACATGTGCGCGCAGCGCGTCCAGCAGCTCGGCGACCGGGATGGCGGGCGGCCGGTGCGCGCCGCTGACCGGATCGGCGCCGGTGTGCAGCACCAGCAGCGTGTCCCGGGCCGCGAGGATCGCGTCCAGCAGCAGTTGCCGGTCCTCGCTGCGCGGGTCCCGTTCGCCCAGCAGCGGTTCTCTGGCCAGCACGTCGTCACCGTCGGCCGCGCTCGCACGCGGGAACACCTCGTCGTCGAGCCCGAGCAGCACCACCACCCGGTGCGGCACCGACCGCATCGGCACCATCGTGCACACGGTCAGCTCGCCAGTGCGGAAGTTGGCCCTGGTGGGGCGCGCCGCCAGCCGTGAACGCAGCAGCACGCCCACGTCGGCCAGCCGCAAGGACACCTCCCCCGCGTGCTCGGTGGCGGCGGCGAGCTCCTGTCTGGCCTCGATGCGCACCCAGGCCTGCGCGTCCGGTACATCGGTCAGCAGATCCAGCGCACGGCCGAGCACCGTCGCCCATTCGTGCGCGGGCCGGGGACCGCGCAGGTCGCGCAGGCACACCGCGAGCCGGTCGACGAACTCGGCGAAGCGCCCGGCCAGGTCGACGTCGTTGCTGTCCACATCGTCCAACGGCAGCGCGAGATCCAGCCAGTCCTCGGCGGTCTCGCCCGCGGTGACGCCGAGCAGGATCCGGTCCACCGCGCTGTTGAGTGTGTTCTGCGCGAAATCCGCGAGCCCGAACGCCTGACGCTGACGCTGACCGATGCCCCACCGCGCGCCGGATTCGGCCGCCCACTCGCGCAGCCGCTCGATATCGTCGTCGTCGAATCCGCAACGGCGCCGGACGGTTTCGGCGGCCGCGAGGTCGAGCACCTGGGTCACCGTCACCCGGCCGTCGGCCAGCTCGAGCAGCGCTCCGATCACCGCCAGCAGCGGGTTGGTCACGCCGCGCCCCCGGTCGGCCAGACGCACCCGCAGCCGGTGCGCCGGATGCTCCGAATCGATCTGCGGCTCGGGCGATCCCGTGGCGCGCTGTCCGAACGCCGCCCGCACCAGCGGCGCGTACGCCTCCACCTCCGGGCACATGATCAGCACGTCGCGCGGCTCCAGCGTCTCGTCGGCCGCGAACAGCCCGAGCAGGCATTCCCGCAGTACTTCGACCTGCCGCGCGGGGCCGTGACACGCGTGTACCTGCACGGTGCCGTCGGCGCCGACCTCCCCCGGCGCCGGTGGCCACCGGTCGTCCCGAATACCCGCCTGCAGCGCGCGCAACAATGTCGTGGGCGAACCATTCTCTGGCACAACGTCTTCGGATGAAATCGCGGTAATCGGATGATATGTGTCGGAGCCGGCGGCCGCGGCCAGCCGTTGCTGGAGTTCTCGGATGTCGCGGGCCAGTCCCGCCAGCAGTGGGTGCGCCACCGCCGCGGCACTGCGATCTTCGGCGCGCGTGCGGGCCGGCGGCAGCTCACCCAAGGCCGACCAGAGGATCGGGCTGGGATGGACCAGCCACAGGTGGACGTCACGGGAATCGGCGAGCGCCGACAGTACGGCGAGCTGATCGCTGGGCAACCGGGTCACGCCGAACAGCGACAGCCGCGGTGGCAGTGCCACCAGATCCGGCCGGGCGCGCAGTTGCGCGCAAGCGGCGTCGAGCCGTTCGGCCGGGCTGGGCGATCCGATCTCGGCGCGCAGCCTGCGCCAGAGCATCGGCTGCCAGAGCAGGTCGTCGGGTATCGCCCCGCCCGCGCCGTCGGTGTCCGAACCCGCCGCCCACTCGGTGATGAGCGCGGGACGCTGGGCGGCGTAGCTGTCGAACAGCGCGGCGACCTGGGCCGCGGTCGCGTAGCGCCGTCCTACCCGGTGCTCGCCGCCCACGGTGTTGCGCGCCCCTAGGTGCCTGGACAGCACGGCGCACCACGGCTCGGACAGCGACGCGTCGATCACCCGCAGCAGCGACCACACCAGCCGCTCCTGCGCCCACGGATCCTGGGCGGAGGCCACCCCGCTCGCCGCGGCCAGCGCCTCGGCGACCAGCGCGGCAGGCGAGGGGAAGGCGATGTTCGCGCACACGCCGTCGGCCACGCCCTCCGCCCCGAGGACGGCCGAGAGCGTCTGCGTCAGCCAGCGCTCCACGCCTTTCGCGGGCACCGCGACCACCTCGGCCGCGAACGGATCCTCCTGCGGCGACGCCAGCACTCGTGCCAGCGCCAGGGCCAGGACGTCGGCGCGCTCGGCACGGTGGATGTGCAGCGGCATCTGCGCCCTCTCGATCGATGGTGTCCTGCGCCGGCCTCGGACGTCGTGCACGTTTATACGCCCAGCGACCGACGCGCAACTGCACCGGCCCCTGCCGGGCGGCAGTGAAATAAACCACACGAGAACGGATTACTTCGCCGTGTCACGCGGGGAGCGCCGCGGCGGTGTGCGACAGTGCTGCACCGGGGAGGTAAGAGTTTGCACCGGGGCGGAACGAGAGAGCTGCACCGAAAGGCTGGTTCGCGTTCATGGATGCGATGGTGATTCCGCTGGTCCCGAAAGGCGGATTCACGGTCCGCCGGGTGGGTGACCGATGGGAGCTCGTCAATTCGCGCCACTACGGTCGCACCGTCGTCCTGCATACCTGGCCCCGGGATCGGCACACCGAAGCGTTCGAGCACTGCTACCGGCTCAACGGACGCACCGTCGAAGAACTGCGCGCCGCTTTCCGCTGACCTGCTCTGGCCGGCGGCGATCAGCGAACTTCCCTGCGGCGTCAGCACGCGTCCGCGGATTAGCACACCCCGGACCCGAGCTCAAGACGTGCGTCCGGACCCGCGATGTGCGATCGTGGTCCCTCGTGCGTTACCCGTCCCCCGCCACCCGGACCGTTCCCCGCGTGGCCGCCTCCGCCTGTGTCCTCGCCGCCGCGGCGATCATCGCCCCGAGCCTGCCCGCCGCGCTTCCGTCCGCCGCCGCGGCGCCGCTCGCGCACACCCAGGGCTGCCTGCCCGGCTTCGACTGCGATATGAGCAGCCGCATCGCCAAGGTCGACGCCTACCTCGCCAACCGCCCCGGTGTCACCGGCTACGTCTTACGTGACCGGGTCTCGGGCGGGATCTACGCCAACGCCAATGCCGAGAACGCGGTCTGGACCGCGTCCACGATCAAGCTCGCGATCGCCGCCGACCTGCTCAACCGGGCGCGGGTCGGCGCCATCGCGCTGTCGCCGGAGGACCGCGGACTGCTGGAGGGGATGCTCGCGACCTCGAACGACGGCGCCGCCGACCTGCTGTGGACCAAGTACGCGGGGATCGACCGGATGGCGTTCAACAACGCGTTCCGCGCCAATGGGATGACTTCGCTGGTTCCGCAGCCCACCAACACCGCGCTGTTCCCGGACTGGTCGTTCCAGAAGTGCACCGCCGCCGACCTCGACCGGCTGATGGACCACATCCTCAACCACATGCACCCCGACGACCGCAACTACCTGGTCGACCGGATGCGCGCGGTGGACTCCAACCAGCACTGGGGCGTGTGGGGCGCGGGCGCGAGCATGCGTCCCGGGCTGAAGAACGGCTGGTCGGCCGAGCAGGGCGGCTGGGTGGTCAACTCGGTCGGTTTCGCGGGACCGGGCGAGCGCTACACCCTGGCCATCATGACCTCGTTGGGCGACGCGGGCGGCTACACCGAGGGCGCCCACACCGACACCAAGGTCGCGGAGATCCTGCTCGCCGGGCGCTGACGCGCACACGGGGAGCGCAGCGGGCAGCCTCAGGCGGTCGCACGCCTGCGCAACGTCATCGGCGCACCGTCCCTGGGGAAAGGAATCGTGGTGAATCCCCAGGGCATCCGGTATTTCTCCGGGATCCGCCACTCGTATTCGCGTACGAGGGCGGCGGTCACCGTCTTCACCTCGAACGTGCCGAAGTGCATCCCGATGCACTTGTGCGCGCCCGCCCCGAACGGCATCCAGGCCAGCCGGTGCGACTTGTCCTCGCGCCGCTGTTCGCCGAACCGCTCCGGGTCGAAACGCTCGGGATGGGTCCACAGTTCGGGGAGCAGGTGATTGACCTGGTAGGCGAGGTCGACCGGAGCGCCCGCGGGAACGTAGTGACCCGCTATTTCGGTGTCGCGCACGGCGCGACGCGCCAGGCCGGGAACCGGCGGCATGAGCCGCAGGCTCTCCCGGACCACCAGATCCAGGTCACCTAACGCCTCGAGGTCCGCGATGGCCGGTGTCCCGTCGCCGAGCCGTGCGTCCATGTCGAGCACTTCGGCGCGCACCCGCTCCTGCCAGTCCGGGTGTTTGCCCAAGTAGTAGGCGACGGCGGTGGCGGTCGTCGTGGTGGTGTCGTGCGCGGCCATGATCAGGAAGATCATGTGGTTGACCACGTCGGCGTCACCGAAGACGCCGCCGTCTTCGCTGCGGGCGTGGCACAGCCCCGAGAAGAAGTCCGGCGATTCGGCGCGGCGCTTGTCCGGCAGCATGGCGGTGAAGTAGTCCTCGAGCACTCTGCGGCCGCGCAACCCGGCTCGCCAGTTGCCGCCCGGCACCGAGTGCCGGATGATCGCCAGTCCCGCGTGCGTGCAGTCGACGAATGCGTCGATCAACTGCCTGCGCTGCGGGCCGACGTCCGCGGCCATGAAGGTCTCGCCCGCGATGTCGAGGGTCAGCTCTTTGATCGTGGGATACAGCCGCACCGTGCGTTCGGCGTCGCGCTCGGGCGGCACCCATCCCGCGATGCTCGCCCGCACGGCCGGTGTCAGCGCGGCGAGGTGTGCTTCCAGCCGGTCCCTGGTGAACGCCTGCTGCATGATCTTGCGGTGGAATTTGTGCTCGTCGAATTCCAGCAGCAGCAGGCCGCGCCGGAAGAACGGGCCGATGAAATAGTCCCAGCCCTGGCCGAAGTCGCGTCGCCGGTGACCGAGCACTTCGTCGAGCGCGTCCGGTCCCGCGACCAGCACACGGTCGACACCGAGCGAAGTGTTCAAGGAGACGGGTCCGTAGCGGCGGTAGCGCTCCATCATCTCGGCCGGACCCCAGCGCATGTAGTGCAATGCACGGCCGAGATAGGGCAGTCCGGCGTCACCGCGGACCGGGACCGTGTCGCTGCCGCGTGGCGGGGTGGCCAGCACTTGGCGCCGTTCCGGCAGCAGCCCCAGCGCCCGGTCGATCAGATGGCCGTGCGGCACCTCGATCAGCGCGATGTTCTCCGAATCGGCCTGCACGCTGGGCTTTCGGCCGACCGCACGGTCACCGGCGACCATGGCAATCCTCCCTGAGCGACAGGTCCCATCGTAGGCTCTCGGCCGCACCCGTTCAGCCGGTTCGCCGGGTGACGATCCTCCCCGCCGCGGACCGGCGGCGGTGAGACTTCGCACCGCAACACGCCAGGAACGGGGATCTCGTCGTGACGCTGCCCGGCTCGACGGCTACGGTTTAGCGTGTCAGGAATCGCCGCCGGGGACGAGCCCCAAGGTCCATCGAGGAGCAGGACGATGAGCACTCAGACTGTCGAGAACGGCCGACACCGGGTGGTGGTGATCGGCTCGGGCTTCGGCGGCCTGTTCGGCACCAAACACCTCAAGCGCGCCGACGTCGACATCACGCTGATCTCGAAGACCTCGACCCACTTGTTCCAGCCGCTGCTCTACCAGGTCGCGACCGGCATCCTGTCGGTCGGCGAGATCGCGCCCGCCACCCGGCTGGTGCTGCGCAAGCAGAAGAACGCGCAGGTGCTGATGGGCGAGGTCACCGACATCGACCTGGCAGCAAGGACGGTGACCTCGCGCCTGCTCGACAAGGACACGGTCACCCCGTTCGACAGCCTGATCGTCGCGACCGGCGCGCAGCAGTCCTACTTCGGCAACGACCGGTTCGCCACCTACGCACCGGGCATGAAGACCATCGATGACGCGCTCGAGTTGCGCGGCCGGATCCTCGGCGCGTTCGAGCAGGCGGAGTTGGCGACTACCCAGGAAGAGCGCGACCGGCTGCTGACCTTCGTCGTCGTCGGCGCGGGACCGACCGGCGTCGAGCTGGCCGGGCAGATCGCCGAGCTGTCCGACCGCACCCTGGAGGGCACCTTCCACAACATCGATCCGCGCGACGCGCGGGTGGTCCTGATCGAGGGCGCGGGCGCGGTGCTCGGGCCAATGGGGCCGAACCTCGGCGGTAAGGCCGAGCGGCGCCTCGAGAAGATGGGCGTGGAGATCCAGCTCAATGCCATGGTGATCGATGTCGACGCGTTCGGCGTCACGGTGAAGGACTCCGACGGCACGATCCGTCGCATCGAGTCGGCATGCAAGGTGTGGTCGGCGGGCGTGCAGGCCAGTCCGCTGGGCAAGATGATCGCCGACCAGTCCGACGGCACCGAGGTCGACCGCGCGGGCCGGGTCGTCGTCGAACCGGATCTGACCGTCAAGGGCCACCCGAACGTCTTCGTGGTCGGTGACCTCATGTCGGTGCCGAACGTGCCCGGCCAGGCGCAGGGCGCCATCCAGGGCGCGACCTACGCCGCCAAGCAGATCAAGGCCGGATTGAAAGGCCAGACGCCGCAACAGCGCAAGCCGTTCAAGTACTTCAACAAGGGCAGCATGGCCACCATCTCGCGGTTCAGCGCCGTGTGCCAGGTGGGCAAGCTGGAATTCGGCGGCTTCATCGCGTGGCTGGCCTGGTTGGCGCTGCATCTGTACTACCTGGTCGGCTATCGGAGCCGGATCGTCACCGTCATCCAGTGGTTCGTCACCTTCCTCGGGCGCAGCCGGGGGCAGATGGCGGCCACCGAACAGTGGGTGTTCGCCCGACTAGCCCTGGAGGCCATCAGCACCGGCGACGACGAGGACGCCGAAGAACTGGCGGCCGCTCTCGGCGCCTCCACCAACAGCCGAGTGGCCGTGGACAAGGCGCACACCGATGCCAAAGCAGGCTGACGCGCGATCGTTATAGCGCGCTGGACCAATCCAGGTCGCCAGCAGATCCGAATGTGAGGCGTCGACGTCTCCCTCGGATGAAAGGTGATCTATGGGCACAGGCAAGCACCGCGAACCCACACCGCGGCGACCGAAGCTGGGCTCCATCGTCGCGGCGGGGACGATTCCCCTCGTTCTGGCGCTGGTGGGCACCGGCACCGCAAACGCCGAGCCCGATCCGTCCGTCCCTTCGATCAGAACGGACGTCACCGATCGGACGCACCCGTCGGCCCAGTGGCCGGGGGCCGAGGCGCCGAACGTGCGGCCGTACGAGGGTCTGCGGATTCCGGACGACATCCTCAGCTCGTTGCAATGGGCTCGTCCACTGCCGGACAGCAACTACCTCGCTCCGCTGGTAGGGCTGCACGCGCCGGTTCCGGTCGCCCCCGTGCCGCCGATCGCACCGCCTCCCGGCAAGTTGCGCTTCGGTGATGTCCAGATCGACGCGCCGGAGTGGCTGTACCGGGAGCAGGCGATCCAGATCAACGACGGCGCGGCGATGGCCGAGGCCAATATGGCGACCTTCTTCGACTCGATCGGGATGGAGCGCACC
Source organism: Nocardia sputi (assembly GCF_023501985.1). Classification (NCBI taxonomy): domain Bacteria; kingdom Bacillati; phylum Actinomycetota; class Actinomycetes; order Mycobacteriales; family Nocardiaceae; genus Nocardia; species Nocardia sputi. The sequence continues at coordinate 127,173 of NZ_JAMFLC010000021.1, read as the reverse complement.
AGGTCCGACCGCGTCGCAGGCCAGACCATGGGCGCCGCCGCGATCGGCGCTGCGGCGGGCTTCGCGTTCGCGAGCCCGTTCGCCCTGGTCGGGGCCGCGTTCGGCGGTGGCCTCGGCTTCGCCATCGGTCTGCCGTTCGCGCCGATCGGCCTCGCGGCGGGCCCGATCGGGGCCGCCTACGGCGCGGCGCTGATGGCCGTCCCCTTCACTGCCATCGGTGCGGGCATCGGAGCGGGGCTCGGAGCGTTGCACGCCCTCAGCGCGCCTCCGCAGGCGTTGAGCGCGCCGGAGTCGGCCGATCCGGCTCCGGGAGTCGCCGACTCCGCTCAGCAGTCGAACCAGACAGCTCCGGAGGCCGACCACACGGCCTCGGAGGGAGCCGACGGCTGATCGGATGGCGTTCACCAGGCACCGGCCGAAAAGGTGGGAACCCGACGACGCTGTCGGGTTCCCACCCTTTCTATCTCCACGTCTCGACCGGTTCACACCTGTAAGAGACGAACTCCGCAGCGACTCGCGACCGAGGACGACCACGGCGTTGCACGCGCCGCACTATCGCCCCGGGTGCTCATCCCGAGGCGCTCAACAGCGACCCGGTACGGGTGAACAAACTGCCGCCCGCTGCCAGCGGTAGCCGGGTCTGCGTCAACCCTGTCGTCCCCGTGACGCATGCGTCCGGATAGACGAGCTCGCTCTCCATGGCCCGTGGCGCGGCCAGCGCGTCATCGGCCGGTGTGTCCGCGCCCAGCGTCAACCGGTGACGCAGCAGAGGTGTGTCCTCGACGTCGGCGATCAGATCCCCCCGCCACTGGCCGCCATCCTCGCCGGCGCGGCCGATCTGGACACGTTCGCGCAAACGTACCCGAGCGCCGGACGCCAGCCGGATCGTGGTGACCGTGTGGTGTCGCGCCCCGCCCGCTACGATCATCGGCTCGGGATCGAAATCCAGGGCTCCCCCGCTACCGACCTCGAGGCGCCAGCGCCCGAGCGACAGCGGCGACGCCGAGCCCGGTAGCGCGAGCGTCGCCGCGACCGAGCGCACCACCAGTTCGGCGCCCGGGGCGACCACGATCACTACGTCGAGTTCGTCACCTCCCAGTGGCGTCGCCGCGGTGCCGATCAGATGCACCACGCGCGGTCCGGTACGGCGGGCCGACAACCCGCCGGTCGCGTGGATCTCCGGAAGCGCGGTGCGGCCTGCGACTATTCGTAATTCCGTGCGCAACGGCGAACTCAGTGCGCCGCGGCGGATTCGCCCGCGCCCGCCCGGTCCTGCTCGGCTACCGCGCGCAGTTGCGCGCGCACCCAGGCCAGCACCGGCGTGGCGGCGGGATCCTCGGTGAGCGAGACGAGCACCGTCGGCCGGTCGCCCCGTACCCGTGCCGCGTCCCGCTCCATCACACCGAGGTCCGCGCCGACCAGCGGCGCCAGATCGGTCTTGTTGACCACCAGCAGATCCGAGAATGTCACACCGGGACCGCCTTTGCGCGGCACCTTGTCGCCGCCCGCCACGTCGACCACGAAGATCTGCACGTCGATCAGACCGGAGGAGAAGGTCGCGGTGAGATTGTCGCCGCCGGATTCGACCAGGATCAGATCCAGCGGCGGGTTGGCCGCGACCAGATCGTCGATGGCGTCGAGGTTGGCGGTGATGTCGTCGCGGATGGCGGTGTGCGGGCAGCCGCCGGTCTGCACGGCGGTGATCCGCTCGTCCGGCAGCACCGCGTGCCTGCGCAGGAAGTCGGCGTCCTCGGTGGTGTAGATGTCGTTGGTCAGCACCGCCAGCGACAGCTCGTCACGCAACTGCCTGCACAGCGCGGCCACCAGAGCGGTCTTGCCGGAGCCCACCGGGCCGCCGATGCCTACGCGCAGCGCTTCCCCGGGCGTGCGGGTCCGTTTCGGACGATCGTGCCCGTGGTCGTGCGGCTCACCGTCGATCAGGTGCGGGGGCATGGCGTCTCCTTCTTCCGGGGCTTCAGCTCGCGAACAGGGGCATGTCACGGTGCCGGTGACGCTCGGCGAGCACGTCCTGCAGCGGATCGGACATCGCGGCGAGACCGGTCACGGCCTCGGCGGCGACGCGGTCGCACAACTCGGCCAGCCGGATCGTGCACGCGGCGATCGCGGCGGGGTCGAGGGCCAGCAAACGCTGCGCGGCAGTGGCCGCGCCGGTCAGCGTGGTGTAGACCACCACACCCGCGGTCTCCCGGGGTTGCACCTCTGCGGCCGCGCCGACCATTCCGAACACCGTGGACAGATGCGGTGTCGTGCCCAGCGCGGACCAGTCGTGCCGGGGCCACAACTGCTTCGCCAACCGCAACAGTCCTCGGCCTTGCGCGCGGGACGAGGCCCGCGCCGCGGGCGCGGGCGTCCGGGCGTCCGCTTCCGTCTCCGCGCGCGCCGGATCCAGTTCCCCCGCGCACACCGCCGCGGCGAGCGACGCGGCCACCAGTCCCGAGGTCCGGATGCGGCGGCGCAGATACAGCTCCACCGTCGCGACGTCGCGGACCAAACCGGACGCGACAGCTTCTTCCACACCTCCGGAGTGCACGTGCCCGCCGATCGGCAGCCGCGAGTCGGCGAGCGCGAGCACCGTCGTGAGACCGGACGCAGCCAGGCCGGTCGCGGCGGATTCACGCATCCGTCGATCCTATGTCCCGGCGTGTCGTCCGGATGTCCCGGCCGTACCGGGTCAGCGGCGGAACGCCCGTTCCATGAACCGCTGGGCGTGGATACGGGTCAGATCGGTCCACGCCTGTACCGGAGCCGCCCACCACGGGGCGATTTCGCGCGGCTTGGCGGTCACCGCGTGACAGACAAGGTCCGCGGCCTCGTTCACGGTGAGCCCGGGGACACGGCTGAAGTCGGTGGGCGCGCTCATTCTGGTGTGCACGAGCGGCAGGTAGATCGAAGTGGTCGTGACGCCGTCGTGGGCGACTTCGGCCGCGACGCTGCGCAGCCAGACGTCGAAGGCGGACTTGGACGCGCCGTAGGCCGCCCAGCGCGGCGCGGGCGGCATGCGCACACCCCAGGTGGACACATTGACGATGTGGCCTCGTCCGCGAGCGCGCATGGCGGGCAGCAACGTGAGCAGCAGCCGCACCGGACCGAGGTAGTTCACATCGATGGTGCGGGTGAAATCGTGGAACCGGTCATAGGACTCGTCGATCGGGCGGCGAATCGATTTGCCCGCGTTGTTGATCACCACGTCGAGATGGCCGTGCTCGTCGAGGAGGCCGCGGCCGAGACGTTCGACGGCGTCCATGTCGGTGAGATCCGTGGGGTAGCTGTGCGCGACGCCGCCCGCGGCGGCGATCTCCGCGGCCAGTTGCTCGAGTTCGGCACCGGAACGGGCGACGAGCAGGACCGTCGCGCCCGCCGCCGCCAGTGCGCGCGCACTGGCCTTGCCTATGCCGTGCGACGAACCGGTGACCAGCACGATCTTCCCGTCGACCGCGGCGCGCAGCGCCTGCGCGCGCGGACGCGATGTGGGATACAGCAGCCGCGTCGCCACCCGCTCGGCGATGGGCCGACCGTTGTTCGAGGCCCGGGTGTGATGCACGAATTCGACTGTAGGCGCAGACCGGTGCACCCACCCGGCGTTCACGTGATCACGCGGCCCGGGATGTGGTCGCACGCGAGCTGCGGCGAATCCTGCCGCGTGAGGTAGGCGGTGATGCCGAGGGCGCCGTAGGTGCGCCGACTCAGGAGCTCGCTGTCGGAATCGAGGGTGAACGCGTTGCCGAGGGACACAGGCGCGGCACGTGCGCCGAGGTGAGCCGGCGGTGTCGGCCGAACTCGATAGTGGATTGCACAGCTTGGTGCGCAACGCGGCGAGTCCGCGGTGTCCGCCGAGCTCGACGGTGGATCGCACAACTTCGTGCGCAACGCGGCGAGTCCGCAGGCCATCGTTCGAGAGACAGCGCGCCCGTGCGCGACTCGAGCATTTCTACTCACGCGCCCGGCCACGGCCGTGTGCTCGAATGTAGGCGACGCACAAACTCTTTCGCCAGGGGCATTTCCCCCGTGCGCCAGCCGAGGGGGAACGCCATGTCCACGCCGGACACCCACGTCTCGATCGCCCAATGGATCGCGCGCGGGATCGCGATCGTGGTGCTCGTTCCGATCCGGCTGCTGTGGGAGGGAATCGTCCTGCTGGGCCGCGTCACCGGCGCCGCGCTGGTGTTCGTTGCGCGGCGCCTGCTGGTTCCGGCGGCGGAGCTGATCTGGCACCGGGTGCTGCGGCCCGCCTGGATCCTCGCGAAAGACTTCCTGTGGGGCTGGGTGGTGCAGCACTTGCTGTGGGGTCTGATCCTCACCCCGCTCGTCAGCATCCTGCTGGAGTACCTGCTGCGACCACTCCGGCACGCAGTCGAGATCTTTCTCTGGCGCAGACTGATTCGCCCGGCTGGAGCCTGGCTGCTGCGCTGGGTCGTGTTCCCGATCGCCCATGCCATCGCGTGGATATGCCATAGCACGGTGAAGTGGCTGATCGTCTGGCCGCTGTCGCAGTTGTGGCGCTGGGTGCTGCGCCCGCTGTGGCGAGTGGTGCGCGCGAGCGCCCGTTACGGGTGGTGGGTGGCCACCGTTATCGTGGGCGTCCTCTTGGTGGCGCCGTGCCGGGCGGTGTACCGCTACGTGCTGCGTCCGGTATTCGCCGCCGTGGCGGTCGTCTGGCACGCGATCGTGGTGCGGCCGCTGCGCTGGGTGCACGGCGCGGTCATCCGGCCGATGAACCGCTGGGCCGCCGAGATCGTGACGGCGGTGTTCGGCCGCTGACCCCGGGTCGACTCAGCGTGGGCCCGGGGAGGCGAACCGCGCGATCAGCGCCATCGCCGCGAGGGCGGTCGCGCCGACAGCCACCGCGATGTGCATCCCGTCGACGAAGGATCGGCGCGCCGACTCGATCAGCACGGCGTTGCCGCCGGATTGCTGGATGGTCTCGCCGAGCGTCGAGGCGTAGTCGCCGCCGGACCGGAAGATCAGCGCAGCGAGCGAACCGAGCAACGCCAGGCCCAGCGCATTGCCCAGTTCGAAGCTGGTCTCCGAGATACCCACCGCCGAGCCGGCCCGCTCCGGCGGCACCGAGGACACCGCGACTTCGGACACCAACGTGAAGGCCAGACCGTAGCCCACTCCGGCGATCGTGGAGCCCGCCAGGTACCACCAGAGCCCCTCGTGCGGGCCGACACCGAGCAGCATCAAGTTGCCCGCCGCGGAGGCGAGCAAGGCGAACACGAAGGTGGCGCGGGCGCCGAACCGATGTCCGACCCGTGCGCCACCCATCGAGAAGACGAACACCGCGATCGCCATCGGGATGCCCAGCAGCGCCGCCGCCAGCGGCGTGCGCCCGGTCACCGACTGCAGGTAGATGCTGGTCAGATAGCTCAGTCCGGCCAGCGACATCATGCCTACCAGGCTGGAGCCGATGGCCACGGAGAATTGGGGCCGGGTGAACAATCGCAGGTCGAGCAGGGGTTCGTCGAGCTGTCGCTGCCTGCGGACGAACGCGGTGAGAATCACCGCGCCGATCAGCGCGATGACGATCGCCTGCGCGTCGATCCCTTCGGTCGCGGCGTGCTTGATGCCATACACCACCGGAAGGATGCCCCCGATCGATAGGACGACGCTCGGCAGGTCCAGTGGCCCCAGCGCGCCCGCGCGGTGTTCGGGCAGGACGAACGGGCCGAACACGAGCAGGATCAGCAGCACCGGGAGGTTGATGAGAAACACCGAGCCCCACCAGAAGTGGTGCAGCAGCACGCCGCCGATGATCGGTCCGACGGCCGAGCCGCCCGCGAAGAACGCCGTCCACACGCCGATCGCGGCGGCTCGCTCCCGGACGTCCGGGAACAGGCTCGAGATCAGCGCCAGGCTCGACGGCAGCAGGGTCGCGCCGCCGATGCCCATCAGCGCCCGCGCCGCGATCAGCACGCCCGCGCTGGGCGCGAAGGCGGCTATCACCGACGCGACGCCGAAGACCGCCGCGCCCGCCAGCAGGATGTTGCGCCGCCCGATCCGGTCGCCGACATTGCCCATGGTGATCAGCAGGCCCGCGATCAGGAACCCGTAGATGTCCAGGATCCACAACTGCTGGTCCGCCGAGGGATCCAGATCGAGGGTCAGCGTCGGCAGCGCGAGGAACAGCACCGAGATGTCCATCGACACCAGCAGCACCGGCAGCAGCAGGACCGCGAGGCCCAGCCACGCCCGGCGCGAGCCCGCCGTGGACGGCGCGGGCCGCGCCGACCGCACGTCTGTCATGTCCGAACATCCTTCCGCTGGCGCGTACGTCGTACGCATGACTCCGGGTACAGTGTACGCATGCTGCACCGCACCGCAATCGTCGACACCGCGATCGAGCTCGCCGACGCCGAGGGCTTGGACGCGCTGTCCATGCGGCGCATCGCCGACCGGCTGGGTGTCGGCGCCATGTCGCTGTATCGCCACGTCGCGAACAAAGACGAACTGCTCGCGTTGATGACCGACGAAGTGGCCCGGCGCAACCCGTACCCCGATCCGGAGGGACACAGGTGGACCTGGCGCGACCGCGTCCGCATCGCCGCCGAGATCGACTGGGCCCTGTACCGGCAACATCCGTGGGTGCTGCTCACCTTCGCCACCCCGCGCTACAGCTTCGGACCGCAGAGCCTGGCCTGTCTGGCCTGGTTGGTGGAGGGATTCCTGGAACTGGGCGTGTCCACCCGGGAGGCGACCAGCATGTCCTTCACGGTATGGAACCACATCTCCGGCGCCACGCTGCCGGAGATCAGCGCGGAACTGATGGCCCGCAAGGGGATCGACCCCGGCGGCGACAACGCGCTGCGGACCCTGTTGAACGGCACGCCGCACGGTCCGGTCCCACCCGCCCTGGCCGACCTCGCCGGTAGCGGGGCGAGTGACCTGACCCAGCGGGAACTGCTCTACGACGGGCTCGACGCCCTCTGCGACGGATTCGAGGCCAGGGCCGCGCGACGGGACCGGTTGACCTCGACATGAGTTGAGGTTGCAGGCTGGCGGCGACCCTCTCACGAACAGGAGCCATCGTGCACGCCATTCGCCTCCACGCCTTCGGGCCGACCGAGAACTTGCGGTACGAGACCGTCCCCGATCCTGTCCCCGGCCCCGGCCAAGTCCGCATCGCGGTGGCGGCGGCGGGGGTGCACCTGGTCGACACCGCGCTGCGCGAGGGCGAGCCCGGGCCGTTCCCCTTGCCGGAGCTGCCGACCGTTCCCGGACGCGAAGTCGCGGGCACCGTCGACCGCGTCGGCGACGACGTGGCCGCGAGCCTGCTCGGTGCGCGGGTGGTGGTCCATCTGGGCGCGGTGCCCGGCGGTTACGCCGAGCTGGCGGTGACGGACGCCGCCCGGCTGCACGAGATTCCGGCGAACCTGGACGCGGCCGAGGCGGTGGCCATGATCGGCACCGGGCGAACGACCATGGGGATACTCCAGTTCACCGATGTGGGGCCCGGCAGCGTCGTCCTGGTGACCGCCGCGGCGGGCGGCATCGGCACCCTGTTGGTGCAATACGCCAAGAACGCCGGAGCGACGGTGATCGGCTTGGCCGGTGGCGCGGCGAAAGTGGAGCAGGTGCGGCGCAACGGCGCCGACCTGGCGGTGGACTACCTGTTGCCGGACTGGCCCGACCAGGTGCGGACCCACGTCGGCACCCGCGGGGCGAACGTGCTGTTCGACTCGGTGGGCGGAGGCGTCGGCCGGGCGGGCGTGGACCTGCTCGCACCGGGCGGGCAGCATCTGGTCTACGGCTGGTCCGGCAAGTCGAACGGCGACGGACCGGTGCGGCTGTCGGCCGACGAGCTCGCCGAACGCGGCATCACCTCCGAGATGGTGGTCGGCCCGCCGATGCTGGCGCGCGTCGGCGGCGACTTGCGTGTGCTCGAAGACCTCGCCATGGCCGAGGCGGCCGCAGGCCGGCTGCGCCCCGCGGTACACCGCTTCGCGCTCGCCGACGCGGCCGCCGCGCACCGCGCGCTGGAGACGCGCGCGACGATGGGCAAGGTGGTACTGGAGCCTTAGCCCAGGCGGTTCACTCGAAGCTGTCGCCGTTCACCACGGCATACGCGAAGCCGTCCCAGCCCTTGCTGCCGACAGTCTGGACCACGGTCGCGTCCAGGCTCGGCTCGGCGGTGAGCAACTCGACCAGCTCGCGGCTGGCCTGGACATTCGGGTCCTCGGAGTGCTCCTCGGCGATCGCTCCGCCGCGGACCACGTTGTCGACGATGATCACCGAGCCCGGCCGGGTCAGCCTCAGCGCCCACAGCACGTAGTTCGAGTTGTTCACCTTGTCCGCGTCGATGAATACCAAATCGAACGGGTCCGGGTCCTCTTCCGCGAGCACGGGCAGACTGTCCAGCGCGGCGCCGACCCGGATCTCGACCCGGTCGCCGACGCCCGCCCGCTCCAGGTTCGCGCGCGCCATCTCGGCGTGCTGGGCGGCGAACTCGAGCGTGACCACCCGGCCCTCGGCCCCTACGGCGCGGGCGAGCCAGATCGTGCTGTATCCGCCGAGCGTGCCGATCTCCAGCACCCGCTGCGCTCCGACCGTCCTGGCCAGCAGGTGGAGGAACTTCCCCTGGGGCGCGGACACGTCGATCGCGGGCAGGCCGGCTGCCTTGTTCGCCTCCAGCGCGCCATCCGTATCGGGATCCGCCACCAACGTCTCCACGAGATAGCGGTCCACGTCGGCCCATCCAGGTGTCGTCATACCTGGAAGTCTGCCACCCGATTCCGCCCGCGGGCCCGGCTTGCCGGGTAGCGTTCGGCACAGACGTGCATGTCCCGTGATCGCGCCCAGGACCGGACGGACAGGACCCGGCATGACGAATCTTCCGCGCGCCGTACTGGTCGCCGCCTGCCTGATCGCCGCGGGTGCCGCCGTCCCGGCCGACGCGGCGTCCACCGGCGGTGCCGAGTATGTCGCGTTGGGTGATTCCGGAGCGGCCACCACGGGGGTGCGTAACTTCGACCTGTCGGCGCCGCCGAGATGCCTCCGCTCGACCGCGAACACGCCGAAGCTGATCGCCCGGGAGCTGGGCCTGCGGCTCGACGACCGCACCTGCAATTCCGCGCGCATCCCCGACCTCACCGCCGCGCAGGGGCCGGGCATCCCGCCCCAATTCGATGCCCTCGGCCCCGGCACCAGGCTGGTCACGGTGCACATCGGCGCCAATGACGCCTTGATGGCCGAGCATGTCGTCGCCTGCCACGTCTATGGACTCTTCGGCGCCGGAACCTGCGCGGGCCCGGATTGGGATGCCGACATCGACGCGATCGCGGGGTCGTATGCCACCGCGTTACAACAGATCTCGATCCGCTCCCCGAAGGCGCGAATCGTCGTCGACGGCTGGCCGCGCTATGTCCGCGACGGGGGCTGCCCCGACCTGGTCGGCCTGCGCCCGTCCGATGCCGCACACGTGCAAGCCGCCTTCGACCGCCTCAACACCGTGGTAGCCCGCGCCGCCGCGGCCCACGGGGCGACCTACGTCGACACCCGCGTCGCGTCGGAGGGCCGCGACGCGTGCGCGCCCGCCGGTGTCCGCTGGATCGACCCGGTCATCGCGACCGAAACACTCATCCCGTATCACCTCACCCCGCAAGGCATGCGTGGCGTCGCCGACGTCATCCTTCCCGCGATCCGCGCCGCCGGACTGCCCGGCTGAGCGATTCCGGCCGCGCCGACACGACCGCCCCGGACTCGGGCGGAGTCCGGGGCGGGGTGCGGGCGCTACTTCGACAAGTTCTCCGGCGGCTGCCACGGACGGCCCTGCGGGTCGTCCGGGCGCTGGGCCGGGGGTTGCTGCGGTGGCTGCTGTTGTTGTGGCGACTGCTGCGGACCCGGGAAAGCCTCTTGCGGAGGGATGACCGGCTGGTGCGGCGAAGGTTCGAAGCTCTGCGGGGGCGGTGTCGGCATCAGCCCCTCGACCGGAGTCCGCGCCGTCGCCTCGGCGGCACGCACGGCACGCTCGATGGTCGGATCGGGCGCGGTATCGAACCAGTCCGCGACATCGGAGTCGTCCTCCGGCTTGACTTCCGCGCCGTCGGAAGCGGGCGGTTCGTACCGGAACACGCCGTCCTCGCCTTGCGTGCCGAAGTTTCTGGCGAACCCTTCCAGTGCTTTGCCGAAATCGCTCGGCACCAACCACACCTTGTTCGCGTCGCCGCGCGCGACCATGGGCAGCGTCTGCATGTACTGGTAGGCAAGCAATTCCGGCGTCGGCTTACCGGATTTGATGGCGGCGAAGACCTTCTCGATGGCCTTGGCCTGGCCTTGCGCCTGCAAGTAGGAGGCGGCGCGCTCACCCTGTGCCCGCAGGATGCGGCTCTGCCGTTCACCTTCGGCAGCCAGGATCGCCGACTGCTTGGCGCCCTCGGCGGACAGGATCTGCGCCTGTTTCGAGCCCTCGGCCGTCTTGATCGCCGATTCGCGCTGGCCCTCCGCGGTGAGGATCATGGCGCGCTTCTCGCGGTCGGCCTTCATCTGCTTCTCCATCGACTCCTGGATCGACGGCGGCGGATCGATGCTCTTCAGCTCGACCCGCGCGACGCGCAAGCCCCAGCGCCCGGTCGCCTCGTCCAGCACGCCGCGCAACTGGCCGTTGATCGCGTCGCGGGAGGTGAGCGTCTGCTCGAGCGTCATGCCGCCGACCACGTTGCGCAACGTGGTGACGGTCAACTGCTCGACGGCGGCGATGTAGTTGCTGATCTCGTACACCGCCGCCTGCGGGCTGGTCACCTGGAAATAGACCACGGTGTCGATGTGCAGGGTGAGGTTGTCCTCGGTGATCACCGGCTGCGGCGGGAACGACACCACCCGCTCCCGCAGATCCACTTTGGCGCGGATCCGGTCGGCGAACGGCACGAGGAAGGTGAGCTGGCCGGACACGGTGCGCGAATACCGGCCCAGTCGCTCGATCACCGCCGCCTCGGCCTGCGGCACCAGTGCGATCGATTTGAAGACCACCACCACGACCAGCAAGATCAGGACGGCGGCAACGATCAGTACAGCCATCAAGGCCCCTTCCAGACGACGGCGGTCGCGCCGTCGATCTTCATGACATACACGGTCGTACCCGGTTCATAGACTTCGGTCGTGTCCATCGGCCGCGCTGTCCACACCTCCCCGCCCAATTTCACCTGGCCGGAGTGCGCCGCGACCTGTTCGAGCACCAGAGCGGTCTTGCCCGGCAAGGCGTCCACGTTCGTCGGCGTCGGCGGCGGAGTTCCGAAGCGCCGCCGGATGATCGGGCGGACGCCGAGGAACAGCACCGCCGAGATCACCGCGAAAACGATGGCGTCCACCACGGGCGAGCTGGCGGTCGACGCGCTGACGCCCGCCGTGCCGAGCGCGGCGATACCCAGCATCAGCAGCGTGAAGTCGCCGGTGAGCATCTCCGCCGACGCGAGCAGGATACCCGCGACCAGCCAAAAAATTGCGGCCACACGACCACTGTAGTGCGCTGGTCTTGATCTGGGGCGCGACCTTCACGAGTACTCAGGGTGAATTCCGCGCGCGGACGCGCGGCGCCCCGGATGAAGCGAAAGCCGCAGCGGCGGTGCTAGCTTCAAGCAGGTGAGCGGGCGTGACAGGTATGGCGACATCTTCACCGGGCATCCTCGATCGAAGAAACGGACGGTACCGACCGTCATCGCGGAACGCGATCTGGTCGTCGAGGACGCCGCCACCGGATTCTGCGGCGCGGTCGTCGGATTCGATCGCAGCTACGACGGCGAGTTCGTGAAACTGGAGGACGCCCGCGGCGCGGTGCGCCTGTTCGCCCTGCGCGAGGCCGCGTTCCTCATCGATGGTGAGCCCGTGACGCTGGTGCGGCCGTCGGCGGCCGCGCCGAAGACGCCGAACCGTTCCGCCTCCGGCTCCACCCGGGTGGAGGGCCTGCGTGCCAGGGTGGCCCGCGGCAGCCGCATATGGGTCGAAGGTGTGCACGACGCCGCGCTGGTCGAGCGGGTGTGGGGCCACGACCTGCGCGTCGAGGGGGTGGTCGTGGAGCAGCTCGAGGGGCTGGACAATCTCGCGGAACGCCTCACGGAATTCGAGCCGGGCCCGGGCAGAAGAGTCGGCGTGCTGGTCGATCATCTGGTGACCGGATCGAAGGAGACGCAGCTGACCACCGGGCTCGGGCCGCACGTCCTGGTGACCGGGCACCCGTTCGTCGACGTGTGGCAGGCGGTGCGACCGGCGACCGTCGGGATACAGCGGTGGCCGCAGGTCCCACGCGACGAGGACTGGAAGACCGGTGTGTGTACGCGTCTGCGCTGGGGCACGCCGCAGGAAGGCTGGCGGCGAGTGTACGGCGCGGTGACCTCCTTCCGTGACCTGGAGCCACCGCTGATCGGGGCGGTGGAGCGGCTCATCGACTTCGTCACCGAACCGGACTAGACTGCCGGCGGCTCGTGCGCGCGGCGGACCGATGCCGGACGGTGTCCGCACCGACCCGGTCGTGGTCGGCGGCGCCGCGCCCATGGTTTCCGTGCTGCTCACCAACGCCCTCGCGCATGGATGCCCACCGGTAGCGCCCACCCTTTATGCTCGATAATTATGTGCTCTCCAAGTGCGACGCTGACGGTGTGGGCGAGCTCCTGGCTGGCCGGCCGCAGCGCGCCCGACGACGTTTTGGCCGCCTTGCACGCGTGGGCGCCGAAGCACACGATCGCGGCGGGCGACCCGCTCACCGGCGGCCGTACCGACCTACCCTGGTCCGCGCGCGGCAACCTGCCGGGAAGCGGAGTCATGGCGCTGCTCAAAGTGATCCGGGAGACGATGGCCCAGCCCGGGGCGCAGCTGCGATTGGTGCTCCCCGTCCCCGGTGACGTGCGCGGACTCCCCTCGGGCACGGCGTTCGCCGCCGACGCGATCGAGTCCGAGGAGGGCATCCTGATCGGTGTGCCGGGTGCCGACGGCACCGGACTCATCCCGCAGTGGGCCGACGACGACACCCTGCAGTGGACCGTCTACAGCACGCCCATCCCCGTAGCGCCCGGCTCGGACATGTCGCTCGGCGAGGCGGAATACGCGATGCGTGAAGCCGTCCGTGACGCCGCCGACGCGCTGATGAAACTGCACACCACGTCGCTCGCGGCGGCCGACTGCGATCCGCGCGAACTCATCGAAGCCGAACTCGCCGACTACTCGCGCCACGATTACCCCGAGTCGATTCCATTGCGTGCCAGGCGGATTCTCGACACCGCCGATCATGTCGCGGCGATCCTCACGGTGGCGCAACGGGAACCCGCGTCCGCGCCCACGTCCGCCAGCGCGATCGGCGCGCAGGAATCGTTGCTGCGCCCGCTGTGGGACGCGATCCGCGCCGCCCGTCTGGTCGCCGTGCACGCCTCGGCCCGCGGAAGCCGCTGACGTCAGGTCCGGATGGTGTGACATGCGCATTTCTCGCCGAAGCCGCACAGCAGCCCTCACCGTACTGATCGGTCTCGGTTTGCACGCCCCTGCTTCGGCGATCGTGGGCGGCGCCGACGCGACCACAGCGGAGTATCCGTGGCTGGCGGCCATCGGCACGCCGTTGTTCCTCACCCGTCCGTCCGGCCAGTTCTGCGGCGGCGCGCTGATCGCACCGGACCAGGTGATCACCGCAGCGCACTGCGTGGCGCCGGCACAGCCGCTCACCCAGACGCTCACCGTCACCTTCGGCCGCGACGACCTACACGGGCGGGACGGAAACACAGTGCAGGTCAGGGACGTTCGCATCCATCCCGACTTCCGGACGACCGGGCCCGAGACCACCACCGTCTATCACGACGACGTGGCGATCCTGACCCTCGACCACCCCCAGCCCGGTCCGACGATCCCCATCGCCGCGCCGACTTCGGGCGCCGGAACCGTTCTGGGCTGGGGTGCGACCTCCGAGACCGACGAAAACAACACTCGGCTGCGCGCGGCGAGCGTTCCTCTGGTCACCGACGCCGAGTGCGCCGCCGCCTATGGTCCCGCCTTCGATCCGCACACCATGCTCTGCGCGGGCACAGCCGCCGACGCCGCCCGATACGACGATGGCGGACCACTGCTCGTGGATGGACGTCTCGCCGGTGTCGCGTCCTGGGGCGAGGGCACGGCCCGCCCCGGTTTCCCCGGTGTCTACACCCGCCTGACCGCCACGAACTTCTGAACGCGCAGCGGTCGGATGCTCACCGCTGCGGAGGATGCGGCGGCTGGTACTGCTGCTGCGGAGGATACTGCTGCTGCTGGGGGTACTGCTGATACTGCGGTTGCGCCTGCGGCGGCGTATACGGCTGCTGGTACTGCGGCGGCGCCGGATACTGCGGCTGCCCCGGCAAACCTTGCTGCGGAGGATACGGCTGGGGGTACTGCTGCCCCTGGGGATACTGCTGTTGCGGGTACTGCTGCGGCTGGTTCGAGGAGTTGCCCCGCTTGCGCAGCCAGACCACGAGTCCGATCACCACTGCCACGACACCGATGCACAGCAGCAGACCACCGACCGAGAAACCGCCGCGGCCACTGCTACGGCCGCGCCGCCTGGCCTCGGTGGAGTCCAGAGCCACGGTCCACACGTTCGCATCGGACCAGGCGTGCGGATCGAGCAGCGCGGCATTGGTCAGCACATCGGCATAGGTCATCGAGAGATACCCCCCCAGAAATTCGAAGGTGAATGGTCACAGGCGCAGTTGATGCTATCGCGCCGGATCCATGTCAGTTCCCAATAGTGGGACGGCGCGGCACCGCGCAACAGCCCACAGCACAGGGCGTGCCGTTGCTCGTGCAGCCATGGCCCATGACCGCACCCAGCCGACGAGGTTCGGCGCCGCGCAGCTGCTCGGAGATCAGTTCGACGACCAGCTGCGCGAAGCGCGGATCGGCTCCCGGCGTAGCGGTCCGGGCGAATCCCATACCGAGTTCGGCGGCCCGCTGCGCGGCCTCGTTGTCCAGGTCCCAGATGACTTCGAGATGGTCGGAGACGAAGCCGACAGGACAGACGATCACGGCGCCGACCCCCCTGGCGGCGAGGTCGTCCAGATGGTCGACGATGTCCGGCTCCAGCCACGGCACCTGCGGTGGACCGGAACGAGACTGCCAGACCACGTCGTAATCGGCGAAACCGCTTGCCGCGGCGCACAATCGGGCGGCTTCGGCCACCTGACGGCTGTAGAGCCGCCCGCCGTCGGCGGGCGGTCCCGCAGCGGCGTCGGCCGACACCGGAATGGAGTGAGCGGTGAACACCAGGCGCGCCTCGGCGCGGTGCTCGGCCGCGAGCCGATCGCGGGCCGCACGGATGGCGTCGGCGAAGGTCTCGATCAGCAGCGGGTGGTCGAAGTACTGGCGCAGCTTCAGCAGGTCGGGCGCGCCCGCGCCGAAAGCCGCACGCGCCCTGGCGATGTCCTCGTGGTACTGCAGACAGCCGGAGTAGCCGCCCCAGGCCGATGTCGGGAAGACCAGTGCGGACCGGATACCGTCGGCGGCCATGCGCGCGACGGTGTCCTCCACCATGGGATGCCAGTTCCGGTTACCGAAGTAGACCGGCAGATCCAAGCCGGCGGCGGCCGATTCGACCTCGACCGCCGCGATGATGTCGCGATTGAGCGCGTTGATCGGCGAGACGCCGCCGAAGTGCAGATAGTGTTCGGCGACCGTTTCCAGACGCTCGCGCGGCACTCCCCTGCCCCGCGTGACGTTCTCCAGGAACGGCATCACGTCCTCCGGACGCTCCGGACCGCCGAAGGACAGCAGCAGCAGCGCGTCGGCGGTCCGAACCACAGTGTCTCCCATCCGATCCGGCTCAGTTGATCGCCATGTCCTCCGGGAACCAGGTGTTGTGGCTGGCCCCGCCGTCGACGTAGATGATCGAGCCGGTGGTGCCCGGCAGCCAGTCCGACAGCAGCGCCACGATCGACTTCGCCACCACCGTGGGGTCGTCGACGTCCCAGCCGATCGGCGACGCGCCGTCCCAGTAGGTGTTGAGCTGGTTGAGCTTGGCCGCGTCGTCGGTCGCGGTGCCCGCGATCGCCTTGGCTGCCAGCGTCTTGATCGGACCGGCGGCGATGAGGTTGGAGCGAATCTTCTTGGCCGTGCCCACCTCTCGTGCGACGTACCGGTTCACCGACTCCAGCGCGGCCTTCGCCACGCCCATCCAGTTGTAGTACGGCATCGCGGTGCGTGGATCGAAGTCCATGCCGACGATCGAGCCGCCCTCGTTCATCACCGGCAGCACCGCGCGCGACAGCGAAGCGTAGCTCCACGCCGAGATCTCGAACGCCTTGGCGGCATCCGGTCCCGGACCATCCAGGAACGGCCGGGCCTCCGGCCCCATCAGGGTTCGGGGCGCGAACGCGATCGAGTGCAGCACTCCGTCGATCCCCTGCGGAGCCAGTTCCCGCAGCTTGTCCGCCAAGCCTGCGAGATCGTCTTCGCTGGTGACGTCGAGCCCGATGGCCGGCGGGACCTCCTGGGGCAGGCGCTTGGCGATCCGGTCGATCAGCCGCAGCCGCTCCGGGATGCCGGTGATGATCACCTTCGCGCCCTGCTCCTGCGCGACGGCCGCCGCGTGGAACGCGATCGACGAATCGGTGATGATGCCCGTGACCAGGATGGTCTTGCCTTCGAGCAGTCCGCCCATGAGTTCTCGGTTCTCCTGAAGATCGAAGTGGGGGTTGGCCGCGGGCGGCCGGGACCGGCCGCGCTACGCGTTCGGTGTGGTCAGTGGCCCATGCCCATGCCGCCGTCGACGGGGATCACGGCGCCGGAGACGTAGCCGGAGTCCTCGGACGCCAGGAAGCTGATGACGGCCGCGACATCCTCCGGCTGACCGAGGCGCTGCAGCGGGATGAACTCTTTCGCCATGTCGTGGAACTTTTCGTCCAGTGCCGCGGTCATGTCCGTTTCGATGAACCCGGGCGCGACGACGTTGGCGGTGATGGAACGCGAGCCGAGCTCACGGGTGATCGAGCGCGCCATACCGATCAGACCGGCCTTGGACGCGGCGTAGTTGATCTGGCCGGGTCCGCCGCCCATGCCGACCACCGAGCCGAGGAAGATGATCCGGCCCCAGCGCGCCCGCAGCATCGCGCGGTTGGCGCGCTTGGCGACGCGGAACGCTCCGGTCAGGTTCGCGTCGATGACTCGGGTGAACTGCTCCTCGCTCATCCGCATCAGCAGGGTGTCGTCGGTGATACCCGCGTTGGCCACGAGCACCTCGACCGGGCCCTGGTGCGCCTCCACCTCGGCGAACGCGCCGTCCACCGACTCGCTGTCGGTCACATCGCATTTCACACCGAACAGGCCGTCCGGGACCCCCGACCCACGATGCGTGACGGCCACCTTGTGACCGTCGGCAAGCAGACGCTGCGCGACCGCGAGACCGATGCCGCGGTTACCGCCGGTCACCAGGACCGACCGGGATGTGATGTTCGACATGGGGTTCAACCTACCTGGTCGTTTCGGTCGGTCACGACCGGGCTGCCCCGTCTGTCGAACCGACACTCGGATGGGAATGTGATGGTGATTCCGCACAACGAAACGCATCCGGCTCGCTCGGAACACGGCGCGGCCGCATGAAGCTCCCCCTGTCGCGGCCCGGCACGGGCCCGCGACCGGTGCTACGGCAAACGCTGGCGATAGAGCAGACCGATGACGATGCCCGCGGCGATGACCAGCAACCCGAGCAGCAACCACGGGCGGCTGGCGTCGCCTCTGGTCAGCTCGTAGCCGATCTGCTGCTCCAAGGTGTCGTAGACCTTGGTCAGTTCCTGGAGCGACGACGCGGTGTAGAACTCGCCGCCGGACAGCCGCGCGAGCTCACGCATGGCCTCGTCGTCCACCGCCACGCGGACTTGTTCGCGACTGCCGTCCTCCCGGGGGATTTCTACCACGCCCCAGCTGGTGCCGAACGAGATCGTCGAGATCGGGACGTTCCTGCTCTTGGCCAGCCGGGCCGCGACGAATTCGTGCCGTGGATTGTCGACGTCCTCGAAAGCGGGGACGGTCTGTTTCCCGTCCGACATCAGGACGATTCGGGCCGGTGGCGGCTCTTGCGCTCCGCCGAGCACCGTGGCCAGCGTCTCGATCGCCTGCAGTGCGGTGAGGATGCCTTCGCCGGTCGCCGTTCGCTCGGCGAGCCGGACGTTGTCGATGGCCGCTTTGACGCCTTCGTGGTTCGTCGTGGGCGACACCATCACCGACGCGGTGCCCGCGAAGGTGACGAAGCCGATGTTCACGCCCTCGGGCAACCCGTCGACGAAGTCCTTGCCCGCCTGCTTGGCGACCTGGATGCGGCTCGGCGCCACGTCGGTGGCCTCCATCGACAGCGACACGTCCATCACCAGCATCACGGTCGCGCGGTTGCGCGGCACCTTCTTGACCGCGGTGGGTCCCGCGGCGGCGACGGTGAGGAATACCAGGCCGACCAGCAGCAGGGCGACGGCCACGTGGCGGAACGGGCTCGGCCGCGAGGGAGCGACCTTCTCCAGCAGCTCCATGTTGGTGAAGTTCAACATGTGCTTGCGCCGGTTGCGCTGCACCAGGACGTAGCCGAGCGCGATCAGCGCGATGACGGCGAGGAATCCGAGCCAGATCTGTGCGGTGAAATGCGAAATACTCACTGACGTGGCACCCGCCCGGTCGGGGCGCCGAAGCTGTGGCGCCGGGTGGACACGAACCGGACCACGTCGGCGATCCAGTCCCGATCGGTACGCAGGGTGAGCACCGGAGCGCCACAGCTGCGCAGGGCCTGTTCGACCTGCTCGCGGTGGCGCTGCGCGGCGGCCGCGAAATCGGCGCGCAAGGTGGAGGTCACGCTGAACTCGCGGGTGCGCCCGGTCTCCGGGTCGTGCAGTACGACATCGCCCATGTCGGGCAGCGACAGGTCGCGCGGGTCCAGCACCTCGACCGCGAGCAGATCGTGCCTGGCCGATATCGCGCGCAGCGAGCGCTGCCAGTCGATGTCACCCAGGAAATCGCTGATGATCACCGCGAGTCCGCGTTTGCGCTGCGGGCGGCGCAGCGATTCGATGCCGCCGCGCAGGTCGCCGCGCACACCGTCGCGCGCGTGCGGGGTGGTCGCGATGCTGCGCAGCAGCGACTGGGCGTGCACCCGCCCGCCGCGCGCGGGGATGCGGGTCAACCGTTCGCCGGTGGCGACCACCGCGCCGATCCGGTTGCCGCCGCCACTGGTGAGGTGGGTGATGGCGGCCGCGGCGGCGATGGCGAGATCGCGTTTCTGGCAGGCGGCGGTGCCGAAGTCGAGGCTGGCCGACAGGTCGACCACCATCCAGGTCTCCAGCTCCCGGTCGGCGATCATCTGCCGCACGTGCGGGTGGGTGGTGCGGGCGGTGACCGACCAATCCATCTGGCGGACGTCGTCACCGGGCTGGTACGCGCGCGCCTCACCCGGCTCGGAGCCGGGCCCGGGAATGAGACCGAGGTGATCGCCGTGCAGCACGCCGTCGAGCCTGCGGCGCACGGTGAGTTCGAGGGTCTTCAGCGCGACCGTGAGCCGGGGGTCGGTGAGTTCCCCCGCGTGGAAGGACGGCGGTGCGTGGGACGACGACATCGGCACTGGCTCAGCCGGATCCGATGCGGAGGTCACTTCGGCGGAATGGTGCCCGCGGGCTGCGACTGCTGCCCGTTAGGCGGCTGGGGAACGGCCTGCTGCTGCGGCGAGGCCTGCTGGGGAATCTGCGGCTGCGGTGCGCCCTGCGCGGGCGCGGCAGGCGCGCCCGAGGCCACCGCCTGCGGCGCGACCTGCGGCAGGCCGACCGTCTGCAGAACGCGCTTGATCACGTCTTCCGGGCTGACCTCGTCGGCGAGCGCGTCGTAGGACAGCACCAGGCGATGGCGCAGCACGTCCGGAATCACCTCGACGACGTCCTGCGGCACGACGTAGTCGCGGCCGCGGATCAGGGCGACGGCACGGGCCGCGGCGATGATGCCGAGGCTGGCGCGCGGCGACGCACCGTAGGCGATCCAGCTGGCCACGTCCTGCATACCGAATTCGGCCGGCTTGCGGGTCGCGGCGATCACCCGGACCACGTAGTCGACCAGGGCGTGGTGCACGAAAGTGTTGGCCGCGACCTTCTGCAGGCGGATCAGGTCCTCCGGCTCCAGGATCCGACCGGCCTCCGGCGGGGTGACGCCCATCCGGTAGATGATCTCGCGCTCCTCCTCCACCGAGGGGTAGTCGACGACGACCTTGAACAGGAAGCGGTCGCGCTGCGCCTCGGGCAGCGGGTACACGCCCTCGCTCTCGATCGGGTTCTGGGTCGCCATGACCAGGAACGGGTCCGGCATCGGATAGGTCTTGCCGCCGATCGACACGTGCCGCTCGGCCATCACCTCGAGCAGCGCCGACTGCACCTTGGCGGGCGCGCGGTTGATCTCGTCGGCGAGCACGAAGTTCGCGACGACCGGACCGAGTTCGGTGTCGAACTCCTCGCGGCCCTGCCGGTAGATCCGGGTACCGATGAGATCGGTGGGCACCAGGTCGGGCGTGAACTGGACGCGGGAGAACGAGCCGCCGACCACCTTGGCGAAGGTCTCCACGGCGAGGGTCTTCGCGATGCCGGGAACGCCTTCGAGCAGGACGTGACCACGTGCGAGCACGCCGACGAGCAGCCGTTCGACCAGGCGATCCTGGCCCACGATCACCCGCTTGACCTCGTAGATCGTCTTCTCCAGGGTCTGGACGTCACGCTCGAGGGTGCTGGGCGTGGAGACCGGCGCATCCTTTGCCGAGTTCGCTCCGCTCACACCGTCCGTCGAAGTCACCAACATCCCCGCTTTCGCCTTGGTCCTGTGCGTGCAGCCACAACTATTCCAGGTAATCACCGCCTGTGCCGCAACCGGACCCGACAGAATGGGAATTTCGGCGGTCCCGCGGTCCGATCGATACCCGGAATGTCCGAATATCTCAGGAGACTACGCGTACCGCGTACGGCATGATGCCGCCCTCGCGGACCGGGGAAACCTTGACCACGTCGCCGGATTGCGGCGCCTCGACCATCTTCCCGTCGCCGAGATACAGCGCCACGTGCTGGCTGCCGTTGGGCCCCCAGAACAGCATGTCGCCGCGTTCGCGGTCATCGACCGGCACCCGGGTGCCCGCGTTGTATTGGTAGCCGCTGTAGTGCGGCAGCGAGACCCCGATGCCCGCGAACGCGTAGACCATCAGCCCCGAGCAGTCGAAGCCCACCTTGTGGTAGTCGCCGTGACTGTCGGCGACGCCGCCGTCGCGGATGCCGAGGGTCGGCCCGTCCTCGTCGCCACCGCCCCAGGCATAGGTGACGCCCAGCTGGGACATGGCGCGATCGACCACTATCTCGATCGCGGAGGAGCCACCGACCGAAGGCGCGTTCGGCCGGGGCGCACTCCGCCGCGGCGGTGGCGCGTCCTCCAGCTGGGTGTGGGGGCGCTTTCCGGTGCCCAGTTCGGCGGCGCGGTCGCGGGTGGCCTGGTCGGCGGCCGCGCGAGCGGCGGCCGCCGCGGCGGCGGCACGCACCGCCGCCTCCTCCGCCTTGCGCATGGCGTCCCAGGCCAGGTACGCGTCGCGCTGGCCCTGCAGACCCGCCACGTCGTGTCGCGCCTGATCCAGCCGGCCCTGCGCGTCCTGACGCCGTCGCAGCAGATCGTCGCGCTGCGCGTGCTGCCGGTCGAGCTCGGCCTTGGCCGCGGCGACCGCGTTCTCGGCGTCGGTCTTGCGCGCGGCGGCGATGGCGGCGGCCGCGTCGGCGTCCGCCTTCGCCTGCCGGGCGCTGGAGTTCTTGTTGCCGTGGTCGATCTGTGCGCGCCGCAGACCGTCGAGCACCTGCCTGCGGTTCTTGGAGACCAGCTCCAGCAGCTGTGCCCGGTCCAGCGCGGCCGCCGGGGTGGCCGCGGCGAGATAGGTGACCATCGCGTCGGAGGCGGGCCGGGTATAGACCTGGGTGGCGAACTGGTCGAAGTTGTGCCGCGCCCGGCCGACCGCGACCGCGGCATCGGCCAGGGCGAGCTGGCTGTCGACCACCACGACAGCGGCCGCGTCGGCGGCGTCGCGGGCGTTCTGCAGGTCGACCAGCGCCTTGTTGACGTCTTCCCGGCGCTGCGCGACCGCGTCGTCGAGCTGCCGCAATTGGTGATCGACCACGGCGACCTGGTTGATCAGCGTGCCGACCTCGGCCACACGCGCGTCGACCTGCGCGCCGGCCTGGGCGATCTGGCCGTCGCTGGGATTTGGCGGGGGAGGTGGAACAGCGGCGACCGGTCCGGTCGTGACCACTACAGCGACCGAGATCAGCAATCCTATAGCTATCGGTAATCGGCGTCGGTAGGTCAGCCCGCCGTTGTTGCGCATCACACCTCCAAGGACCGGATTCCGGTAATCCTCTAGGGCATCAGCCGAACCATGACGCACTGTGGTCACAGATGGCCTCTGAAAACACATATTCCCCATCAGGGACCATTCGAACCGTATGACACTTGCGCCACCGAGTGAACCGCATCTACCGCGCTGGATGTTCGCCATTTCTTCTTTGCTAGAAGTTTGCTAGACCCGGCGAAACCGTTTTCGGTCCACTACAGACCAACCGTCCGGAAAAGTAGCTATAGAGATACTGCGATTCCCGTTAGTCCCCTAGTTCGGCGGCACCGCTACTTCGCACGCAGCGAAGATCTCGCACCCGGACGCGCGGGAACCGCGACAGCGATTCCAGGCGGCGATGTCGGGTAGCCGCGGCCGGCGGGGATGGAACCCCTGTGGAGGACGTCTGCCGAAGCCGACCGCGCAGGAGGAAGGGGCGAAAGTTCAGTTGGTGCGCGCGTCGGGTGACTCGTCCCGTGCCACGCGGGGATCGCTCACGCCGTCCGCCGAACGCCGCGACTTGATCCAGTACAGCCCGGCGATGGCCGCCGCCGTCCCGAGCAACAGCGTGCCGGTGATCGCGGTCCAGGACACCGACTCGGGCGTCTCCAGACGGGCCACGAAGGTGCTCGCGGCCTCCCCGCTCTTACCCTGCTTGTACTTCGCCGCGTCCTCGGCCCATTCCAGCTGCACACGGCTGATCGAGTCGCTGTAGGTGCCGATCCAGTCGTCGCTGAAGACGACGACCGTGCCGTGCTGCGTCTTGCCGATCTCGGTGGCCAGGTCCCGCAGGCTCGAGTCGTGTCCTGGATTGCCGGGGACGACCACGATGCTCAGCGGGATTCCTTGCGATCGCGCCTCCGCGGCGATGACGACCAACTCCGCCTCGTCCTTGCCGGTCAGCGTCGCGACATGATCGTCGGCCAGATCGGCGTTGAGCGAGCGCACGGTGTCGGCGGTGACATTCGGCGGCAATTCGGCGGCCATGGGCGTGAAAACCGAGTTGTGCGGGGCGGTCATCTTCCATCCGGTCTGTCGAGCCGCATCGGCAACCGAAGCGACGGGCATTCAACACTGCAGGGTCGAGCGAGGTCCCCCTTGCTGGCTCGGAAGCACAGTACGCGACGGAGTGTCGCATCATCGGTCCACGGCACGCGCAACCGCCCCCTGGTGTTTCACAGGACAAGCGTACTGTTAAGGTCGTAACGCGAGGAACCGGCGCCCGAGCGGCACCGGAGCACCTCCGAAGACTCGGCCGCCGGCACAGCCCCGCCGGCGACCGCCCTCACAGACGAGTGGAGCTGACGTGACGACAAGTATCGATACTTTCGGCGCCAAGGGCACCCTCGAGGTCGGAAGCAACTCCTATGAGATTTTCCGCCTCTCCGCCGTGCCCGGCACCGAGAAACTCCCCTACGCACTGAAGGTCCTCGCGGAGAATCTCCTCCGCACCGAGGACGGCGTCAACATCACCGCCGATCACATTCGCGCCATCGCGAAGTGGGATCCGACGGCGCAGCCGAACACCGAGATCCAGTTCACGCCCGCCCGCGTCATCATGCAGGACTTCACCGGCGTGCCGTGCATCGTCGACCTGGCCACGATGCGCGAGGCGGTGGCCACCCTGGGCGGCGACCCGAACAAGGTGAACCCGCTCGCTCCCGCCGAGATGGTCATCGACCACTCCGTCATCATCGACGTCTTCGGCCGCGCGGACGCCTTCGAGCGCAACGTCGACATCGAGTACCAGCGCAACGGCGAGCGCTACCAGTTCCTGCGCTGGGGCCAGACCGCGTTCGACGACTTCAAGGTCGTCCCGCCCAGTACCGGCATCGTGCACCAGGTCAACATCGAGCACCTGGCCCGCGTCGTCATGGTCCGCAACGGCCAGGCCTACCCCGACACCTGTGTCGGCACCGACTCGCACACCACCATGGTCAACGGCCTCGGCGTCCTGGGGTGGGGCGTCGGCGGCATCGAGGCCGAGGCGGCCATGCTCGGCCAGCCCGTGTCGATGCTGATTCCGCGCGTGGTCGGCTTCAAGCTGACCGGCGAGATCAAGCCGGGCGTGACCGCGACCGACGTGGTGCTCACCGTCACCGACATGCTGCGCAAGCACGGTGTGGTCGGCAAGTTCGTCGAGTTCTACGGCAAGGGCGTGGCCGAGGTACCGCTGGCCAACCGCGCCACCCTGGGCAACATGAGCCCCGAATTCGGTTCCACCGCCGCGATCTTCCCGATCGATGACGTGACCGTCGAATACCTGCGCCTGACCGGACGTTCCGACGAGCAGGTCGCACTGGTCGAGGCGTACGCGAAGGAGCAGGGTCTCTGGCACGACGCCGACTCCGAGCCCGCTTACTCCGAGTACCTCGAGCTGGACCTGAGCACCGTTGTCCCGTCCATCGCGGGCCCGAAGCGGCCGCAGGACCGGATCCTCCTGTCGGAGTCCAAGATCGCGTTCCGCAAGGACATCCACAACTACACCAGCGACGCGGAGAGCGGCCCCGCCGCCGACACCCCGCACAGCAAGCTGGACGAGGCCGTCGAGGAATCCTTCCCGGCCAGTGACCCGGCCGTGCTGTCCTTCGCCGACGACGGCTCCGACTTCACGCCGTCCGCCGCGAACGGCGCGGAGGGCCGCCCGAGCAAGCCGGTCAAGGTCTCCACCGAGGAGTACGGCGACTTCGTGCTGGACCACGGCGCGGTCGTGGTCGCCTCGATCACCTCCTGCACCAACACCTCCAACCCGTCGGTCATGATCGGCGCGGCCCTGCTGGCCCGCAACGCGGTGGACAAGGGCTTGGCCCGCAAGCCGTGGGTGAAGACCTCCATGGCGCCGGGCTCGCAGGTCGTCAACGGTTACTACGAGAAGGCCGGCCTGTGGCCGTACCTGGACAAGCTGGGCTTCAACCTGGTCGCGTTCGGTTGCGCCACCTGCATCGGCAACACCGGCCCGCTGCCGGAGGAGATCTCCAAGGCGGTCAACGACAACGACCTCACCGTCACCGCGGTGCTGTCGGGCAACCGCAACTTCGAAGGACGGATCTCCCCCGACGTCAAGATGAACTACCTGGCCTCCCCGCCGCTGGTCATCGCCTACGCGCTCGCGGGAACCATGGACTTCGACTTCGAGAACGACCCGCTCGGCAAGGACAACGAGGGCAACGACGTCTTCCTGAAGGACATCTGGCCCTCGCCGCAGGAGATCCAGGACACCATCGACCGGGTCATCAGCCGCGACATGTTCCTCGAGGACTACAAGGACGTCTTCCGGGGCGACGAGCGCTGGCGCGGCCTGCCCACGCCGGAGGGCAAGACCTTCGAGTGGGATCCGCAGTCCACCTACGTGCGCAAGCCCCCGTACTTCGAGGGCATGCCGCAGACGCCGGAACCGGTCACCGACATCAAGGGCGCCCGGGTGCTCGCTCTGCTCGGCGACTCGGTCACCACCGACCACATCTCTCCGGCGGGCAACATCAAGCCGGGCACCCCGGCCGCCCAGTACCTGGAGGCCAACGGCGTCGAGCGCAAGGACTACAACTCCTACGGCTCGCGTCGTGGTAACCACGAGGTGATGATCCGCGGCACCTTCGCCAACATCCGGCTGCGCAACCAGCTGCTCGACGACGTCTCGGGTGGTTACACCCGCGACTTCACCCAGCCCGGCGGGCCGCAGGCGTTCATCTACGACGCGTCGCAGAACTACCAGGCCGCGGACATCCCGCTGGTCGTGCTCGGCGGCAAGGAGTACGGTTCGGGCTCCTCGCGTGACTGGGCCGCCAAGGGCACCCGCCTGTTGGGCGTGCGGGCCGTCATCACCGAGTCGTTCGAGCGCATCCACCGCTCCAACCTCATCGGCATGGGCGTCATCCCGCTGCAGTTCCCGGCGGGCGAGTCGGCCGCGTCGCTGAAACTGGACGGCACCGAGACCTTCGACATCGAGGGCATCACCCAGCTGAACGAGGGTGTCACCCCGAAGACCCTGAAGGTCACCGCCACCAAGGAGAACGGTGACAAGATCACCTTCGACGCGGTGGTGCGGATCGACACTCCCGGTGAGGCGGACTACTACCGCAACGGCGGCATCCTGCAGTACGTGCTGCGCAACATGATCCGTGCCTGATCGCGCCGCCTCGGGCGGCGCGTGTTCGCGCCGCTGAGGTCTCGTGTTCGCGCGTCCCGGACTCCCGCCCTCGGCGCCCGCGAACACGGGACGCGCGCTCGTACTGTGTGAACCCCCGCGTCGGTGTAGCGCCGACGCGGGGGGTCCGTGTATCCCCGTTGGAGGATCCTGATGCCCAAGGTCAGTGACGATCACCTCGCCGCCCGGCGCGGCCAGATTCTCGACGGAGCACGCCGCTGCTTCGCCGAGTACGGCTACGACGGCGCCACCGTGCGCCGCCTCGAGGAAGAGATCGGGCTATCCCGGGGCGCCATTTTCCACCACTTCCGCGACAAGGACGCGCTGTTTCTCGCCCTCGCCCAGGAGGACGCCGAACGCATGGCCGACGTGGCGGCCAACCAGGGCATCGTGCAGGTGATGCGCGACATGCTCGCCCACCCCGAGCAGTTCAACTGGCTCGGAACCCGTCTGGAGATCGCGCGGCGGCTGCGCACCGATCCCGAATTCCGCGCGGGCTGGACCCAGCGTTCGGCCGAGCTCACCGCCGCCACCCTGGCCCGCCTGGAACGCCGCAAGGCCGCGGGCGCGCTGCGCGACGACGTGCCCACCGACGTCCTGCTCGGCTACCTCGACCTCGTCCTCGACGGCTTGATCGCGCGGATCGCCTCCGGGCACACCAACGAGAACCTCTCGGCGGTATTGGATCTCGTCGAGGCGTCGGTCCGGCGCAAGCAGTGATTTCTCCGTGCGAGAGCGTCGAGCGCGCGCGGCGCGGAGTACTCAGTACGTCGTATTGATGTACTCCGCGGCGTGCGTGGTCCACGGGACGTTCGTCCCCGGCATGTGCTGGTGGTTGTAGAGGACGTGCTGGCCGTAGGGCCAGGGGGTGAGGTAGCCGACGACACCGCGGACCGCCGCGGTGTAGCGGTCGAGGTTGCCGATCGGGTCGCGCAGCAGGATTTCCAGCAGTTCGGCGAAGATCAGCGGCGCGACGTCACCGATGCGGGCGCCCTCGACGAAGGAGAACGGGGAGACGCCGACCCCGATGATGCGCAACGGCGAATTCTTCGGTGACGCGGTGATGATGTCGCCCGGGTTGGCGTACTCGCGGACCGCGACCGCGGCGGGCCAGGTTCCGCGTTGCCCGTGCAGGCCGAACGTACTCACCGGGCAGAGGTTTCCGACCGACTGCCCGGCGCGGCGCAACGGATTGGCGATGTTCACCACGAACGCGATCTCCAGCGGCGTGCCGTCGGTGTTCTTGTACTTCCCCGCTTGGACGCCCTCCAGGATCCGGCTGGCGCAGATTCCGCCGAGCGAATAGCTCAGCAGCCCGCAGACATTCGGCGAGTCCTGGATCGCCTTCACCCCCGCAGCGATGCCGAGCCGCACCGACGTCTCCAAGGAAGGACCCCAGACCTCTGGCACGGGGCCCACCGAAGCGGGCCAATCCGGTTCGAAGCAGCTGAACTTGCCGGTGTCGAGTAGTTTCGTCACGTCGTGCAGCATGCCCGCGGGCGTTCCGTCGGAGTTCCGCGGCTCGCCGGTTCCGCGGAGAGTGATGATGTCGATCATCGTGGCCTCCTTGCACAACCGCACCGAAACTTTCGGCACGCGATTCCACGGTAAACCCGGGCCACCACGCTGACACGAGTATCGAGCTACCTCATCGCGGCACGAGTTCTCCCATGTAGAACGCGATTCGGCGGATCACCGGCTGTGTGAGCTACCTCGGCTACCCGTCCGGCTCCATGCTGCCCAGCAGAATTCGCGCGAGCCGGTCCAGTTCCCGCCGCTCGGCGGCGGTGAGCACGGACAGCAATCGGGTCTCGTTCGCGGTGTGCTCGGTGACCACGATGTCGACCAGCTTGCGCCCCGCACCGGTGAGTGCGACGCGAACCGCCCTGCGGTCGTGCACGTCCGCGACGCGCCGCACCAGCCCCGCCGACTCCAGCCGGTCCAGCCGTCCGGTCATGCCCGCACGGGAGAGCATCAGCGTGTCGGCCAGCACCGACGGATTGAGCTCGAACGGCTCGCCCGAACGGCGCAGTGCGGCAAGCACGTCGAATTCGCCGCGCTGCAGGCCGTGCTTGCCGAATACCGCCTCGACCTCGCGCTGCGCCACCAGGAACAGCCGCCCCAGCCGTCCGACCACGGCCATCGCCTCCAGATCGAGGTCCGGTCGTTCGCGCTCCCACTGCGCCACGATCGCGTCCACGGCGTCGGTCTTCCGCTCGGTCATGGACCGGATTCTATTCGGTGGTATATAGTTCGGTGACGAATTATCAATCAGCGAACAACTGGAGCTCGAGATGCCCATTCCCGCCCCGCGCAAAGACGTCGCGATCCGGCAGCCGCAGGACGCGGAGGTCCTGCACACCCGGTCGGTCACCGTGCGCCTGCTGATCGATGCCGAAGAGGCCGGCGGCGGGCTGAGCACGCTCGAGGTCGGCATGGAACGCGGCGCCGACGGTGCGGCGCCGCACTATCACACACGTTCCGACGAGCTGTTCTACGTCGCCGAAGGAGAACTGCAACTGCTTGCCGGTGACCGCATCGTCACCGTCGGCGCGGGTGGTTCGATCGTGGTCCCGAAATTCATGCCGCACGCGTTCGGCGCCGCACCGGACAGCACGGCCCGCATTCTGATCGCGCTCACACCCGGGGTACAGCGTTTCGAGTACTTCCGGCTGCTGGAACGGATCGCCGAGGGCTCATCCACGATGGCCGAACTCGCCGCTGCCCAGGACGAGTTCGACAACCACTTCGTTGACGCCCCTGCCTGGTGGGCACAGCGTGAAGGCAACCGGAACTGAAGCCTGTCGGGCACCTCCGAAACGGAGAAGGCGCAGTCGGATTCGAGCGAGTTGGTCACAAGGCGCCACGTACCGGAGCAGGGGAATACGATGTGGTGCGCAAGCAGCCGCATCCCCGGTCCCCACCTCCGCCGAGTGCGAAAGTACGGCCGAGGTGCGCGAAAGTACAGATGCACAGCCGCCAATATCGGGCTATGGACTCCGTCCGCGCATCGCGGGCGATAGCTCGATCGTTGCGCCCGACGTGCTTCCAGGCTACCGGAAATCTTTCGGTACTTGGCGCTTATGGGTCGGAATTCGGTTTGCCGCGGGCCGGGAAATCTCGCGATCCGAGCCGATAGAGGCCACTACCGCGATATGATCGCTCACACGCTCGGGGGTCGTGGCAAATTGTGAGCAGATCGGAGAAACGGCTATGACCGACGCAATCCGCCTTTCCGGAACGACACCGAAGGGTGACCGCGCCGCCCCCCTCCAGGGTCTGCTGGTCGCGGAATCGGACCGGGAGATCAGCGTGCGCGTCGCGGAGGGAACGTGGACGTTCTGCCGGTCCGATGTCCTGCGCGTCATCGATTCCGCAGTGCCGCACGCCGATCCGGACGGCCGTCCGGTGCTGGTGGACATCCGCGCCGGCGCCACCGCCGATTTCACCCGCAGGCTACGGATCGATCTGGTCGATCGGCCGATGACCATTCCGGAGTCACCGTCGGAGGCGCTCGGCGACGACCAGCTGCGTCAGCTCACCGAAAGCTGGGCCGATCGGCTACAACTCGTCGACTACCCCGGCACGAGCGGGGCGACGTTCACCTACTGCCAGACCAAATCGATCAACGGCAGCGACGACGGCATCAACTGCGACAGCCTCGACTGAGCGGCAGGCGGATGGCGGCACGCCAGCGTGGTTCGGTCCTGATCGTGTCCGAGTCCGATGATCTACACGCCACGGCGATGGCGGCGACGCTTCGAGAACACCACGGGCTCGCCCCGATCCAGCTCGACCTGCGTGATTTCCCCCGCGAGTCCGGCAGCTTCCGGCTGGACCGGCTCGGCACCACACGCTCGCTGTCGCACCTGATCGGTCTCGACGACGTCCGGTCGGTGTGGTGGCGGCGCCCACACCCCGCGCGGGTGCCCGCGGGTGTCCGCGCCTCGGACAACGATTTCCGTCAGGCCGAGTGCGACGGATTCATCCAGGGGCTGCTGTGGTCCATCCCCGCCTACTGGGTCAACGACCCGGGGGCCGATCGCACCGCGGGACGCAAGATCGTGCAACTCGAGACGGCGCTGCGGGCCGGGTTCACGGTGCCGGAGACCCTGATCACCAACGACCCGGACGAGGCGCGCAGCTTCGTCGAATCCCGTCCGGGCCCGGTCGTTTACAAACGCACCGGCACCAGCCGGGCGGAGTTCGCCGAGACCAGGATCATCTCCAGCAACGATTTCGGCAGGCTGGCCGCGATCCGTTCGGCGCCGACCACCTTCCAGGACTACATCGACGCCACTTGCGACCTGCGCGTGGTGTGGGTGGACGGAGTCGAGTGGACGGTGCGCATCGACTCGCAGGCCGGTGTCGGCAAGGTCGACTCCCGCCTGGACACCTCCGTCGACTTCGTGCCCGATCATCTGCCCGCCGCGGTGAGCAAGTCGCTGGCCACCCTGATGGGCGCGCTCGGATTGTCCTTCGGCGTGCTCGACATTCGGCTCGGCCGCGACGGTGAGTACTACTTCCTCGAGGTCAACCCGCAAGGCCAGTTCGCCTACCTGGAGATCAAGACCGGGCTGCCGATCTTTCGCAGCCTGGCCAACTTGCTGGTGGACGGCGACGGCACAGTGGCGGGCTACTGAGCCCGGCGATAGGTCTGCAGCACCACGCCGGAGGCCCGGAACGCCACGGCGTCCACCAGTCGTAGCAGCCGGGGTGCGACCTCGCCGAACACCGGCAGGCCTGCGCCGAGCAGCACCGGAAACACCAGCAGCCGAAGTTCGTCCACCGCGTCGAGACGCAGGAACTCCTGCGCCGTGCGGACACCGGCGAACACCACCAGCGGCTTGCCGGGACTGTTCTTCAGCTCCGCGATCTCGGCGGGCAGGTCCGCGCCGATCCGGCGGGCGGGCTGCCAGGGCAGTTCCAGGTCCGTCCGGTGCGACAGCACGAGCTTGGGCAGCGCGTTGACCAGCGGGGCCAGCATCGCGTCCCCCGGCGTCGCCGGATCGCGTTGCGCGTCGGGCCAATACCCGGCCAGCAGCTCGTAAGACGTGCGCCCGAAGATCTGGGCATCGACGCCGCCGAGCAACTCGGCGAGGTAGGCGTCCAGTTCTGGGTCGTCGACTTCGATCCAGTCGAGCGCTCCGTCCGGGCCGGCCGCATAGCCGTCCAGCGTCACCATGATCTGCAGCAGCAAGTCCCGCACCACGAGGTTCCTTCCGTCGACAACGTGTCCCCACAGTGCGGACGGTGCTCGCGGCGCGGATTCATCGCGCCGGTACGGCGGCGCTATTGGCTCTTGCGGCGATTGGCTCCGCCCCGGCTGCGGAGTTGCACATCCGACTCCACCAGCACGTTATGGATGAAGCCGTAGGAGCGGCCGGTGGACCGCGCCAGTGACCGGATGCTCGCACCCGCCTCGTACTGTTTCTTCAGCTGGGTTTGTAGGCGATCGCGTGACTTCCCGGTGACGCGTGTGCCCTTACCCAATGGGGCCTTGCTTTGTGGCCTGTCGCTCATGGCTTCCTCCGAGTCGCCGAGCAGCGTCTTTCCAGGCTAAGCACTCAGCAGGCCGTGATCAACGGGTTCCTGTGATGAAACTCACGCAAGCTGAATAAGTTCCAGATATTCGGCCGACCAATGGTCTTCTGTCCCGTCCGGGAGCAGGATCACGCGTTCCGGAGACAGCGCCTCCGCTGCGCCCGGGTCGTGGGTGACCAGCACCACGGCGCCCGCGTAGGTGCGCAGGGCGTCCAGCACCTGCTCTCGCGAGACGGGGTCGAGGTTGTTCGTGGGCTCGTCCAGCAGCAGCACGTTCGCTGCGGAGGAGACCAGTCCGGCCAGCGCGAGACGGGTCTTCTCACCGCCTGAGAGGGTGCCCGCGGGCTGCTCGAGCTGCGGACCGGAGAACATGAACGCGCCGAGTAGGCCGCGCAGATCCTGCTCGCCCGCGTCCGGCGCCGCGTGACGGATGTTCTCCCACACGGTGGCGTTATCGTCCAGGGTGTCGTGCTCTTGGGCGAAGTACCCGACCTTCAGGCCGTGTCCCGGCACCAAGCCGCCCGCTGTCGGCTGTTCCACTCCGGCCAGCAGGCGCAGCAACGTCGTCTTACCCGCGCCGTTGAGCCCCAGCACCACCACCCGGCTGCCGCGGTCGATCGCGAGATCGACACCGGTGAAGATCTCCAGCGAGCCGTAGACCTTGGTCAGGTTCTCGGCCATCAGCGGCGTCTTGCCGCAGGCCGCGGGCTCGGGGAACTTGATCCGGGCGACCTTGTCGGCGACGCGCACGTCGTCGAGTTCGGCCAGCAGGCGATCGGCGCGCTTGGCCATGTTCTGCGCCGCAGTGGCTTTCGTGGCCTTGGCGCCGAGCTTGGCCGCCTGGGCGCGCAACGCACTCGCCTTCTTCTCGGCATTCGCGCGTTCCCGGCGCCTGCGCTGCTCATCGGTGGCGCGCGCGTCCAGATACTTCTTCCAGCCCATGTTGTAGACGTCGGCCTCGCCGCGCACCGCGTCCAGGAACCACACCTTGTTCACCACGTCGGCGAGCAGTTCCACGTCGTGACTGATCACGATCAGGCCGCCGTCGTGATTCTGCAGGAATCCCCGCAACCAGGTGATCGAGTCGGCGTCGAGGTGGTTGGTCGGCTCGTCCAGCAGCAAGATGGTGTCCGAACGCCCGCCGCTGCCGTCGGAGGCCGCGAACAGGATGCGGGCCAATTCGATTCGCCGCCGCTGACCACCGGACAGGGTGCGCAGCGACTGCCCGAGCACCCGGTCGGGCAGACCGAGGCTGTGGCAGATGCGCGCCGCCTCGCTCTCGGCGACGTAACCGCCGAGGGCCGAGAAACGCTCTTCGAGCCTGCCGTACTTGCGGACCGCCTTCTCGCGCTCTTTGTCGTCGGCGACCTCCGCCATCAGCGCCTGCTGCTTCTCCATCTCCCGGATCAGCGTGTCCAGGCCGCGCGCCGACAGCACCCGGTCCCGGGCCAGCACGTCCAGGTTGCCCTCGCGCGGATCCTGGGGCAGGTAGCCGATGTCGCTGGAGCGGAGGATCTTTCCGGCGTACGGCTCCCCCTCTCCGGCCAGGATGCGCAGCGTGGTGGTCTTTCCCGCGCCGTTGCGCCCGACCAGCCCGATCCGGTCGCCCGCCTGCACCCGCAGCGCCGCTCCCGGTGCGGACAGCAGGGTGCGGACTCCGGCCCGGACCTCCAGGTCGGTCGCGGTGATCACAAACTTCTCCTCGTGGATCGTGGTGCTGGACGCGTGCTCGATTGTGCGACCCGACGCGCACAAGAACCACCGATTTTACCCGGCGCGAAGGGACCTTCCCCTTGTCGGCACCCCGCATGTGACGGCGGTAACGGCCCGCGCGAACAGCTGCGCTACCGTGCGAGCCATGAGTACCGATCTATTGGGCAAGAGCGCACTGGTCACGGGGGCCAGCCGGGGCATCGGCAAGGCGGTCGCGGCGGAGTTGCTCGCACGCGGCGCGAACGTGCTGATCACCGCGCGGAAGAAGGACCCGCTGGAGGAGGCCGCCGCCGAGCTGCGCGGGCTGGGACACCAGGGCCAGGTCGTCGCCCTGCCGGGAAACTCGGGCGTCGCCGAGGATCGGGCGGCCGCGGTCGAGCGCGCGGTCACGGAGTTCGGTTCGCTGGATGTCCTGATCAACAACACCGGCATCAACCCGGTCTTCGGTTCCCTGATGGACGCCGACCTGGACGCCGTGCGCAAGATCTTCGACGTGAACGTGGTCGCGGCCCTCGGCTACATCCAGGAGGCCTACCGGGCGTGGATGCGCGACCACGGCGGCGCCGTGGTCAACGTGGCCAGCGTGGCGGGCATCCGCTCGACCGGCGTGATCGCCGCCTACGGCGCGTCCAAGTCCGCGCTGATCCATCTCACCGGTGAACTCGCCTGGCAGCTGGGGCCGAAGATCCGGGTGAACGCGGTCGCGCCGGGCGTGATCAAGACGAAGTTCGCCGACGCGCTGTATTCGTCCGATGAGGAGCGCGCCGCGAGCGTGTACCCGATGAAGCGGCTAGGCACTCCGGAGGACGTGGCGCGCCTGATCGGCTTCCTGGTCTCCGACGAGGCGGCGTGGATCACCGGCGAGACGGTGCGCGTGGACGGCGGGCTGCTGTCCACCGGCGGGATCTGACCCCGCACAAGACCCTCGGGGTGCGGTGCGCTACCGGAACGCCAGTGCGCCGAGCATGTCGGCGTGCCGGTAGCGCAGGTACTTCTCGACGGTCGGCGCGTCGACCGCGTCGGTGGCGGTCGCCAGCGTCACCACCACGAACTCCTTCTGGCTGCCGTCCTTCCACTTGCCGGTCGCATAGCCCTTGATGTAGGTGCCGGGGCGCAGCGTGAGGTCGGCGTCGGTGAACCGGTCCTTCGCCGCGGCGGCCCGGCCTTGATCGGTCATGCCGAGCACGAACTGGGTGAGCATGAGCGCGCCGCCCTCGGTCCGGTACACCAGTTCCGCCGCGTAGGCGCAACCGAGGCCGGTGAGCTTGCCCGCCGCCTCGATGGGGCCGCAATCGGCGTGATCACGACCGTCCACCCAGTCGGCGTGCAGTTCCACGCGATCGAACCGGAAGTCCCAGTCCCCCGCGTATTCGGTGTAGCTCAGCCTGCCCGAAGCGGGGCGCGCCGGGCGCGTGCTGGTGGCGGCGCCCGTGCGTGTGGTCGCAGCGGCCGACGTCGCTTCGGCGGAGGTCGCCGCGGCTTGCGCGTGCCCTCGCTCGCGCGGATACCGCGCCACGCCGACACCGACCGCCACCAGCACGACCACGAGGCCGACCACCAGAGCGACGATGACACCCTTTCCGGACCTCGGCGGCGGTGGAAGCGGAGGCTCCTCCCATGCCGCCACCGGGTACGCGCTCGGCGGCGACATCCGCCCCCAGTCCGATGGGTACGTCTCGTCCCCTGTGCCGTAACCCTCTGAGCCGGCCCCGAATTCGGAGCCGGATGGATAGGTCATCGCGAGCGCCCTCCACATCTCCCGACAGCCGTCCCACCCCGTGTGGACTCCCCCCGGCTGCCCGCAAGACCCTACCCGATCCGCCCAGGCTGCCGCGGTCAGAGCCGGGCGGGCTGACGCCAATCCTCGCGACCTGCGACCGCCGGGGCGGCAGACTGCTCTTCGATGCCGAATCGCCGGTGCAGTTTGCGCAGCGGTCCGGGCGCGTACCAGTTCCAATCGCCGAGCAGTTCCATGGCCGCGGGCAGCAGGAAGCCGCGCACCAGGGTCGCGTCCACCAGGACGGCGAGCGGTAGCCCGATGCCGAACGCCTTCATGAAGGTGATGTCGGAGGCGAGGAAACCGAGGAACACCAGCGAGATCAGGACCGCCGCCGCGGTGACGATCCGGCCGATCCGCTCCAGCCCGGAGGTGACGGCCAAGGCGTTGGATCTGGTGCGCTGGTACTCCTCCCGGATACGCGCCAACAAGAACACCTGGTAGTCCATGGCGAGACCGAACGCCACGCCGAACAGCATGACCGGAACCGTCGGGGGCAGGTCGCCGGTGACGGTGAAGCCGAGCAGCCCGGAGAGGTGACCGTCCTGGAAGATCCACACCAGCGCACCGAACGTCGCGGTGAGGCTCAGGAAGCTGAGCACGACCGCCAGCAGCGGCAGCACGACGCTGCCGGTGAGCAGGAACAGGACCACCATCATGATCAGCACGACGAAGACCAGCGCGTACGGCAGCGCCGAGACCACCGCGTCGATCGCGTCCGCGTTGGCCGCCGCCACGCCGCCGACCAGCACCGGTGAAGCGGCGGGCGTCGCGCGCACGTCCGCGGCGATCCGGTCCAGCACACCGGGATCGGTGGTGTCCGGGACCACCGTGAGGTAGGCGGCGTTCTCGGCGCGGAAGCGGTCGTTGGCCTCCGTGGGCGGGGCGAGCAGACCGCCGTGGCTGTAACTGCCGGTGGCGGTGTCGACCCTGCGGACGTCCTCGATCTCCGACAGTTCCCGGGCGTAGGCGTCCAAACCAGCCGCGCTGTAGGCGCTTTCGGGCAGCACGGCGAACAGCCCGTGATGCTCGGTTGCGGCGAAGTCACGCTGGATGGTCTCGGTGACCTGGCGATTGTTCATCGTCTCCGGGAGCGAACGCTCGTCGGGAAAGCCGAGTTTCACACCGAGGAAAGGCGCGCCCAGCACGAGCAACAGGGCGGTCACCGATAGGCCGATGGGCACCGGGCGCATCATCACGAACCTCGCCAGGCGATGCCAGGCGCCCTCGCCGGGCGCGGGGCGGGCGGCGCGCAGGAACCACCACAACTGCCCGCTGTCGATCTTGGTTCCGAGCAGGAACAGGATGGCGGGCAGCACGGTCAGCGACACCGTCGCCGCGATCGCCGCGACCGCCAGACCCGCGTACCCCATCGACCGCACGGCCAGCAGCGGGAAGAACAGCAGACCCGAGAGGGCCACGGCGACTGTGACGGCCGAGAACGCGACGGTCCGCCCCGCCGAGCGCATGGTCGCGGCCACGGCTGCCGCGGGCTGCTGTCCGGCGACCAGTTCGTCGCGGTAGCGGCTGATGATCAGCAGGCTGTAATCGATCGCCAGGCCGAGCCCGAGCAGGGTGGCGACATTGGTAGCGGTCGCAGCGAGATCGGTGACGCTCGCGATCAGCCACAGCGCCCCCATCGTGATCATCACCGTGATCATGGCGACGACCAGCGGCAGGCTGGCCGCGACCAGGCCGCCGAACACCAGCAGCAATGCGATCAGCGTGATCGGAAAAGCGATGGATTCACCGAGCACGACGTCTTTCTCGCTCTGCTGCACGGTCTCGTGCAACAGCATCGCGTAGCCGCCCACCCGCACCTCGAGCGGGCCGTGCGTGCCCGCGAACCGGTCGGCGAGATCACCCACCCGCTTGTCGACCTCGGCCTCCTCACCGAGGATGCTGGCCACGATCAGCCCCTTGGTGCCGTCGGTGCTGCGCAGCGCGGGCGATTTGTCGGTCCAGTACGAGGTGACACCTGTCACCCCGGAGGCCGCCTTCAGATCGGTGACCAGATTCGTCGCCGCGGTGGCCGCGGCGTCGTCGTCCACCGACCGGCGCGTCTGCACCAGCAGCACGAGATTCGGGGGCGCCTGGCCGAAGGCGTCCCGCAGTGCCGCGGTCGCCCGGCTCGATTCGCTGTCGGGGTCGATGTACCCGCCGCCCTGCACCTTGTCGAACAGCGTCGCGCTCAGCGTGCCCATCGCCAGTGCGAGCACCGCGAACACGGCCAGGATCCATCGGCTGCGCCGCCTGGTCAGTTCGAACACTTGCGTCTACCCCTAACTCGTTCCGGTCGCACCGCTTTCGTCCTCGGACTCCCGCGGCCGCCGGTCGGCAACCTGCCCGGCGCGCCATCCGCGGCGCACCGGTACGCCGACACCTGACACTCGGCACCGGAGCCGGATGCGTGCGCCAGCGCCCCGGCATCCTAGCAACGTGCGACAAACTCCGGTGAGCGCGAACACATTCCGTCCACTGCGCCGAGTCCCGGCCCCGGACCGGCATGCTGCCGCGTTGTCCGGCCGAGGAAGGCAGCCGCTCCAGGACGGCCCATGGGGCCTTGCGCGTCCGCGGTGTTCCGCACGCGGTGAGGCGGCCACGATCGTCGCGACAGGATTCGCGAAGAGTTCACCCGCGGGACCCGGGTCCGCGTGCGGACACTCGCACCGGACGCGTTCGACCCGGCCGGCCTCTCGTCGAGCCGGCGGATGAGAGGCTCGGTCCATGCATCGATACGGATTTCTGCGGATCCACACGGGCCCGGCGTGAAGCCCGACCTCGTCGTCTGTGGCCTCGGCCCGGCCGGTCGCGCCCTCGCCCACCGCGGCGCGGCGCGCGGGCTCACGGTCACCGTGGTG
This sequence comes from Nocardia sputi, assembly GCF_023501985.1. Classification (NCBI taxonomy): domain Bacteria; kingdom Bacillati; phylum Actinomycetota; class Actinomycetes; order Mycobacteriales; family Nocardiaceae; genus Nocardia; species Nocardia sputi. The sequence goes on along the minus strand of NZ_JAMFLC010000021.1, from coordinate 88,801 downwards.
GATCCCGCACCGGGGCGCAGGTGGACGGCCACCTACGCGGCGTGGGCCGACGAACTGCCCGATTGGCTGACGCCGGAGGCCGTCGCGGCGACGGTACCGCGCCCGACGGCCTGGGGCACGCGCGCCCACCGAGTGGACCGCCCTTACGTCGTGCTGGATACCGGGCGGCTGCAGACCGCGCTGGACCTGTCCGGTGCGCACGTCGTCTCGGATCGTGCGGTCGATATTGCTCCCGAGCGTGTGACCTTGGCGTCCGGCGCGACGATCACCGGAGGCCGGGTCGTCGACGCACGCGGGCTCAGCCGTTCCCCCGCACGGGCCGAGCAGACCGCCTACGGCGTGATCGTGGACGCGCAACGATGCGGAGGATTGGATCCGTTGTTCATGGATTGGCGTCCCGACAACGGCGCCGCAGCCCACGCACCGCGCTCGTTCCTCTACGCGGTCCCGCTGGACGACGAGCGGATGCTGTTGGAGGAGACCTGCCTGGCCGGTCGCCCCGCCCTGACCGGCGCCCAACTGCGCACCCGCCTGCACCACCGGCTCCGTGCCAGGGGCATCCGGCTCACCGGCGCCGAACCCGTGGAGCACGTCCGGTTCCCCGTGCAAGGAGGACGTCCGGGGCCGCACAGGTTCGGCGCGGCGGGCGGATTCCTGCATCCGGCCACCGGCTACAGCGTCGGCGCCGTGCTGGCCTGCGCGGATGCGGTGGCGGCGGGTGCGGACGTGTGGCCGCCCGGCGCACGCGTCGTCTACCAGCTGCGCACCGCCGGGCTGCGGGCACTGCTGGCTTTACCGCCCGGTGACATCCCGCTGTTCTTCGACACGTTCTTCACGCTGCCCCCGGCCACGCAGCGCGCCTATCTGTCGGGCCGCACCGACCTCGGCGGCACGGTCGCGGCGATGAGTTCCCTGTTCCGGGCGCTGCCGGGGCCGCTGCGCCTGCGTGTCGCGGCCGCGACACTCGGGATGCCGGTTGGGTCGCGAGGTCGATGGGCTTCGGCCATGATGGATGCATGAGATCGATCTGGAAGGGCTCGATCGCATTCGGGCTGGTGAACGTCCCGGTGAAGGTGTACACCGCCACCGAGGACCACGACATCCGGTTCCATCAGGTGCACGCCAAGGATGGAGGCCGGATCAAATACGAGCGTGTCTGCACCGTGTGCGGTCAATCCGTCCAGTACACCGACATCGATAAGGCCTACGAGTCCCCGGACGGGGACAAGGTCGTCCTGAGCGACGAGGACTTCGCGAAACTGCCCGTCGCGGAGAAACACGAGATCCCGGTTCTGCAGTTCGTGCCGTCCGAGCAGATCGACCCCGTCCTGTTCGAGAAGAGCTACTACCTGGAACCGGATTCCAGCACGCCGAAGGCATACGTCCTGCTCGCTCGGACGCTGGAGGAGATCGAGCGCACCGCCCTGGTGTATTTCACACTGCGCCAGAAGACCAGGCTGGCCGCGCTGCGCGTGCGCGACGGCATCCTGGTGCTGCAGACACTGTTGTGGCCGGACGAGGTCCGCTCCGTCGAATTCGAGTCCCTGGACGGTGTCGCCGAGCCCCGGCCGCAGGAGATCAAGATGGCCGAGACGCTGGTCGAGGCGATGTCCGACGACTTCGATCCGGACCAGTTCACCGACGAGTACCAGATCGAGCTCAAACGCCTGCTCGACGAGGCGATCGCCAGCGGGACCGGCAAGGTGCCCGAGCAACCGGAGCTCGTCCCGAGCGGGATGGACGCCGAGGTGGTCGACCTGGTCGCCGCGCTGCAACGCAGTCTGGAAGCCAGTGGTCGCCGGACGGCGGGCGGTGACGGCGGCGAGGAGCCGAAGAAGGCGGCGAAGAAGGCCACGGCCAAGAGCGGCGCGGGCAAGAGCGCAGCGTCGAAGAGCACCGCATCCAAGAGCACCGCGACGAAGGGCACGGCGTCCAAGAGCACCGCCGCCAAGAGTGCGGGAAAGAAGGCGCCCGCCAAGAAAGCCGCCAAGAAGGCTCCGGCCCGCAAGGGAGCCTGAGCGCTCGTCGGCGCGGGCGACCTACGGCGGCCGCCAGTTCTCGGTCAGCCCTCTGCCGCACGGTCGCGGCCGGGTGATCTGCTCACCCCGGCCCGGCGGGAATTCCCTCGCTGGCGCCGAAGCTCGCTTCCTCGTGGCTGACGAGTCCGAGCAGGGCCAGCGGCCGGGGCGTCACCGCGATGGTCAGGTAGGAAACCGTTATCGCCCAACGGTTGACGGCTCTGGGCACCGCGAACGTGTGATAGGCGCGAGTCACCGCTTTGGCGGGGAGACCGGAGAGGTGGACGCCCATCGGGTTCGCGACCGCGAATCCAGGCCCCAGGTCCACGACCAGGCCCAGGTCGCGGTGCTTGTACCGAGTGGCCGTGCCTATGCCCAGGCTGGCGGCGATGTTCCTGGCGAGTGTCTTGCCCTGCCGCGTGGCGTGCTGGGCGGTGGGCGGGGTGATCCGGCCCTGCTTGGTGAGGTCGGGCACGGCTGCCGCGTCGCCGCCCGCGAAGACGTCGGGATGGCCGGGGACGCCCAGCGTCGCGTCGACCACCAGGCGCCCCTTCTCGAGTGGCAGGCCGAGCGTGCTCAGCATCGGCGCACCGGTCACGCCCGTCACCCAGGCGACCGTGTGGGCCGGGACGACCGTGCCGTCGGTGAGCGCGACCGAGTCCGCGCCGAGTTCGCTCAGTGAGGTCTCCAGCCGGATCTCGATGCCGCGTTGCCGCAGCACCTTCAGCACCTTGTCGCTGAGGCGCTCGCCGACCTCGGGCATCACCCTCGCAGCGGTGTCGAGCAGGAGGAAGCGCACCTCGGAGGGGTCGAACCCGCGGCGCGCGGCGTAGGCGTCGGCGAGTGCGCGCAACTGCGCGACGAGTTCGGTGCCAGCGTAGGAGGCCCCCACGACGACCACGGTGCGCCGAGCACGCCGTACCTCGGCGTCGTCTTCCTGGTCGGCCAGTTCGAGTTGGCGCAGCAGTTGCTCGCGCAGGTACAGCGCCTCGGCGACGGTCTTGAGCCCGCGGGCGTGCTGCGCCAAGCCCGGTATGTCGAACAGGCGGGTGACCGACCCGGGGGTGAGTACCAGCCGATCCCACGACAACTGCCGTGGGGGGTGATGCTCGCTGGTCACCGTGATCGTCTTGTTCCGCAGATCGACCGACTCGGCGGTGGCCACCACCAACCGGACTCGCGGCAGCGAATCGGCCAGCGAAATGGCGACGAACCGAGGGTCGATCAGTCCGCCCGCCACATCGGGCAGCAGCGGGGTATAGAGCATGTAGTCGTTGGGCGTGACGAGTACGACCTCGACGTCCCGGTTCGCCCGGGCCACGATCCGGCAAAGCTTCTGGGCGCAGGTGAATCCGGCGAATCCGCTCCCGACGATCACGACCCGCTGCGGGCCGGTAGTGTCCCCATCCGGCACGAAAACCTCCTCGGCGTCAGCTCTCCGACGCCATTCCCGCCCTGGCGCATTCGAAACCGCTCTCCCGGCCTCCTCGGCTCGATGGCGCTGCCGCGGTGGGCCGCCACACCGAATCGGGTTCTCGCGCAAGCGCGACCGATTCGGGATTGCGGCACGAAGGCGTTCACTCCTCGCGCGGCTCGTCCGGATCGGTCAGCTCCGGGGCGATCTCCCTGGTCGCCATCCCGCCTTCGCGGCCCCGATCCTTCGGTCCCGGCCTGCCACCCTTCGGCTCGCCGGCGTCGTTCTCGTCGGTGTCGTGCTTGTCGGTGTCGTTCTCCCGTGCCATCGCGTGCCCCTTTCGTCGTCGATTCGGCCTACCCGAGCCAGGCCATCTCAATCCGGGCACGAATCACATACTTCACCCGAACGCGGGCGCTTTCTGTCGCGCGGGCGACGCCAGCCGGGGCCGGTAGGCGAGACAGGCGGCCGATGCTCCGTCCGCTGCCAGGAAGATGACGGTGCGCGCGGTGTCGAGCAGGCCCGTGTCCAGTGCGTTCAGGTAGGCGTGCACCGGGGCCGCGGTGTAGGGAGCTTCGAGCGAGGGGTCGAAGCCGACGACCGACTGCGGCGGTATGGCCAGGGCGTCCGCCAAGCCGGCCCGGAAGCGGGCATCCGGGATCGGAGCCAGCAGCACCGCCTGCCCCTCGGCGAAGTCGCCGCCGTCGAGTCCTTCCTCGTCCAGGCAGGAGCGCGCGGTCGCGGTCGCCAGATCCACCGGGTCATCCGCACCGGCACGAACACATATGGCGCTACGGCCGTCGGCGCCGGCATCGCCCAAGGCCACCCAGGCGATCGGGTCGACGGGACCGGTGGTCTCGCAGGTGTGCAGCCGGCCGAATCCGCCCGCGGCATCCGAACTCCCGAGCAGCAGCGCGGCGCCACCAGCGCTGTAGGGGAAACCGGCGACCTCACGCCGGGTCGAGGGGTGGGTATCGCCCGCGACGAGCAACGCATACCTCACGGTCCCAGTGGCGAGGAACGCTTCGGCGGTCACGATGGCATGCAGCAGACCGGTAGCGCCATGCATGAGGTCGAAGGAGAAAGCGGGGACACGCCCCGTCTCGTAGGCCAGTCCCAGGCCGATCCGCTTCTGGATGAGCGCCGACACCGCGGGCTCGGAGATGTTGCTGTCCCGGAAGACACCCGCGTTGACCAGCATGCCGATCTCGTCGAGGCCGACATCCGAGCGCTCCACGCAGGCGAGTGCCGCGCGGGCGGCCAATTCGAAGTAGCTGCCGGTGTCGAGGTCGCGGTTCGTCGCGGCCGAGACGATCGTCGTCGCCATGCTCATGCCTCCAGACGCGAGATGGTCGCGGCCAGATACCCGGAGACGATTCCCGACGCCGCCGGGATCATGAGGATTTTCGACCCTTTGGGGATCCTGCGTTGCGCGAGATATTCGTGCAAGACCAGGAAATGCGAGGTCGAGGCCGTATTGCCGTAATCCTGCAACACATTGAGAGCCTGCGGCATCGGCGTGCCGAAATGCCGTTCGGTCAGGTCCGCGATGTATTCGATGGCAGGGGCGCTGAACTGGTGGTGGATCCAGTAGTCGTACTTCTCGCTCTCCCACCTGCGACCGGTTTCGGCGAAGAAGTCGGCTATGCGGTTGATCGCCTGCTGGTACCGGGCCTCGTTCTGCATGGCGCGGTTGTCGGTGTACATCGCGATCCCGCCGGTGCGGTCACTGGGCATGCCGAGGCAGTGCTCGGCGCCGTCGGCTGTGGTCATGAGTTCGACGTAGTGGATTTCGTCGTTGTCGTCACCGCGCCCGTCGAGCACGACCGCGACCGCCGCGTCCCCGACGGTCAACGCCGCGAATTGCGGGTCGTAGGGCTGGCTGATCTCGCGCACCGCCGTCTCGGCGATCGGGGTGATCTGCTCCCCGCTGACCACCAGGCCATTGCGCACCACCCCGGCCTTGATCATGCGGTCGAGCACCATCACTCCGGTGAGCATTCCGGCGCAGGCGTTGGAGACGTCGAAGTGCCGTGCCGCGTCCGCGCCGATCGCCCGGCCCAGCATCGATGCGAAAGACGGTGCGTAGCAGAAGATTCCCGCGCCACGGGTGCGAGTGATGGAGGCCGAGATGACGACGTCCAGCTCGTCGGCCCGGTAGTCGGAGTACAGCAGACAGTCCTCGATCGCGTGCAACGCCAGCTCGAAGGACGATTCGTACCCGTCCGGATCGGAGTTGTAGACACGCCGATTCCTGATGCCGGTGATGCGCTCCAGATCCAACGACCTCGGCACAGCCAGCTCGGCGATCAGATCCTCGGTAGAGCGGACGGTCGTGGGTGTGTACGAGCCGATCGACTCGAAACGAGTACGAAGCATAACCCCTGCTTTCTGCTTCAGTCGGCGACAAAGGTCCGGTGATGCTCTGGCGACAACGTTGCCGGGAGTCGCTGGTCCCGCCACGTCTACTCGGTCAGTCCCACCAAGGCCGCGCTGATATCGCACAGCTGCTGAGCGACCGCGTCGTCCTGGGCCAGACGCGACGGAGCCTTGACGCGGTTCTTCTGGAAGTAGCAGCCGCTGACCGCGGCGACTTCGGGATCGGTGGCCAGGTACGTGAGGGCTCGTCCGCCCTCCGCGGCGGACACCATGAACAGTCGCTTGGCGAGCGCGACCAACGGTTGGCCGAACCACGGCATCGAATCCCAGATCCCGGTCGCCACCGCACCGGGGTGAAAGGCGTTGACCGTCACTCCGGTCCCTTCGAGACGCCGCGCCAGTGCCCGTGTGTAGAGGACGTTCGCCAGCTTGGAGCGGCTGTACGCCTTCTCCCCCGAGTATCCGTGCCGGAAGCCCAGATCCGTGAAATCCATGGTGGCGCCGAACTGCATGACCGAGGAGGTGAACACGATGCGTGACGGGGCGCTGCTCACCATCAGCTCGGTGAGCAGTTCGGTGAGCAGGAAACCACCGAGGAAGTTGACCGCGAACGTGGCCTCGACGCCGTCCCCGGTTTCGATCCGAGTGTTGTGGTAGGCGCCCGCGTTGTTGGCCAGCACATCCAAGTGGTCGTATGCGGCCAGAACCTCCTTGGCCAGCTGCCGGACAGATGACTGGGAGGCGAAATCGCACTCCAGCGTCTCGACGCCCGCCGCCCCCGCGGACCGCACCAGCTCCGCCGCGGCGGAAAGCTTCTGCGGATTCCGCCCGACCAAGACGAGCCGATTCCCCTCAGCTGCCAGCTGCTGGGCCGATTCGAGACCGATACCCGATGTCGCCCCCGTGATCAGGATTGTCTGCACAGCGGAACACCCTGCCACAGAAGTTTCCTCGAAGATTGCTGACACGAGCCACCCGCACCGATATTTTCATCGATCAGGCATGAATCGCGGTCCAGTCAGCATGAACCGCGGCGATCCCGAGTCAGGGCTCGAGCATCGATTGAGGTGAATCGCCCCTGACAGCGACGACGGTTTCGACCATGGTGCGCGAAATTCCCGCGCCTACTCTACGAGTGTCTATTTGCCGAGGATGCGCGGCTCGGAAATCATTGCGGCGCCGCGCTGTCCGGCGCGGCACGGTCGGCGGCCAGCTGTGACCGCGCCTCGATCAGGCGGTCGCCGTGCAGGCGGTCAGGCGGATGGTCGCGGCGCGCGGTATGGCGCTGCCGAGATCCGGGAAGGCGGGAGCGCTGAGACCGAGGGTGCCGATGGCCTTCTGCTCGGCTTCGGCGCGCGTGGGCGCCCACGCCCATCCGTGCTTGCCGTCCGCGCCGCGGGCCACCGACCCGCAGGCGTTCCAGAACTGCACGACGGCCCGGCAGTCGGTGACGCCGCACTCGGCACGGGCCGCGGTCTCGGCTGCGGCGGCGCTTGCGAAATTGACCGCCGACGCGACGGCGCCGGTACTGGACGAAAGCGCAAGCGCGCCATAGTAGACCCCGGCCGCACGCGCTTCACTCGCGGAATTGCCGACCACGGCGCAGGTGGCGGCGGACACCACCGCCAGACCGAGAACAGCCTTGCGCGGCACCGCCATGTCATCCTCCACGTCTGGCGAACGAGTTCAGGACTCGGATCATCGTGCAGCGCAGCCGTGTTGTCCAACGAGTGCCTTCCCAGCCGGTGCGGCAGCGAGTAGGCGGGTCGCGCCAGTACTCCCGGTCCGGGGTGGGGACCCGTGGTTTCCTCGGCGATGACCTGCGGGCCGCAGGCAAGCGAGCAGCGCCAAACCAGACACCAGCGCGGGCCTCACCCGTGACTTCGGTGACTTCGCAAGACGCCGACCTCGCGGCCTGTATCACCGGCCCCGGACGAAGCTCGGGGATCCCACCGCACTGCACTGGTCACCCGGCGTTGTCGTGCGGGGGACGAGCGGTCGCCATGCAGGCGGTCAGTCGGGTCGGCGGCGGTACCCCAGCCGGTTACACCGTGAACCCGAGGGCGCGCAGCTGCTCGCGGCCGTCCTCGGTGATCTTGTCCGGACCCCACGGCGGCATCCAGACCCAGTTGATCTTCAGATCCTCCACCAGGCCGCTGCGCACCAGCGCGTTGCGGGACTGGTCTTCGATGACGTCGGTCAGCGGGCAGGCCGCGGAGGTCAGGGTCATGTCGAGGATCGCGATGTTGTCCTCCTCGACGCGCAGCCCGTAGACCAGGCCGAGGTCGACGACGTTGATGCCCAGTTCCGGGTCGACGACGTCGCGCATCGCCTCTTCGATGTCCTCAAGCAGTTTGATGTCCTCCGAAGACAATCCAGCCAACTCAGCCGACTCGGAGGATTCAGCCGACTCGGACGATTCAGCCGACTCGGACGTCTGCGACACCTCCGACAGCTCGGCGGCAGGCGCGGCCTGCTCCGTCTGCTCGGTCGTGTCGACGGCCGGTGTGTCACTCATGACGCTTTCCCGTTTCCCTCGGAGTGTGCAGTTCCTTCGGCGGCCCCGGTGGGCTGATCAGGGCTGATTCGCAGGACGGCGTCCTTGAACGCCATCCACCCGAGCAGCGCGCACTTCACCCGCGCGGGGTACTTCGACACGCCCGCGAGGGCGATGCCGTCGCCGATCACGTCCTCGTCGCCCTCGATGGTGCCCCGGCTGGAGATCATCTCACTGTAGGAGTCGACCACCTTCAGCGCCTGCTGCACCGGCAGCCCGATGACCTGATCGGTGAGGATCGAGGTCGCGGCCTGGCTGATCGAGCAGCCCTGACCGTCGTAGGAGACGTCGGCGATGTCGCCGTTCGCGTCCAGCTGCACGCGCAGGGTCACCTCGTCGCCGCAGGTCGGGTTCACGTGGTGCACCTCGGCCCCGAACGGCTCGCGCAGCCCGCGGTGATGCGGGTGCTTGTAATGGTCCAGGATCACTTCCTGGTACATCTGCTCCATGCGCATGTCTTGTGCAACCCCACTGTGTCTAATCGTCGGCGTTCGCTGCGCTCACACCGAAGAACGCTTGAGCCTTCCGCACCGCGGCGACCAGCGCGTCGACCTCGGCGAGGGTGTTGTAGACCGCGAACGAGGCGCGAGCGGTGGCGGCGACGCCGAAACGGCGGTGCAGCGGCCACGCGCAGTGGTGGCCCACCCGGATGGCCACGCCCTCGTCGTCCAGGATCTGACCGACGTCGTGGGCGTGGATGCCGTCGACCACGAACGACACAGCGCCGCCGCGGTCGAGGTTCTCGATGGGGCCGATGACGCGCACGCCATCGATCCCGGCCAGCCCTTCCAGCGTCGCGCCGACCAGCGCGTGCTCGTGCGCCGCGACCGCGTCCATGCCGATTTCTTCGAGATACCGCACGGCCGCGCCCAATCCGACCACCTGCGAGGTCATCGGCACACCGGCCTCGAACCGCTGCGGCGGCGGCGCGTAGGTGCTGTGGTCCATGAAGACCGTCTCGATCATGGACCCGCCCGTGATGAACGGCGGGATCTCCTCCAGCAGCGCTCGGCGGCCGTAGAGCACGCCGACGCCGGAGGGACCGAGCATCTTGTGGCCGGAGAACGCGGCGAAATCCACGCCGAGGTCACGGAAGTCCACCGGCATGTGCGGTACCGACTGGCAGGCGTCGAGCACTACCAGCGCGCCCACCGCCTTCGCCCGGCGCACCAATTCGGCGACCGGGGCGACGGCGCCGGTGACATTGGACTGATGGGAGAACGCGACCACCTTGGTGGCGGGCGACAGTTCCAGCGAGTCCAGGTCGATCCGGCCGTCCTCGGTCACGCCGTACCACTTCAGGACGGCGCCGGTGCGGCGGGCCAGTTCCTGCCAAGGCACCAGGTTGGCGTGGTGTTCCAGCTCGGTGATGACGATCTCGTCGCCCGGACCCACGTGGTAGGGGAACCTGTCGTCGGCGAACGCGTAGGTCACCAGGTTCAGTGACTCGGTGGCGTTCTTGGTGAACACGATCTCGCCCGCGTCGACGCCGACGAACCGCGCGATGTCGGCCCGCGCGCCCTCGTAGGCGTCGGTCGCCTCCTCGGCCAGCTGGTGCGCACCGCGGTGCACCGCCGAGTTGCTGGTGATCAAGAAGTCACGTTCGGCCTCGAGCACCGTGATCGGCCGCTGCGCGGTCGCGCCGGAGTCCAGATACACCAACGGTTTCCCGTCCCGGACCGTGCGGTTCAGGATCGGGAAGTCGGCCCGGATACGGGCGACGTCGAGGGTGCGGACCGTAGCGGTCATGTCAGGCTCCAGCAGTGGCGTTAGCGGTGAAGCGGACGTAGCCGTTGGCGTCGAGTTCCTCGGCGAGTTCGGCGCCGCCCTCGGCGACGATGCGGCCGCCGACGAAGACGTGCACGAACTCCGGCTGGATGTACCGCAGGATGCGGGTGTAGTGCGTGATCAGCAGAACGCCGCCGTTCTCGCGCTCCTTGTAGCGGTTGACGCCCTCGGAGACGATCCGCAGCGCGTCGACGTCCAGGCCGGAGTCGGTCTCGTCCAGGATGGCGATCTTCGGCTTGAGCAGGCCCAGCTGGAGGATCTCGTGGCGCTTCTTCTCACCGCCGGAGAATCCCTCGTTCACGCTGCGCTCGGCGAAGGCGGCGTCGATCTCCAGTTCGCTCATCGACTCCTTCACCTCCTTGACCCAGTGCCGCAGCTTCGGGGCCTCGCCGCGCACGGCGGTGGCGGCGGTGCGCAGGAAGTTCGACATCGAGACGCCGGGAACCTCGACCGGGTACTGCATGGCGAGGAACAGGCCGGCACGCGCGCGCTCGTCCACCGACATCGCCAGCACGTCCTCGCCGTCGAGGGTGATCGAGCCGGAGGTCACCGTGTACTTCGGATGGCCCGCGATCGCGTAGGACAGCGTGGACTTGCCGGAGCCGTTGGGGCCCATGATGGCGTGCGTCTCACCGGATCTCACCGTGAGGTTCACGCCCTTGAGGATCTTGATGGGCTCGCCGGACTCGTCGGGGTTGGCGACCTCGACGTGCAGGTCCTTGATTTCCAGGGTGGTCATCGAATTCGAATTCCTTTGCCAGGTATGGGGTCGTTGATCAGGCGCCGATGGCGGCGAGTTCGGCCTCGATGGCCGCCTCCAGCCGCTCCCGGAACTCGGGCACCGCGATCTTCTGGATGATCTCGTGGAAGAACCCGCGCACCACCAGGCGGCGGGCGGCGTCCTCCGGGATGCCGCCGGCGCGCAGATAGAACAGCTGCTCGTCGTCGAACCTGCCGGTCGCGGACGCGTGTCCGGCGCCGACGATCTCGCCGGTCTCGATCTCCAGGTTCGGCACCGAGTCCGCGCGGGCGCCGTCGGTGAGTACCAGGTTGCGGTTGACCTCGAAGGTGTCGGTGCCCTCGGCGGCGGCGCGGATGAGCACGTCGCCGACCCACACGGTGCGGGCGTCGCCCTTCGGCGAGTGCGGATCCCCTTGCAGCGCACCCTTGTACAACACGTTCGACTTGCAGTTCGGGACGGCGTGATCGACCAGCAGGCGCTGCTCGAAATGCTGGCCCGCGTCGGCGAAGTAGAGGCCGAGCAGTTCGGCGTCGCCGCCGGGGCCTTCGTAGCGGACGTTGCCGGTCAGGCGCACCAGGTCGCCGCCGAGGGTGACCGAGATGTGCCGCAGCGTGGCGTCGCGACCGAGCTTGGCGTGGTGGGCGGTGGCGTGGACGGCGTCATCGGCCCAGTCCTGCACGGCGACGACGGTCAGCTTGGAGGAATCGCCGAGCACGAATTCCACGTTCTCCGCGTAGGTTCCGCTGCCGCGCTGGTCGATGACCACGGTCACCTTGGCGAAGCGGTCCAGCCGGATCTGGAGGTGGCCGTAGGCGGTCTTGCCTTCGCCGGGCCCGGTGATGGTGATGGTGACCGGCTCGGAGACCTCGACCTCCTGGCCGACCGACACGACGGTGGCCTGCTCGAAGCCGGAGTAGGCCTGCGCCGCGACGCGATCGGACGGCACGCCGCCCGCGCCGAGCCTGCTGTCGGCACGGTCGACGGTCTCGACCGTCACGCCCTCGGCCGCGGCGACCTCGACGACCGCGTGGCCGTCCCGGACCGCGGTGCCGTCGTGCAGGCCGCGCAGGCGGCGCAGCGGTGTGAACCGCCACGCCTCGTCCTTCCCCGACGGCACCTCGAAGGCGTCGACGTCGAAGGAGGTGAACACCTCACCCTTGTTGACCGCGGGGGTACGGGCCTCGGCCGCTTCGGCAACGTTCTCCACTGCCATCAGCCGACGGCTCCTTCCATCTGCAGTTCGATCAGGCGGTTCAGCTCGAGCGCGTATTCCATCGGCAGTTCCTTGGCGATCGGCTCGACGAAGCCGCGCACCACCATCGCCATCGCCTCGTCCTCGGTGAGGCCGCGGCTCATCAGGTAGAACAGCTGGTCCTCGGAGACCTTCGAGACGGTCGCCTCGTGACCCATGGTCACGTCGTCCTCGCGGATGTCGACGTAGGGGTAGGTGTCGGAGCGGCTGATCGTGTCGACCAGCAGCGCGTCGCACTTCACCGTCGACTTCGAGCCGTGCGCGCCCTTGTTCACCTGCACCAGGCCGCGGTAGGAGGCCCGGCCGCCGCCGCGCGCCACCGACTTCGACACGATGGTCGAGGACGTGTGCGGCGCCAGGTGCAGCATCTTCGCACCGGTGTCCTGGTGCTGGCCCTCGCCGGCGAAGGCCACCGAGAGCACCTCGCCCTTGGCGTACTCGCCGGTCATCCAGACCGCCGGGTACTTCATGGTGACCTTGGAACCGATGTTGCCGTCGATCCACTCCATGGTCGCGCCCGCCTCGGCCTTGGCCCGCTTGGTGACCAGGTTGTAGACGTTGTTCGACCAGTTCTGGATGGTGGTGTAGCGGCAGCGGCCGCCCTTCTTCACGATGATCTCCACCACCGCGGAGTGCAGCGAGTCCGACTTGTAGATCGGCGCGGTGCAGCCCTCGACGTAGTGCACGTACGCGCCCTCGTCCACGATGATCAGCGTGCGCTCGAACTGGCCCATGTTCTCGGTGTTGATCCGGAAGTAGGCCTGCAGCGGGATGTCGACGTGCACGCCCGGCGGCACGTAGATGAACGAGCCACCCGACCACACGGAGGTGTTCAGCGCGGAGAACTTGTTGTCACCAGCGGGGATGACCGTGCCGAAGTACTGCCGGAAGATCTCCGGGTGCTCCTTCAACGCCGTATCGGTGTCGAGGAAGATGACGCCCTGCTGCTCCAGATCCTCACGGATCTGGTGGTAGACGACCTCGGACTCGTACTGCGCGGCGACACCGGAGACCAGCCGCTGCTTCTCCGCCTCGGGGATGCCCAGCTTGTCGTAGGTGTTCTTGATGTCCTCGGGCAGCTCGTCCCAGGACGCGGCCTGCTTCTCGGTCGAGCGCACGAAGTACTTGATGTTGTCGAAGTCGATGCCGTCGAGATTGGAGCCCCACAGCGGCATCGGCTTGCGGTCGAAGATGCGCAGGGCCTTGAGCCGCTGTTCGAGCATCCATTCCGGCTCGCTCTTCTTCGCCGAGATGTCGCGGACAACCGCCTCGGACAGACCTCGTTGCGCACTGGCGCCGGCCACATCCGAATCGGCCCAGCCGTAACCGTATTTGCCCAGCGAAGCAATGGCCTCTTCCTGGGTGAGCGGTTGCACCTGGTCGGTGGTCGTCGTCATTCGGCACTCCTTCCGGAGTCGTTCGTTCGTACCGCTGCGGGCTGTGCAGCGGTTGGTGCTGACGTTTCGGTCCGGTCGGCCGACAGGACGAGCAGCGGCACGTGCGTGGTGCACGCGCAGTCGCCGTTGGCGATCGTGGCCAGCCGCTGCACGTGCGTGCCGAGCAGTTCCCGGAACGCCTCGAGTTCGGCCGCGCACAGTTGCGGGAACTCTTCGGCGACGTGCGCCACCGGGCAGTGATGCTGGCAGATCTGCACGCCCGCGCCCACCTTGCGGGTGGTGGCGGCGAATCCGGCGTCGGTGAACGCCTCGGCGATCTCCTCGGCTTTGGCCTCGGTCTGATCCGGGGTGTGCTGAGCGACCGGTTCGATCCCGGCCACGATAGTGCGTGCCCGTTTGCGAGCGAACTCGGTGAGGGCCTGTTCGCCGCCGATCTCCCCCAGCTGCCGCATGGCGGCTCCGGCCAGATCGTCGTACGCGTGGCCGAGCTGGCCTCGCCCGGCAGCGGTGAGCTGGTACTGCTTCGCCGGGCGGCCGCGGCCTTTCTGCTGCCAGGGCGCCGATCGGCCCGCGCGCGCCTGACCGGAGTCGATCAGGGCGTCCAAATGCCTGCGCACGCCCGCCGGGGCCAAGCCCAGCTTGTTCCCGATGGCGGTAGCGGTGATCGGCCCTTCTTCCAGCAGCAACTGCACGATGGCCGCTCGGGTATGCCCTTCACCGCCGACCGTCGCGGGCGCAGCAACCGACCCGGCGCCGGCCTTGCGACCAGCTCCTGCGTCGTCCCTCCGCAAACCCACGGTTTTCACAACATCAGTGTGGCGGAATTCGTTCCTAAAATCTAATAAGGGTGCCCTGAGTCAGCGGGCTGTTCGGCCGGCGGGCGATCCGGCGTGCCGGAGCTGACCGGTTCCACTCTTCGGACAGGTGTCCACCCTCGCATGCCGGTAATCGGAGCGGAACTTTTCCGGCTGACCTGCGCAGAAGGAACGGGGGCCAGCACCGGTCGGCGCACGTGAGCGAGACGCGGAGCGTTTGCGGCGCCTCGCATCCGGCGCGATCGCCGGGACTCCCACCTGCCGCGGCGATTCCGCGAAGTGCCGTTCGTCACAGCCCTGCTCATCGCACGGCGACGAGCTTCATCGGCGTCTCCAGCAGCGCGTCCACCGCCTCGTCCCAGGCGACTGTGGCCGTGGTGACCAGCGACGGATCGAAACGACCGGCCGCGACGAGATCGAGGATCTCGGGAATGACCGGACGGACGTGCGCGCGGCCGGTGTGAAAGGTGCAGCACCGGGAGTACATGTCGAAGATCGGCAGGGCGACGTCCCGCAACTGGACGCTGACGCTCGTGCACCAGCCGTCGTATGCGGTCGCGCCGATCGCCGCGCGCAGCGCCTTCGCCCCGCCCGCCGCCTCCACGGTGACGGGGAACCGGCCGATCCGCGCGTCCTGCGGCCCTTCGATCGCCTCCGCACCGAGCGACTTCGCGATCTCCAACCGCTCGGCGGCGTCGTCGAGATACACCACGCGAGCGGATCCGAGGGCGACCGCGAGTCCGGCCGCGTAGAGGCCGATCGAGGGCGCGGCCGGGCCGCCGATCACCAGCACTTCCGCGCCGGGATCGTCGGCCAGTCGCGGCCCCACGGCACGGTAGGCGTCCGGGATGTTGTCGCTCGCGCTGGCCACCGCGACCGGGTCGACGCCGGACGGCAGCCGGACGAGCATGGCGTCGGCGTGCGGCACGAGTGCCAGATCGGCCCACAGGCCGCCCCAGTCCAGCCCACCCAGGGTGCCGAGCCCGAAGGTGGACAGCGGCGGATGGCTCGCGCAGTTGCCGGTCCTGCCCCGCGCGCAGGGTCGGCAGGCGCCGCACGAGATCTGGAACGGCACCACGACCAGATCGCCCACGGCGACGCCGCGGACCTGCGGGCCGATCGCGACCACCTCCGCGACGCCCTCGTGCCCGAACGGGTACGGCCCCGGCAGCGGGAACGCACCGCGCAGCACGGCCGGGTCGATGTCGCAGGTAGCCAGCGCGACCGGCCGTACCAGCGCCTGGCCGGGGTCGCTCAGGACGGGTTCGGGGTGTTCTTCCCAGCGCATCGCACCGGGACCGGAGAGCATCAGACGCTTCATCGTCCGAGTGTCGCTAGAACGTTCTTTCTAGTCAAGGCCTTCACCCGGAACCGCCCTGCTCGGCAGGTAGTTCCGGTGGTTTTCCGGCCGCGGCCGCTGCACCGGGCTCGGCCGTCGGCGCCGATCCGCCCGGCCCGGACGGCGCGCCTCCGATCCCCGCCGCCGCGAAGGTCGACCGGATGAGCCGCTCCATCGACTTGGCCACCGTGCGCAGCGGCGCGTCCGTCTGCCGGATCCGTGCCAGGATCGTGGCGCCCTCGTAGGCGGCGACCACGGTGGTGGCCAGCTCGGCCGCGTCCGCTCCGCCGAGGCCGAGCTCGGCGAGCAGCCCCGCGAACGCCTGCTCCATCGTGTCGAATGCGTGCACGCAGGCCGAGCGCACCGCCTCGACGTCACTGCCGCCGTCCAGCGCGGGCGTCCCGATCGGGCACCCGTCGGTCCAGTCCGAGTCCCCGAGCTTGGCGACCATGAACTCGAACAGCGTGCCCATGGTGGCGAACACGTCGGTCGGCGCCTGCCGGATCATCCGGCCGGTCAGCACTCCGGTCCCGGTGATCGCCGCGACCGCGATCTCCTCCTTGCCGCCGGGGAAGTGGTGGTAGATCGAGCCGTACGGCAGTTCGGCCGCCTCGCTCAACGCCTTCAGACCGAACCCGTGATACCCGTGCCGCGCGAGCAGCCCGCACGCGGCGACCTCGATCCGCCGCCTGGACTCCGAAACCATCCGTCGATTGTGCCCCGCGGGCGGGGCGGGTCCGGCCGGAACGAGCGGGGTCCGTGCGCGGTGCGGCGCCGCCGCTGGAACTAGGCTTCGTTGCGTGGCGGTACTGGAGGGCGCGCGGCGCAGGACACTGGCGTTCGGGCGCCGGGCACTCGGACTCGACGTGCCCGCGGCCGATCACACGATCGCGGTGCTGCACCGGGACGAGTCGGAGGTGCCCGGTCTCGACCGCAAGGAACTCGCGCAGCTCGACCGGATCCGCCTGATGGGCGCGACCGGCACGGTGCTGATGGCGATCAGCGCGCTCGGCATCGGCGCGCAGCCGGTGCACCAGAATCCGACCTCGGGTGTCCGCGTGCTCGGCATCTTCGCCCGCGCCCACACCGGCTCGCTGGCCATGTGCATGACCGGCACCGTCGTCGTCGTGCTGGCCTGGCTGCTGCTGGGCCGGTTCGCGGTCGGCGGCATCGGCGGCTCCCCCATCCACCGGCTGACTCGCTCGCAGCTGGACCGCACGCTGCTGCTGTGGCTCATCCCGCTCAGTGTGGCGCCGCCGCTGTTCAGCAACGACGTCTATTCCTATCTGGCGCAGAGCGAGATCGCCGCGCGCGGCATCGATCCCTACGAGGAAGGCCCGGTCGCGGGACTCGGGATCGACAACGTTCTCACCAACAACGTTCCGACCATCTGGCGCGACACCCCCGCGCCCTACGGTCCGCTGTTCCTCTGGGTCGGCCGCGGTATCGCCGAACTCACCGGCGACAACATCATCGCGGGGGTCTGGGTGCACCGTCTGCTCGCGCTCGGCGGCGTCGCGCTGATCGTGTGGGCGCTGCCGCGGCTCTCGGTGCGCTGCGGCGTCGCGCCGGTGAGCGCGCTGTGGCTCGGCGCGGCCAACCCGCTGGTGCTGTTCCATCTGGTCGGCGGCGTGCACAACGACGCGCTGATGCTCGGCCTGATGCTGGCCGGCCTGGAGTTCTGCCTGCGTGCCATCGAGGACACCCACCCGTTCGACGGCCGCGCCTACGCGTGGCTGATCAGCGGGGCGATCATCATCACCCTGTCGTCGACGATCAAGTTCACCTCGATCATCGTGCTCGGGTTCGTCGGCATGGCCCTGGCTCGGCGCTGGGGCGCCTCGCTCCGCACGGTCGCCGTCGCGGCCGCCATGCTCGGCGCCATCGCCATCGGTACAACGCTTTTCATCAGTTCGGTGAGCGGTCTCGGCTTCGGGTGGATCTACACGCTGAACACCGCGAGCGTCGTCCGCAGCTGGATGTCACTGCCGACAGTGCTCGGCATCATCACCGGGTTCGGCGGTGTGCTGCTCGGGCTCGGCGATCACACCACCGCGCTGCTGAGCATCACCCGGCCGATCGCCGCGGTGGTCGCGGGGTTCTTCACCGTGCGCATGCTGGTCGCCACCGGCACCGGGCGACTGCACCCGGTCGGCGCGCTCGGCGTGGCGCTCGGCGCGATCGTGCTGCTGTTCCCCGTGGTTCAGCCCTGGTATCTGCTGTGGGCGATCGTGCCGATGGCGGCGTGGGCGACCCGGCCGGTGTTCCGCGTTCCGGCGGTGGCGTTCTCGGCGATCGTGAGCGTCATCCTGATGCCGCGCGGCGCCGACCTGGAGGTGTTCCAGATCGTGGGCGCCGCGATCGCCACCGTGATCGTCGGAGTGCTGTTCATCGCGCTCACCCGCAACTCGCTGCCGTGGCGGGGGCAGACGGGGGTGTCGGCTCCGTCACAGGTGCCCACCTCTTACGGTGTGACATCGTGACCGAGCGTGGCGAGGGAGCCATCTACACAGCACCACCGGGTGCGACGCAGCCGAGCGCGGACGAGGCGGAGTCGTGACCACAGCTTCCGGACCGGCGGTCAGCGTGGACGGCGTCGTCAAGCGGTACGGCTCCACCACAGCCGTCGACGGCCTGACGTTCGAGGTCGAATCGGCGCAGGTGCTGGCGCTGCTCGGCCCGAACGGCGCGGGCAAGACCACGACCGTGGAGATGTGCGAAGGCTTCGCCACCCCGGATGCGGGCACGGTGCGCGTACTCGGCCTGGACCCCATCTCCGATTCCGAACGGCTGCGTCCCCGCATCGGGGTCATGCTCCAGGGCGGCGGCGCGTATCCCGGTGCGCGAGCGGGTGAAATGCTCGACTTGGTGGCCGCCTACGCGGCGGATCCACTCGACCCCGACTGGCTGCTGCGCACCCTCGGCCTCCAAGACAACCGCCGTACGCCCTACCGCCGCCTCTCCGGCGGGCAGCAGCAGCGGCTCGCCCTCGCCTGCGCGCTGGTGGGCAGGCCGGAGATCGTGTTCCTGGACGAACCCACCGCGGGCTTGGACGCCCAGGCCCGGCTGATCGTCTGGGAACTGATCGATGCCCTGCGCCGCGACGGGGTGACCGTCGTGCTGACCACGCACATGATGGACGAGGCCGAGCAGCTGGCCGACCAGCTGGTGATCATCGACCACGGTCGCATCGTCGCCTCGGGCACGCCGGCCGAGGTCACCGCGCACGGGGCGGCCGGGCAGCTGCGGTTCTGCGCGCCGCCCAAACTGGACCTGGAGCTGCTGGCGAACGCCCTGCCGGAAGGGTTCGCGCCCCGGGAGACCGCCCCGGGCACCTACCTGGTGGAGGGTGAGATCAATCCGCAGGTGCTCGCGACCGTCACCGCGTGGTGCGCGCGAATGAACGTGCTGGCCACCGACATCCGGATCGACCAGCGCCGGCTGGAAGACGTCTTCTTGGAACTGACCGGACGGGACCTGCGCGGATGAGCGAGCACGACCGGAACGCCAACCGTTTCGCGCCGGGCACCTTCGCCCCCGGGCCGCGCCCGAGCAGCCGCGCGGCGATGCTGTTCGCGCAGACCCGGCTCGAGCTGATCCTGTTGCTGCGCAACGGCGAACAACTCCTGCTGACCATGTTCATCCCGATCACCCTGCTGGTGGGACTGAGCCTGCTGCCGTTCGGCGACCTCGGCTCGCACCGGGTGGACAAGATCGTGCCCGCGGTGATGATGGTGGCCGTCATGTCCACCGCGTTCACCGGTCAGGCCATCGCGGTCGGCTTCGACCGGCGCTACGGCGCGCTCAAGCGGCTGGGCGCGACGGCGCTGCCGCGGTGGGGCGTCATCGCGGGCAAGAGCGCGGCCGTGCTCATCGTGGTCGTGCTGCAAGCGGTGTTGCTCGGCGTGATCGGCTTCGCGCTCGGCTGGCGGCCCGAACCCGCCGGGCTACTGCTGGGAGCGGCGGTGATCGCGCTCGGCACCGCGACCTTCGCGGCGATGGGCCTGCTGCTGGGCGGCACCCTCAAGGCCGAGGTGGTGCTCGCGCTGGCGAACATCCTGTGGTTCGTCATGCTCGGCGTCGCCAGCATCGTGTTCGCGGCCGACGACCTGCCCGCCGTGGCGAGCGTGCTCGCCCGGCTGGTGCCTTCGGGCGCGCTGGCCGAAGCCCTGGAGAACGCGATGCACACCGGCGTCGACTGGCTGGGGCTGGCTGTGCTGGCGGTGTGGGGCCTCGTGGCGGGCGTGGCGGCCACCCGGCTGTTCCGCTTCCACTGAGGCTCAACGACAAAAGGTAGTAGACCGGGTGCCGCCCCCGGATCCGGCGGGGCTACCATGTGCGACGTGCTGTATCGCGCGTTCCTGCGACTCGTCGACAAGCTGCCGCTGCCCTCGTTGCGGGCGCAGCTCCTGACCGCACTGGCGGTCATCCTGACGCAGGCGGGTATCTCGGTCACCGGCGCCGTCGTGCGGGTCACGGCGTCCGGTCTGGGCTGCCCGACCTGGCCGCAATGCTTCCCGGGCAGCTTCACGCCGGTCGCGGTGTCGGAGGTCCCGGCCATCCATCAGGCGGTCGAGTTCTCCAACCGGCTGCTGACCTTCGTGGTGTCGCTGTTCGCCGGGCTGATCGTCCTCGCGGTCACCCGGGCGCGCCGCCGCCGTGAGGTGCTGGTGTACGCGTGGCTGATGCCCGGCGGCACGGTCGTGCAGGCGATCATCGGCGGCATCACGGTGCGCACCGGACTGCTGTGGTGGACCGTCGCGACCCACCTGCTCGCGTCCATGGTCATGGTGTGGCTCGCGGTGGTGCTGTACGCGAAGATCGGCGAACCCGACGACGGCGTCGACACCGTGCGGGCGCCCGCGCCGCTGCGCTGGCTCACCGTGCTCGCCGGGGTCGCGCTCGCCGCGGTGCTGATCGCGGGAACTCTGGTGACCGCGGCCGGTCCGCACGCGGGCGACAAGAGCATCGAGCGACAGGTGGAGCGCTTGCAGGTCGAGATTGTCACCTTGGTGCATCTGCACTCCCAACTGCTGGTCGGGTATCTCGCGCTGCTGGTCGGGCTCGCCTTCGGCCTGTTCGCGGTGGGCATCACGCCCGCCGTGCGCACCCGCCTGTTCGTGCTGCTCAGCGTGGTCTGCTCGCAGGCGCTGGTCGGAGTCGTGCAGTACTTCACCGACGTCCCCGCGGCGCTGGTCGTGGTGCACGTGGGCGGGGCCGCGGCGTGCACCGCCGCCACCGCCGCACTGTGGGCTTCGTTGCACACCCGGGAGCGGGTGGCCGTCCCGAAGGCGGACGCCGCGACGCAGGCCGCCTGAGCGAGCGCTACCGCCGCACTCGGCGGTAGCGTTGTCGATCGTGTCCAGGCCTGACCCGCATTCCGATGCACCGCAGCCTTTTCCCGAGATAGAGCCGTATGCCCGCGGACTGCTGGACGTCGGGAACGGCCAGCGGATCTACTGGGAGACCAGCGGTAACCCGGACGGCAAACCGGCGTTGGTGGTGCACGGCGGTCCCGGCGGCGGCGGAGGGCGCGGATCGCGCAAGACGTTCGACCCGGCGTTATACCGAATCGTCCTGTTCGATCAACGTGGCTGTGGGGAGAGCCTGCCGCACGCCTCCGACCCCGCGGTCGATCTGACACACAACACCACCCAGCACCTGATCGCCGACATGGAACGGCTGCGTGAACACCTCGGTATCGAACGCTGGCTGCTCTACGGCGGCTCCTGGGGCGCGACGCTGATCCTCGCCTACGCGCAGCGCCACCCCTTGCGGGTCAGCGAGATCGTACTGGTCAGGGTCACCATGACCCGGCAGGAGGAAATCGACTGGCTCTACCGCGACCTCGCCCGGCTGCTGCCCGAACAGTGGGAGACCTTCCGCACGGGCGTTCCGCTCGCCGACCGTCACGGCGACCTCGTCGACGCCTATCGCCGACTGATGGAAAGCCCCGACGCCCCGACCCGCGAGGCGGCCGCGCTGCGGTGGTGCGCCTGGGAGGACGCGGTGATCGCGCACGAGAATCTGGGCAGCCCAGGCCAGTACAGCGCCAAGCCGGACGCCGCGCGACTGGCGTTCGTCCGGATCTGCACGCATTACTTCGCCAACGCGGCCTGGCTGGAGGACGGGCAATTGCTGGGCGACGTGCACCGGCTGACGGGCATTCCGGGCGTGCTGATCCACGGCAGGCTCGACCTGAGCGCCCCGCTGTACACCGCCTGGCAGCTGGCCCGAGCATGGCCCGAATCCGAACTGCAGGTCATCGATGATTCGGGGCACACCGGCAGCTCGGCCATGGGTGCCGCCGTCCTGCGCGCGATCGCCCGGTTCGCCACATAGGCTCCACCGGCGCGGCCGATCAGCGCACGCCCGCCACCGGTCCCCTGACCACCCGCTGCAACGCGCGCAGATCCGCGTCGAGCGTCCGGTAGAGCCAATAGACGGCGACGAAAGCGAGTCCGCCGACCGCGCACAGGCCCAGGACCGAATCGCGCACCAGCGGAAGCTCCTGCTCGGGTTCGAGCAGGCTGAATCCGGCCAGCACTCCGACCACCGGAACGGACGCGGTGACCGCGAGATAGATCGTGGTTCTTCGACGCAGTGCGCGAATACGGCCGGAGTCGTGCGCCGTGGGGCGGCTGTAGCGCAAATAGACCGGATAGACGGAGCGGACGATGTAGAAGGTCGACAGGAAGAACGTGTAGGCGACCGAGATGACGGCTGCCATGAAAACCGTCATCGCCGCGTGGATCACCAGCCGCGCCGGAAGGTCGGTGAGCCAGAGGCACAGGAACACCCCCGTCACGGTGGCCGTCAGCCCGGTCTGGAAGGTGTTCAGCGCACACATATCGCCCCAGAACAGTGTTCGCGCCCGCACCCGCGCGAGCAGAGCGTCGTCATAGCGTCTGCCCTCGCGCAAGCCGCGAAGAACCGCGAGCTGATCACGGGACATGAATACGTAGATGACGATGGACAGCGGGCCTGCGATGAGAACGAAAATGTAGACACCCATGTTGAGCTGCCAATTGGTGGCATCCGACAGACGCTCTCTGAGCAGTTCTTGCACGTGCGCGGCCATATAGATCGTGGCCAGGCCGACGCCGACCAGCGACGACAACCACAGGACGGGGGTGGGCCAGCGGGAAAGTCGTAGCCGCCAGCTGTTCGGCGGCGGATAGACGAGATCGCGGGCCCTCTCCTCGAGGCACAGGTCGAACTGCTGGGCCAGTTCCGCACCGGACGAGTAGCGGTCCGCACAGTCGGGTGACAGACATTTCAACAGCACGCGGCGCAGCGCGACCGGGCAATCCGGCGGAAGCTCCGAGAGGAACTTCGGCTCGACGGGTCTGCGCCGCAGTTCGATCATGCGGGCCAGCGATGTCTCCGACTCGCCTGCGGAGGTTTCGTCCACGAAGGGGCGGCGTCCGGTGAGCAACTCCCACAGCATGACCGCCAGCGCGAAGATGTCGCTTCGAGTATCGAGGTCGGCGGCGGTGCCGGGCAGGTCAGGATGACAGGCTGCCAACTGCTCGGGCGACATATACGCCAGTGATCCGCCGAAGTACGCCAAGGGGCTCGTGCCCTTGACCCGTTCGCTGAAACTGACGTTGAAGTCTGCCAGCTTCGGAATTCCCTCGGCGCTCAACAGCACGTTCGCGGGTTTGATGTCCCGGTGCAGCACCCCGCGTTCGGACGCGTGCTGCAGCGCGTCCGCGAGTCGGCGGCCGAGCCAGGCGACGGTCTCCGGCCAGGTCAGTGCGGCGATCCGGGTGCGAACGGCTGATTCCGTCGGCCGTACCTCGCCTTTGTCGGCGAGTACCTTGTCGACGGCGTCGAGCAGCAGTTGCCCACCACGCCGGTCCCGAGGCGTCGCGCGCGACAAGCGCAGCACGTCGAGCAGTGTTCCGCCGGGCAGGTACTGCATGTAGAGCAGCTTCAGTTCGCCGTCGGCGATGAGTCGCTGGTCGAAGATGCGCACGATGTAGTCGTGGTCCAGCTGCGCGAGCGTCTGCGGCTCGTTGCCGTGGTTGTGCGAGATCTTGACCGCGACCAGTCGCTGCATCGATTGCTGGCGAGCGAGATACACCTGCGCGAACGCACCGACCCCGATCCTCATCAGGAGGTCGAAATCGTCGACCTGGTCGCCGACGTCGATGGCGTCGAGCGCGATTTGCGCACCCGGGCGGGCGATCATCGTGCTGCGGTAGTCGCTGGTGAGCCGGTCGAGTTCACCAGCGGCCGCCGTGGCGGTGGCGGTCAGGTCGGCGGCATCGCTTCCACGATCGCCGCGGCGCATGGCGTGGTATTCCTCGTAGACCAGGTCGGCCGGAAACGGCCCGTTTCGCAGCTCGGGGAATTCCGCGCGGTAGTCGATCAGCCGCTTTGGGAAGTCGTAGCGAATCCAGCGATATTCGAGGTCGACCTTGATCAATTCGATCAGGATCGTGCGCCGCTCGGCTCGGTCCCGAGGTAGGTAGGCCGACAGGTCGGGTGGAGATCCGGACGCCCAAGCCTCTGCGAACTGCGCCACGACGGCGGCGAGCGCCCCACGGGTTCGTTCCGCCGCATCGGCCAGATCGATCGGCTCACGCATCGGTAGCTCAGAATCAGCCGTGGTCGATCAAACGGCGGCTTCGCACGATGCGTCCTTGCCTTGTAGGTGTTTCACATCCGCTCCTCGACGTTGAATTCCCCTGTTCCAGGGTATCGCTCCGCGTGGGGCAGGCGCTGCATCTGCGCGAGACCTACAGATTGATTACGTTGCACATAATTCGCTGACTCGCTCACTCACAGCACAGCCTCGCCGGCGGCAGCACCCGCATTGCCGTCTTCGACGATTGAACCGGCCAACGCGCCGCCTGCGCCGCGACCCACGTTCCGGAACCGATCAACCGTCCAGACACCGATCGCAGCGCGACTTCCCGCCGAGTCCACCTCGGCGCTCGGAAGCCGCAGCCGCGTGCACCTCCCGCTCACCCTCACGGGTCGAGGAACAGCCTCTCGTTGGGCAGGCGAGGTAGACCGGTCGGATCATCCGGCAGCACCGTCACCGCATCCTCGTAGTGACGGGAACGCCATTCCTTGACGAACAACGCGGCGGCGGTCGCGCAGGCCGCGAAATCCAAACGCACATCATGGAATTGGACCGACAGGTGGACATCGTTCTCCTCCGGCCGTGGCGACGGCTGGTCCGGCGCGGTCACCACCGGCGCCCTGTGCGCTGACGAATCGCCGCGACCACGACCGAGCCCGATGGCCGGAACGTGTCGCGCGGCGGTTCGATCCACACCCGGAAGCACGGTGACCGGTCGGCGGGCGAAGGCAGCGCGATCTGCGCACCGCAGCGGGCGACCGACACGTCCAGGCGGAACAGTTCGGCGAACAAGCCGACCTCGTCGGGCAGGTCCGGCCGCACCAGATAGGTCCAGCGTTTCGAGCGCGGATGCGAGATGATCGGCCCCAGCGCCGCCCGCCGGACCTGCATCAGCGCCTTCACCTCCTGACCGAGACGAGCGGGCATGGTGATCGCACCCACCCGGCCCGCGGGCACGATGATGCGCCCGAGCTCCAGTTGCACGGCCGCCGCGAGTCCGCACTGCCGGTAGAAGCGGCACCGGCTGACCGGGGTGTCGGCCGCCGGATCGGTGGGTTCGCTCACCGCGCGCTCACCGCGCGCTCTCCGCCGCGGCCGACGCGCCGCAACTCAGTAGCCATAGCGCCGAACCCGGCTCGAGCTCCAAACCGGCTGCGCAGCTCGCGCCGACCTCATGCCGGCACCGGTCGGCGACCGGCCGCACCACGATGTCGTCAGCGTCCGGTTCCACGGACATGTCGTACCGCGCGCACGCGAAAACCTTTCCCCGCATCACTTTGCCTTCCCCTGCTCGTTCGTTGTGAGCACCCACCGGGCGAGCGCAACCGATGTGCGGCGCGCCGACGCGCCGCGCGCATGGTCGGCCCGTGTCAGGGCGAGTGCTCGAGAAAGCTTGGCGGGCAGCGAAACTCGCGCTGTCCCGGTGCGGGACACCTGGCAACGCGTCTAGCATGGGGTTTTCGATCAGCACCCGGCGAGGGAGAGCCGATGAGCGAAGATCTGGGGAAGGACGACGAAGGCCGGTACATCGGCCGTCGAGTGCGCACCATTCGCGCACGGCGGGGGATCTCGCAGCAAGTCTTGGCCGACCGCGTCGGCGTCAGCCGGGGAGCCATCGCCAAGTACGAGAACGGCGAGCGTCCCATCGACTCCCGGCGCACTCTGCACGCACTCGCCCAGGCGCTCGGCGTGGCGGTCGGTGACCTGACCGGCGACCAGCAGGATCGGCTGGATCCGATCTCCGCCGGGTTCCACTCCGCGGTATCCGACATCGAAACCGTGCTCTGGACGCACGGGAACATCACGACCGCCGCCCCGTCGCGAAGTCTGGACGAACTCACCGCTGCGACGCAATACGCTGCTGAACTGCGGCGTGCATGTGACTACGCCACGCTTGGTCCAATGCTCGCCCCTCTGCTGATCGACTGCTATCGCCATACTCGCGAGGCGACCGGCGCAGGCCGGGACCGAGCCTGGGACGCGCTGGCCACGGTCGCCTATCTCACGGCCCAGTCGGCATCGCGCCGGGGGTATCCCGCGCTGGCGTGGACAGCGGCGCAGGAAATCGAACGCGCGGCCGAAAAAATCGGCGGCACATCGGGTCCGGCGACAGCCGCTTACACTCGAAGCCAGATACTCCTCGCCCGTCCCGGGACTCTGCCTGCCGCCCTCCATGACGCCTCGGCCACAGCCGAGCGGCTGGCACCGGATGTGCGATCGCTGGGGGAAATCGAAACCTACGGCATGCTGCACCTGCAAGCCGCACTCGTCACCGCCGCACTCGGCGGCGACCCGGCCGACCACTTGCACGAGGCGGACGAGCAAGTCGCCCGGCGCGAGCGGTCGACCCCGGACCCCGCCCTCCTGCGCAACCCGACCTTCAACGCGACGAACGTGACCTTGTGGCGGATGTCTGCGGCGATGGAACGCCGCGAACCAGGACAGGTACTCGAACTCGCCCCCACCCTCGACCCCCAGACAATCCCCGCCGAAGGCCGCCGAGCCCAATACTTCGTCGAAATCGGCCGCGCCCACGCCCTCCGGCGCGACTACCGCAACTCCCTGCACGCCCTGCTGCGCGCCGAACACATCGCCCCCCAACAAATCCGCGGCATGACCCACGTCCGCGAACTCGTCGGCCACATGATGCGCACCGCCCGCCGCGACCTCACCACCGGCGACCTGGGCCGCCTCGCCAAACGCATCGGCGCCGTCCCCACCTGACAACTCCCCCGAATCCGACGAAACACACTAGATCGACAAACCCGCGCCTGCTCATCCGAGATCAAATCCTTCGCAGTACACAAGATTTTGAGCGATCCTTGCAATCGACCGGGTACGACGGGACAGGAGACGGAAACGATGCAAAGCGGAACTGTATGGCGCTGGAAGCCGGGGAACGGTACCGGCGTGATCAAGCTCGATGACGCCGACAGCACGCTCGTATGGTTCCACCTGTCGGACGCCTGCGGTGATTTGAACATCACCACAATCGCCGAAGGTCTGCCGGTCGACGTCGATATCGAGCAGATTCCACAGGGGGAATTCACATGCCGCGCCAAATCGGTCCATCGAAGAAACTGACCCTCGTGATCGCCTCGGCTTCAGCGATGGGCGTCCTCGTCGCTGCCGCGGCTCCGGCGAACGCCGTCCCCGGCTATGCCGACTTCACGCCCCATGCAACGAGTTACCGATACGAGGGAAAACACGGCACCTTCACCGGGGACGCCGTCTATTCGTTCCAGCAACCTGATGGCGGTAATCGCTTGATCTGGTCCTTGACGCTGTCGCCCTATGTACAGGGGTTGATCGTGGGCGACATGGCGTGCGGCGCCTACGTCGAGGGTGTAGCGAACTACACCGATCACCACAGTGCCATCCCGAAGGACTACCGATGGCATTCGGTGGTCAAGAACCTGCAGCTCGACAAGCGGTACAAGCTGATCATGGACTGCGCGTTCCAAGCCACCAACGGACACGTCGTCTCCCCTGGTCACGCTGACTTTCAGATGGTCTTCACACTGAAATCCAGCTGAATCGAGGTACCCGATGCACCGGTAGTCATACCGCTTTGCGGGGTGGGGTGCAGCAGCCTACCTCTAGCATGGGGTTTCGATCAGCACCCGGCGAGGGAGAGCCGATGAGCGAAGATCTGGGGAAGGACGACGAAGGCCGGTACATCGGCCGTCGAGTGCGCACCATTCGCCTACGGCGGGGGATCTCGCAGCAAGTCTTGGCCGACCGCGTCGGCGTCAGCCGGGGAGCCATCGCCAAGTACGAGAACGGCGAGCGTCCCATCGACTCCCGGCGCACTCTGCACGCACTCGCCCAGGCGCTCGGCGTGGCGGTCGGTGACCTGACCGGCGACCAGGACGACCGGTTCGACCCGTCGTCGGCCGGATTCCATGCCGCAGTGCCCGCTATCGAAACCGCCCTCTGGACCCGGGGCGACAGCACCCCGATTGCGCCGCCCCGCAGCCTCGAGGACCTCGCCGCAACAGCACGTCATGCCGCCCATCTGCGCCGTGCGTGCGACTACGCGGCGCTCGGACCGTTGTTGCCTCCTTTGCTGACCGACTGCTATCGACGCACCCGTGATTCGACCGGAGCCGATCGTGATGTCGCGTGGGACGTACTCGCGGCGGCGGCATATACGACAGCCGCGTCGTTGAAGGCGCGGGGATATCCGGCGTTGGCTTGGACGGCGTCGCAGGAGATCGAGTACGCAACCGCGAACATCGGTGGCACATCAGGTCCAGCGACCGCCGCCTTCACCCGAAGCCAAATCCTTTTGTCGCGCCCAGGCTCACTGAAAGCCGCTCTCGACGGCGCGGCCGATGTTGCCGAGCGCCTTGGTTCGGATGTGCGAAGCCGCGGCGAGATCGAGACATTCGGCATGCTGCATCTACAAGCCGCCCTCGTCACCGCCGCACTTGGCGGCGACCCCGCCGATCACTTGGACGAAGCGCGCCAGCAAGTGACCCGCCTTGCTCAAGTTCCCCCGGAAACCGCGACTCTGCGCAACCCGACGTTCGACGCCGCGAACGTCACTCTGTGGCGGATGTCGGCAGCCATGGAACGCCGCGAACCAGGACAGGTACTCGAACTCGCCCCCACCCTCGACCCCCAGACAATCCCCGCCGAAGGCCGCCGAGCCCAATACTTCGTCGAAATCGGCCGCGCCCACGCCCTCCGGCGCGACTACCGCAACTCCCTGCACGCCCTGCTGCGCGCCGAACACATCGCCCCCCAACAAATCCGCGGCATGACCCACGTCCGCGAACTCGTCGGCCACATGATGCGCACCGCCCGCCGCGACCTCACCACCGGCGACCTGGGCCGCCTCGCCAAACGCATCGGCGCCGTCCCCACCTGACACACCCTCTCTCAGCTCCGGCGGAACAGTTGCGATCCGCGGGAAACTCACGGGGACTACCCGTTTCGGGCGTCTGGCCCGGAGCTCGACGTGATCATCAGCGAGGAAGCCCGCCTCGCCGCCTCCGCCGGTGGCCCGCGGCGGCATGCGCCGGTCGGATGAGCACGGCAGGGTGGAGCGGGGCTGTGGTCGAGCTGGGCGCGCGACGCGGGCGTCACACCATGATCCCGTGGACGCCAATGGAAATCCCGTGCTGTACGCCCTGGTGACCGGCTCGCCCGCCGCACGTGATGTCGGCAAGTTGATCACCCTGGCTCGAGCAGATGGCTGGGTCACATGCGTCATCGCCTCGCCATCCGGCACGCGGTTCATCGACGCCGACGCGATCGCGGCGCAAACCGGCTATCGCGTGCGCAGTGAGTACAAGGAACCCGGCACGCCGGATGTGCTGCCGCCCGCCGACGGCATCATCGCCGCTCCGCTCACCGGCAACTCGATCGCGAAATGGGCTGCGGGCATATCCGATACGCTTCTGCTCGGCCTGCTGGTCGAAGGGCTCGGCAAGGGTTTGCCGATCGTGGGCGTGCCTTACTCGAATCGCGCGCAGATCAGCTTTCCCGCCATTCAGGAGGGGTTGCGCAAGCTGTCCGATTGGGGCGTAACCATCGTGATCGGTGAGGGTGAACCGCACGAGCGAGGCACCGGGGAAGCGCGTCTGCCCCACTTCCCATGGCAGGCGGCCTGGAAAGCGCTCCTCGGGCATCCACGCCGAACCAGCGCCGACCATCCGAACTGACTCGCACCGCCGCTGGACACCACGCCGCTCGGTTGTGCCGACAAAGCGTGCGCGTTCCCGACACTGTGCGGTACGAGACCGGCAGTGGCGGCGAAGTCACCAGGCCGGTCTCCGACATGGGGCCGGTCGACAGCTGAGCCTCCTCTCGTTTTGAAGGTTTTACCGCACTGTCCTGCCATTGTTGCCGGAAAGTCCCAACAGGCGGTTCAACGATACTGTCGAATGTCATGAGTGCGGCTGACGAGCATCTGAACATCGAACTCAGCATGGCCGAATTACGCGAGGTCACGACCTTCGCGCTGGCATGCGCGGAGCCTGTGCTGGTGATCTTCGAGCGCGACTGTCCCGATGACCCGCGCCCCCGGGCCGTGCTCGACGAGGCGCGTAGGTTCGCGGCCGGAGCCAAGCGGACGAAGGCGCTTCGAGTGACCGCACTGGACGCGCACCGGGCCGCAAAAGCAGCTCGAGAGGAAGGACATTCCGCCGCGTTCGACGCGGCGAGCGCCGCCGGTCACGCGGGAGCGGCCGCGTACCTGCACCCGCTGGCGAAGGCGACCCAGGGCGGGCACATCCTCATGTCGGCCGCCCACGCGGCTCGAGCGCTCGAACTCGAGGCAGGCGACGACCGTGACGTCGGCGTCGACTACATCCGGAAAGTGACCGATCTGGCCGGGCCCATCGTGGTGAACGTCCTGATGCGTTACCCACACGCCCCGAGTGGCCGCGGCCGCGTGGGAGAGCTATGGCGGGAACTGGACGCCTCGCTGCGGCGGCTGGCGACCGATCGTTGACCGGCGGTAACCCTGAACAGCTCGAGCGTGTGCATCATGAACGCCCTTTCTGCCCCGACGAGGGCGGGACGCGGCAAAGCGGCGCTGTCGAGACGGGGCTACCTTTGGCTCGCGCCCGCAGTCACGTCAGGGCGACGAGCAGGGCGAGAACCGCGAGCGCGACCGAGACCGGCGTCGTGACCTAGCGCTCGCCCATTCCTCGCCCACTCCACCCGCACCCTGATCGAAGCCACAAAGCCCTGACCGAGCAACCCCTGTCAAGTCCAGTCGAATCGTGCTTTAACGTACGAGACAACGTCCTCATCCCGGCAATAGCGCGGGTTTGCCGGACGTACCCAGGCGCCCGCCGTGCCCGCTCGCCGATGACGTCAGACTTCACCGATGGCCGCTCGTGGTACGAGGTCCGGATGTTGCCGAGCTGACTAAGCGATCTGCCGGAGTACAGTCGCCGGCACGCCGGCCACCAAAGTTCCCGCAGGCACGTCGCGGGTGACCACGGCTCCGGCAGCGACAACCGCGTTCTCACCGACGGTCACGCCCTGCATGATCATCGCGGAGGCCCCGATCCAGACGTTGCGCTCGATCCGGATCGGCGCCGCGGTTATCCCCGTACGGCGCTGTGCCGGCTCGACCGGGTGACCCGAAGTGATCAGGCTGACGCTGGGCCCGATCATCACGTCGTCGCCGATCTCTATCCCACCGACGTCATTGAATCGACAGCCCTGGTTGACGAAGACGTTGCGGCCGATCCGGATGTTGACTCCGTGATCGGAGTAGACCGGCGGGATGAGATGGAAAGTCTCTTCGACAGCCTGGCCGGTGAGCTCGCTCCAGCATTCCTGGATCGCCTTCTGATCGGCGTACCGAAGCATGTTCAGCTCCTCGGTCAGCCGGATCGCACGCTGGACTTTTTCCACGAATTTCAATTTCGCCCTCTCGTCGAACAACCTTCTTGCCGAAGACAAGAGGAAATCAGCAACAGGCAGCCCTGGGCAAACAACCACAACGGCGTGAGCCACAACCTGCCGTTGTCCTGGCCGGTGACCTGCTCATCGGCCAACTCTGAACGCTCACGCCGAATTCGTCAGACCGATCAGCGACCCCGCCGCACCGGGCAACCACGGGCTCGGTCGCTCTCAGGTGGGGTGGAATCCCCTGAACCCCGGCGTCCGGCCGGAAGCCGGGCAGATGCCGTTCGCGCCGCTGATCGGGCCGTATCGGATCGAGAGGTCAACGTCCGATGTCGATTGATTGCACTGAATTTCGCGTCGTCTGAACAGGTAAGCCTCAGCGATTCCGGCCGCACCGCCTTCGTCCGGCGACGGCCGTGGTGTTGGGTACAGCCCCACACCACACCGGGAGACGACGCGGAAAGCATGGCTGTGCTGGTGAATTCCGACGCCGTCCATCGGCGAATACGGGCGTCGGTCAGTGTGCCCCCGAACGATTGGTATCGGTAAAGCGACGTCGTGGACGTGCATTTCGTCGGACTGAGGGAGCCTGCCGACCACATCCTCATGCCGGAATCCAGAGCACGGCGCCTGGTGCGCAAGAAACTCTCCCGCACACCAGGCGCCGTGCGTAACCTCAGCTGCTCCCGTCTCAATCGATACGCCGGCTGCCGAAGCCGCTATCGGCGTGCCGCGTTCGCGGCCGTGATGAACTCGATCTGAGCGGGTGACGGTCCGCAGAACTCGCTCTCGATCCGGTCGGCCTCGCCGGCCTGCATCCGGTACAGGCTGTCACGCAGACCCGCGTCACCACCGTGGAACCCTTCCAACAGCTCCATCCACTGCGCCGCCAATTTCTGCGCCTCGGGTGAGGCCGGGTCCACTCCCGCTGCGATCGCCGCGTCGACCTTGGGGATGAGCACACCCCATTCCGCTTCGACTTGCTGAATGCGCTGTTCACCGAGCTTTTCCCGACGCTGCGCGAGCTGCGTCAGCTGTTCCTCGGTGAAATACTCCTTGAAGGTGTCGTCTACCATGACGGTCCTCCTGATCAATTCGAGGAAGCGATCCGCGGATGCGTCGGGCCTGCTCTCCGCCGTGGCGGCCAGCGCCGCGACCAAGGCGTGTAGGTCCTGGGTCGCGGCCAGTTGCGCGGCCAGAAAGTCGCGATGAGCAGACAGCACCTGCGACACCGCCACGGCGCCCTCGAGCAGGTCCCCGATCTGGTCCAGTCCCAAACCCAACTGACGCAGGGCCAGCACCTGGTACAGACGCTCGACATCGCCCGCGGTGTAGAGCCGGTGGCCGGTGCTGGTCCGCTCCGCTGGATGTACCAACCCGATACGGTCGTAATGATGCAGCGTCCGCACCGTCAGTCCGGCCTCGGCCGCGAGTTCACCGACCTTCCATACACGTTCGGTTCCGGGCTGGTCCATCCGTTTCATCTCACTTCCACCGACGCACCTTGCGCCGGTGTCGCCGACGTTAGAACCTGACCCTACGTCAGATGCAAGGCGAAACACGTTGCCGAATACAGCAGTCACGCCGTGCCGACACGCCCTCAACTGCCACATGCCGCACTGCCGAACCGGCCTTGCACCACGGGATCGTGTCCTGCTACCTGACCCTGCCCGGCATCCAGCACCGATTTGCGGAAAGGTCTTCTGGCAGGGCGTCCGCCGAATCGACGCTGTTCAATGCTCTCCCGTGTCCGTCATGCTGACCATCGTGACGGCCGCCGATCCATTCACCCGCCGGATTGCAAACGGGTCCCCGAGGCGTGTCTGAGAAATCTTGGTCGGGGCGATGTCACGCTCCTCTCGAGCCATGTCGGCCGGTCCCGAGTGTCGGCCGGCCGCAAAACTTACAACAGCCACGAAAGCGGGAAAACAACGGCGGAGCGAACCGATCGACCACAAGATCGTCACACTGGATAAAACGGCTCTGCCTCACGTCGGCCGGACAGACCCGGGTGTTGGTGGGCGCCGGAATGAAGTCACCGTCGCATGCCAGCGCGATACAGGTCACGCAACAGTGCGATCTCTGCTCCGTGGTGTAGCAGCTCTCGCTGTGTGTGCAGAACGATTCCCGCGGTCGACCAGTCGGCCAGCATGCTGTTCGGAGGCCCCGCGGGTTCAGCCAGCCCGTCGACGCCCAGACCGCTGACGCCGTCGATCCACGCCTGGTACGCGTCATCGAGTTGACTCAGCGCCTCCTCCGCAGTCCCGGCATAACGGAACGATCGGAAGTCGATGGGTGGGTGGCCGAATCGATGCAGGCCTGCCTCCAGCAAGAACACCACGTGACCCAGCCGCCAAGCGATGGTGGTAACTGGCGCAGGCTCGGGCGGAGGGACCGCGAAGTCGCTGACGAACCGACCGTCGACGGGGCGCACGGTCCACATACCAGGCACCGGCTCCCAGAAGTACTCCTCGTCAGTCAGCCCCTCGAGCCGAGGGCGCAGCTGCCTCGTCCAATGCGTCTGGAGTTGAGCACGTATCTCGGCGTTCCAGTCTATGTTCACGGCGTAGACCTTGTTCGCTGGGACCAGCTATGACAACCGATTTTCTCAATGGCGTACGTGCGGGATCGGTTCGCAATGGGGTTTGAGAACGCGCCCGCGAAGCATCCCGGGAGGTCCGCTGAGGGAAGATCAGGGGGCGGAAGCGCCGGGTCCGATCCACTGGTCGAACAGCCGGTCCACCGCGCCGGTCGCGAGCTGGGTCGCCAGATACGCGTCCAGGGCGGTCGCCAGGACCGGATCGTCCTTGCGTACCAGCCACACCTTCCCGAATGAGTCGAACGGCGCTTCGGGGTGCAGCACTTGCAGGTCCGGGTGCTCGCGCACGCGGTAGCGGCCCTCGACGGAGTCGGTGACGAACACCTCGGCGCGGCCCTGTTCGATCTCGCCGAAAATCGTCAGGTTGTCCGGCCACAAGGTCAACTGCGCGTCGGGGAAGTTCTTGCGCGCGAACTCCTCGTTCGTTCCACCGCGATTGGCGATCACGCGAACACCGGGACGATTGATCTCCGCGATGGTCGCGTAGGCGGCGCCGTTCGCACGGTGGGTGATCGGCGCTTTTCCGTCGGTGCCGTAGGTGATCGAGAAGTCCGCGAACGCGCGTCGTGACGGCAGGTCGGAGATTCCCCCGGCCGCGAGGTCGCAGTTCCGCTCGGCGAAGTCCGTCCGCAGCGTCGCCCACGTCACGGGCACGAACTCGATCGGGCGGCCGAGCAGTGTGGCGAACCCCCGCGCGAGATCGACGTCCACGCCGCGATAGCCGCCCTCGTCGTCCCTGATCGAGTACGGCGGATAGTCGCCGGGCGTGCAGGCGCGCAGCACCGTCGAGATCTCCGCCGGTCGCGCGGCCGCCGGAACCGCGGCGCCGGCAAGGACCGCGCAAACGGCGGCCAGAACCGCGCCGACGCGGCCGGTCGGCGTCATCACTCGGTTACGCACCGATCACTTCTCGTTGCGCGCCTTGGGGAAACGGGCCTGCTTGGCGACCCAGCCCGCCATCTTGGCCCAGTGGCCCTGGCGGGGAGTGACGATCGAGGTGAGTTCACGATCCCATTCATCGGCCTCGGTGAGACCGTCGATCGTGTCGACCAGCGCCTTGGCGGTCGCCAGGTCGGAGACGACCCGGTCGCCGAGGACGCCGTCGGAACCGACCAGCGTGACGCGGACGCCCGCGCGACCGATCGGCTGGAGCACGGCCGTGGCGGATTTGCCGTGGTCCGCGACGAATCCCTTGACGGACTCCACGAGGGCGCCCGACAGCTTCACCGGCGTCGTGGCGGTTTCAGTACTCATGGCAGGCAGTTTACCGGCCGGTAGAAAGCGGGCCCCGCCGCTCGGGTGTAGAACTGAAACTCATGCGCGCCATTCAGGTTTCCGAACACGGTGGTCCCGAGGTCCTGAAGTACATGGAGGCGCCTGATCCGCAGGTCGGGCCGGACCAGTTGCTGGTCGATACCCAGGCGATCGGCGTCAACTTCATCGACACCTACATCCGCACCGGGCGCTACCCCCAGGATGTCCCTTACATCCCGGGCGCGGAGGGCACCGGCGTGGTCGCCGAAGTCGGCGCGAACGTCAGCGACTTCGCGGTCGGCGACCGGGTCGCCTGGGCCGCCGGGCCGGGCAGCTACGCCCAGAAGGTCGCGATCGCGGCCGCCGTCGCCATCGCGGTGCCGGACGGCGTCGAGCCGCCAGTGGCCGCCTCGGCGCTGTTGCAGGGTATGACCGCGCACTATCTCATCGAGTCGATCTATCGGCCCGAGCCGGGGGAAACGGTGCTCGTGCACGCCGGCGCGGGCGGCGTCGGGCTGATCCTCACCCAACTGCTCGCCGCGCGCGGCGTGCGGGTGATCACCACCGTGTCGTCCGTCGAGAAGGAGACGCTGTCCAGCGCGGCAGGAGCGGCCGAGGTGCTGCGCTATGGCGACGACCTCGCCGACCAGGTGCGCGCACTCACCGACGGCGTCGGCGCGGCGGCGGTCTATGACGGCGTCGGCGCCGCGACCTTCGAGGCGAGCCTGGCGGCGCTGCGCGTGCGCGGCACGCTCGCCCTGTTCGGTGGCGCGAGCGGTCCGGTGCCGCCGTTCGACCTGCAACGACTCAGCACGGCCGGTTCGCTTTTCGTCACCCGCCCCACGCTGGCGCATTACACCCGCGACCGCGCCGAGCTCACCTGGCGCGCGGGCGACATCCTCGATGCCATCGCCAAGGGCACGCTGAACATCCGGATCGGCGCGACCTACCCGCTCGCCGACGCCGAACAGGCCCACCGCGACCTGGAAGGCCGCAAGACCACCGGTTCCATCGTCCTGCTCCCGTGACCGGCGGCGGGCGATCCGACGGGTCGTCCGCCGCCCGGTCAGTAGTCGCGGCCGGTGAGACCGCGATAGATGAAGCGGGTCAGCCCGTCCACGGCCTGCTCGTCGGTCAGTTCGACATTGCCTTCCTCTACCGCGGCCAGCAGGCTCTGCGCGAGCAGGAACATCATCGCGAGGCTGGCATCGACCGTGCTCGGCAGCCGCAATCCCTGGTCGGCGAAACCCGCCACGTGATCGGCGAGGTCCGCGCGCTGCTGCACGCCGAACTGCGCGACCATGCGCGCGAACTCGTCGTTGACCAGAGCCGCCTGGTTCACCGCGCGTAGCACGGACGCGTGCTCCCGCGCGAAAGTCCAATACCCGGCGACGTGGTAGCGGACCGCCTCCGGGTCGCCGAAGTCCGGGTTGTGGCCGGGCCCCTGCGCCCGCTCGTCCCCTGCCGCGGCCAGATCGCTCAGCAATGCCTGGAGCAATTCTTCCTTGCTCGCGAAGTGGTTGTAGAACGACCCGGCCGCCCGGCCCGCCGCCGCCGTGATATCGGTGATCTTGGTGTTCAGATAGCCGCGCTCGGCGAACAACCGCCGCGCCGCGGCCTTCAACGCTTGCTCGGTTTCGGCCGACTTCTCCTTGCGACTCAACGACACCAGCTCACCTCCTTGACAACGAAAGGTATCAAGAGCGATGCTGAATCAGCATTCAGTGAATCAAAATTCATATGAGGAGTTACTGGTGTCACAGCTCGTTCTCGTCGCAGGCGCCGGACCCACCGGCCTCACCCTCGCCCTCGATCTCGCCCGCCGGGACATTCCCGTTCGGATCATCGACAAGGCGGACACGTTCTTCGCGGGCTCCCGCGGCGACGGCATCCAGCCGCGCACCTTGGAAGTCTTCGACGACCTGGGAGTTCTGGACGCGGTGCACACTGCGGGGATGCCGGCGCCAGTGATGCGCGTGCACCTCGACGGCACGTTCGTCGCCGAGCGCAGGATGAGCGAGCCGGTCGAGCCCTCCCCTGCCGTCCCCTACCCCAACGGGTGGGTCCTCGGCCAATCCCGCACCGAGGCCATCCTGCGCGAACGGCTCGCCGAATTCGGCGTACCCGTGGAGCTGGGAACAGCCCTGGTTACATTCGGCCAGGACGACAGCGGCGTCACGGCGACGCTGGAGCGCGACGGCGCCCGCGAGACCGTCCGCGCCGCGTACCTGGTCGGCGCCGATGGCGGCAGGAGCACCGTGCGCAAGACGCTGGGCATCGCGTTCGAGGGCGAGACCGACGAGTCGATCCGGATGCTGCTCGGCGATGTGCGCGCCGACGCGCTCGACCACGACTTCGGCTACTGGTTCGCCGCCGCCGACCAGCCGATGCGGGGCATCGCGCTGTCTCCGCTGCCAGGCGGACGTCACTTCCAGTTCGCCGCGCCACTGAGCGCGGACGCGCCACCGAGTCTCGAACTGCTGCAGTCCTACGCCGATCGCTACTGCGGACGCCACGTCGTCACGCTCAGCGACCTGACCTGGGTGACGGTATGGCGGCCCAATGTCCGCTTGGCGCGCAGGTTCCGCGACGGCCGGGTCTTCCTCGCCGGGGACGCCGCGCACGCGCATCCGCCCACCGGCGGCCAGGGTATGAACACCGGCATCCAGGACGCCTACAACCTCGGATGGAAGCTGGCCGCCGCCCTCGCCGGTGACGACACGCTCCTGGACAGCTACGAGACCGAGCGCAGGACGGTCGCCGCCAGGGTGCTCGGCCTGAGTTCCGAACTGCTGGACAAACTCGTCGACGGCGACGAGGACGCGATGCGGCGCGGACCGGAGACTCAGCAGTTGGACATCAGCTACCGCGATCCGGCCGTGCGCGAGCCGCTGGCCGCGGGCGACCGGGCTCCGGACGCGCCGGTGAAAGACGAGGGAGGTCGGCACGTCCGGTTGTTCGACCTGTTTCGCGGCCCGCACGCGACGGTGCTGTCGTTCGGCGCGCCCGCGGAGGCGGACCCACACGCGTATGCGGTGGTACACCCCGGAACGCGGGTGTCAGGGCAGCACGTGGTGGATGTCGACGGACACGCCCACGCGGCCTATGCCGCGGTCGAGGGCACCCGGGTGGTCGTGCGGCCCGACGGCTACGTCGGTGCGATCAGTCGGCGCGATCAACTGAAGAAGCTGCCGACGGTGTCCCAGCCGAGCACCGAGTCCACCGCGAGACCGCAGAACACCACGGCCAGATAGTTGTTCGACTGCAGGAACAGCCGCAGGGGCTTCACCGATTCGCCGCGCCGCACGCCCGCGTACAGCTGGTGGGCCATGAGCAGGAACCACGCTCCGGCCACCAGCGCCACGGCCGCGTAGATGACGCCGGTCGCGGGCGCCAGGGCGAGGGTGGTGAGCACTGTCAGCCAGGTGTAGACGACGATCTGCTTGGTGACGGTCCGCTCGGTGGCGACCACCGGGAGCATCGGCACGCCCGCCGCGCGGTAGTCCTCCTTGTAGCGCATGGCCAGTGCCCAGGTGTGCGGCGGCGTCCAGAAGAAGATGACGCCGAACAGCGCGAGGGCGGGCCAGCCGATGCCGCCGGTCACGGCCGACCAGCCGACCAGCGCGGGCATGCAGCCCGCCGCGCCGCCCCACACCACGTTCTGCGACGTGCGGCGCTTGAGGCCCAAGGTGTAGACGAAGACGTAGAACAGGATCGTCGCGACGACGAGCAGGCCGCTGAGCAGGTTGGCCTGCCACCAGAGCCAGGCGAACGAGCCGACGCCCAGCACCACACCGAAGACGAAGGCGTTGCGGGTCGGCACCGCCTCGCGGGCCAGCGGGCGCTTGGCAGTGCGCTTCATGACCTTGTCGATATCGGCGTCCGCGACGCAGTTGAGCGTGTTCGCGCTGGCCGCGCCCATCCAACCGCCGAAAAGGGTCGCGAGGATCAGCCGGATGTCGACGACGCCGCGGTCGGCCAGCAGCATGGTCGGGATCGTCGCGACGAGCAGCAGCTCGATCACCCTGGGCTTGGTCAGCGCGATGTAGGCCAGTGTCCGTCGCATCAGCCGGGACGGTAGGCCGGGACCCGTGAACCGGTCGGCCAGCGCCGTCGCGGAGGAGCCGTGCGCACCATCGCCACCCGGCTGTTGCCCAATCCGCACTGTCTCTCCTCGCACGCTGTGCATCGCATCCGGCATCGACCAGCAGTGCGCTGGTTCCGGTGCTACGGATGTGTCCGTGCCGGACTGCCGTCCGCCCCGGCGCCCGATCCGACCGGTACGGCGCGACTACTACTACAGAGGATGGTAGACCCCCGCCGCCCCCGCCCCTCCCCTCGCCCCCGCGCAACGGGACCCGTATGTGACGCGCCCGACTGCCCGTCTCGCGTCGGGGACACGGCCTTCGCCAGGGACGTTCGACCCGCCGGTGCCCCCCTTGTCGGGGGCCCCAGGGCACGGTCCGCTTCGCGGTGCCCGACTGCCGAACTCGCCCGCGACACGCAGCGCATTCCGGAGCGCGAAGTTTCTTTTCGGACGCTCGGGAGGCCGGCGAATACTCGGCGCACCGAACGGTCCTGCACCGGCAACTCTTCGCGACCATTTCGCAAGGGCTCCGAAGCAAACGCTTGACCAGCACCTTTGCCCATCGACCGCGACTCGTTCGAGCACGTGCGCGGCGCGCCTCGCGTTCGAGAGGAGCGAAGCGCGTGCGACCGAACCGCGAATCCGGCCCCGCTGGAACCTCGGCCGTGCAAGGCCGCGAACACGCCGCCGACCCTCGGGCCACCGACGGAACGCCACCTGCGAACACGCAGCGCAACCGGCCCCGCGAAACCAACACAGGGTTAATGGTGTGCCGGTCATCGGGCACATCTAGGGTAGTTGGGTATATCCGGTACGCACGCCGTAGCTGCCGCGCGATCATCGCCGTCAGAAACCCACCCGCCGTCGACGAACCAATGTCAGGAGAACCTCGGTCGTGTCGATCACAGACGACATCCGCGCCCTCACTCAGCCGAACCACCCGGACGACTGGACGGATCTGGACACCAAGGCCGTCGACACCATCCGGGTCCTGGCCGCCGAGGCGGTGCAGAACGCAGGCAACGGCCATCCCGGTACCGCGATGAGCCTGGCGCCGCTGGCATACACGCTCTACCAGCGCACCATGCGCATCGACCCCAGCGATCCGAGCTGGGTCGGCCGGGACCGGTTCGTGCTGTCGGCCGGGCACTCCAGCCTCACCCAGTACATCCAGCTGTACCTGGCGGGCTTCGGCCTGGAACTCGACGACCTGAAGAATCTGCGCAAGTGGGGCTCGCTCACCCCGGGCCACCCCGAGTTCCGGCACACCGACGGCGTCGAGATCACCACCGGCCCGCTCGGCCAGGGTCTGGCCGCGTCGGTCGGCATGGCGATGGCGGCGCGGCGCGAGCGCGGCCTGTTCGATCCCGACGCCGCACCCGGCACCAGCCCGTTCGACCACTTCATCTACGTCATCGCCTCCGACGGTGACCTGGAGGAGGGCGTCACCTCCGAGGCGTCCTCGCTGGCGGGCACCCAGGAGCTGGGCAACCTCGTCGTGATCTACGACGACAACAAGATCTCCATCGAGGACGACACCACCATCGCCTTCACCGAGGACGTCGCCAAACGTTACGAGGCCTACGGCTGGCACGTGCAGATCGTGGAAGGCGGCGAGGACGTCGTCGCGATCGAAAACGCGCTGGCCGCCGCCAAGGCCGAGACCGGCAAGCCCTCGATCATCGTGCTGCGCACCATCATCGGCTACCCGGCCCCCAGCAAGATGAACACCGGTTCCGCCCACGGCGCGGCGCTGGGCGGCGACGAGGTGGCCGCCACCAAGAAGATCCTGGGCTTCGATCCGGACAAGAGCTTCGACGTGGATCCCGCCGTCATCGAGCACACCCGCAAGGCCGTCGAGCGCGGCAAGCAGGCCCATGCGCAATGGCAGCAGTCCTTCGACACGTGGGCCGAGGCCAACCCGGAGAACAAGGCCCTGTTCGACCGCCTCTTCGCGCGACGGCTGCCGGAGAACTGGACCTCGAATCTGCCCAGCTACGAACCCGATCCGAAGGGCATGGCCACCCGCAAGGCGTCCGGCAAGGTGCTCGCGGCGCTGGCGCCGGTGCTGCCCGAGCTGTGGGGCGGTTCGGCCGACCTGGCCGAATCCAACAACACCACCATGCCCGACCAGCCCAGCTTCGGGCCGGAGTCGATCTCCACCGGCATGTGGAAGGCCAACCCGTACGGCCGCACCCTGCACTTCGGCGTCCGCGAACACGCCATGGGCGCGATCCTCAACGGCATCGCGCTGCACGGTCCGACCCGTCCGTACGGCGGCACCTTCCTGGTGTTCAGCGACTACATGCGTCCCGCCGTCCGACTGGCCGCGCTGATGCGGGTGCCCGCGGTCTACGTGTGGACCCACGACTCCATCGGCCTCGGTGAGGACGGTCCGACGCACCAGCCGATCGAGCACCTCGCCGCGCTGCGCGCCATCCCCGGCCTGAACGTGGTCCGCCCGGGTGACGCCAACGAGACGACCTACGCCTGGCGCACCATTCTGGAGCGCGACAGCGCCGAGCACAGCTCGCACTTCTCGGTTTCCGAGCCGCCGCACCAGGACGGCCCGTCCGCGCTGGCGCTGACCCGCCAGGATCTGCCGATCGTGGAAGGCACCAGCTACGAGGGCGTGTCGAAGGGCGGCTACATCCTGGCCGAGGCGTCCACCGGCACCCCGCAGGTGATCCTGATCGCCACCGGGTCGGAGCTCCAGCTGGCGGTCGCCGCCCGCACTACGCTGGAAGAGCAGGGCATCGCCACCCGCGTGGTGTCGATGCCGTGTGTGGAGTGGTTCGACGCACAGGACAAGGCTTACCGGGACGAAGTGCTCCCGCCCGCGGTCGCCGCGCGCGTCGTCGTCGAAGCCGGTATCGCGATGCCGTGGCACCGGTTCGCCGGTGACGCGGGCGAGATCGTGTCGATCGAGCACTTCGGCGCCTCCGCCGACTACAAGACCCTGTTCCGCGAATTCGGCTTCACTCCGGAAGCCGTCGTTGCCGCCGCGCAGCGCACGCTCGAGAACGTGAAGGGATAAGCGCTCATGGCTCAGAACGAGAACCTCGCCGCCTTGTCGGCGGCGGGAGTGTCCGCCTGGCTCGACGATCTGTCCAGGGACCGGATCCGGTCCGGCAACCTGGCCGAGCTGATCGAGACCCGGTCCGTCGTCGGGGTCACCACCAACCCGACAATCTTCCAGGGTGCGCTCAGCCAGGGCCACGCCTACGACGGCCAGCTGAAAGAGCTTGCCGCGCAAGGCGCCGACGCCGACGCCGCGATCCGCACCATCACCACCGACGACGTCCGCGCGGCCTGCGACGTGTTCGCTCCGGTCTTCGAGGCCACCAATGGCGTGGACGGCCGGGTGTCCATCGAGGTCGACCCGCGCCTGGCGTTCGACACCGACCGGACCGTCGCCCAGGCGGTCGAACTGTGGAAGATCGTCGACCGGCCCAACCTGTTCATCAAGATCCCCGCCACCGAAGAGGGCCTGCCCGCCATCACCGCAGTGATCGCGGAGGGCATCAGCGTGAACGTCACGCTGATCTTCTCGGTGCAGCGCTACCGCGCGGTGATGGGCGCCTACCTCGAGGGCGTGAAGAAGGCCAAGGTCGCGGGCCACGACCCGGCCAAGATCCATTCCGTCGCTTCGTTCTTCGTCTCCCGCGTCGACACCGAGATCGACAAGCGGCTCGAGGCGCTCGGCACCGAGGAGGCGCTAGCGCTGCGCGGCAAGGCGGGCATCGCCAACGCCCACCTCGCCTACGCCGAGTACCAGGACGTGTTCGACGGCGGCAAGCACACCTCCACCTACCAGACCCTGGCCGCGTCCGGCGCGAATCGGCAGCGGCCGCTGTGGGCCTCGACCGGCGTGAAGAACCCGGACTACGCCGACACGATGTACGTCACCGAACTGGTCGCGCCGAACACGGTGAACACGCTGCCGGAGAAGACACTCGAGGCGGTCGCCGATCACGGCGTGATCCGTGGCGACGCCGTCAGCGGCAAGGCAGCCGAAGCCAAGGAGGTCTTCGACCGGCTCGCCGCGGTCGGCATCGACCTCGACGACGTGTTCGCGGTGCTCGAGCGCGAGGGCGTGGACAAGTTCGAGAAGTCCTGGGAGGAGCTGCTTGCCGCCACGACCGACGAGCTGAAGTCGGCGTCGACCGGGAACGGCTGATCGATGGCCGGGGCAGCGCCCGCGGATCGGCCCGACACCGTCGAATGGCAGAATCCGCTGCGCGAGAAACGGGACAAACGGCTCCCCCGCATCGCCGGACCGTGCAGCATGGTCATCTTCGGCGTCACGGGTGACCTGTCCCGGAAGAAGCTGATGCCGGCCATCTACGACCTGGCGAACCGGGGGCTGCTGCCCCCGGCGTTCGGTTTGGTCGGCTTCGCGCGCCGCGACTACGCCGACGAGGACTTCGCCGCGGTCGTCCTGGAGGCGGTGAAAGCGCACGCGCGCACCCCGTTCCGCCAGGAGGTCTGGGATCAGCTCTCGGAGGGCATCCGGTTCGTCCAGGGCACCTTCGACGACCACGCGGCGTTCGACCGGCTCGCCGACACCCTGACCACCCTGGACAAGGAACGCGGCACCGGCGGCAATCACGCCTTTTATTTGTCGATCCCGCCGAACATGTTCCCGGTCGTGCTCGATCAGCTCTGCGCGCGCGGCTTGGCGCAG
Source organism: Nocardia sputi (assembly GCF_023501985.1). NCBI lineage: Bacteria > Bacillati > Actinomycetota > Actinomycetes > Mycobacteriales > Nocardiaceae > Nocardia > Nocardia sputi. Next base: position 44,503 of record NZ_JAMFLC010000021.1, on the reverse strand, counting down.
ACGACCGGGCCGGACGGGGCCCGCAAACCCTGGCGCCGGGTGGTGATCGAGAAGCCGTTCGGGCACGACCTGCACAGCGCGCAGGAGCTCAACGCACTGGTCAACGGGGTGTTCCCCGAGGAGCAGGTCTTCCGCATCGACCACTACCTCGGCAAGGAGACGGTGCAGAACCTGCTGGCGTTGCGTTTCGCCAACCAGCTCTACGAGCCGATCTGGAACGCCAACTTCGTCGACCACGTGCAGATCACGATGGCCGAGGACATCGGCCTGGGCGGTCGGGCGGGTTACTACGACGGCATCGGCGCCGCGCGGGACGTGATCCAGAACCACTTGCTGCAACTGCTGGCGCTCACCGCCATGGAGGAGCCGATCAGCTTCGAGCCCAAGCAGTTGCAGGCCGAGAAGATCAAGGTGCTCTCGGCGACCAAGCTCATCGCACCGCTGGACGAGACCACCGCGCGCGGACAGTACACCGAGGGCTGGCAGGGCAGCGAGCATGTGGCAGGCCTGCTGCAGGAGGAGGGTTTCGACCCGAACTCGAGAACCGAGACCTACGCCGCGATCAGCCTGGAGATCGACACCCGCCGCTGGGCGGGCGTGCCGTTCTTCCTGCGCACCGGAAAACGGCTCGGCCGCAGGGTGACCGAGATCGCGGTGGTCTTCAAACGAGCGCCGCACCTGCCGTTCGACCAGACCATGACCGAGGAACTGGGCCAGAACGCGCTGGTCATCCGCGTGCAGCCGGACGAGGGCATCACCACCCGGTTCGGCTCCAAGGTGCCGGGCTCCGGCATGGAAGTGCGCGACGTCAACATGGACTTCACCTACGGCGAGGCGTTCACCGAGTCCTCCCCCGAGGCTTACGAACGCCTGATCCTCGACGTGCTGCTCGGGGTGCCGTCGCTGTTCCCGGTGAACGCGGAGGTCGAATTGTCGTGGCGCATCCTGGATCCGGTGCTCGAACACTGGGCCGCCGACGGCAGGCCGGAACCGTACGAGGCGGGCACCTGGGGTCCGGCCTCGGCCGACGAGATGATCGCCCGCACCGGGCGGGAATGGCGGCGCCCGTGATCGTCGACATGCCCGAGACCAAGACCAGCGAGGTCACCAAGCGCCTCGTGCAGCTGCGCGAGAGCAACGGCGTGATCACCGTGGGTCGCGTTCTCACGCTGGTGGTGTGCACGCTGGACAGCTCCGAGGCCGAGCAGGCGATCGACGCGGCGAACGAAGCCAGCCGCGAGCACCCCTGTCGCGTGGTGGTGCTGGCGCGTGGCGACCGGGAGGCTGCCACTCGGCTGGACGCCCAGATCCGGGTGGGCGGCGACGCGGGGGCCGCCGAGGTGATCGTGCTGAGGCTGCAAGGCGAACTGGTCAGCCACGAGAGCAGCGTCGTCACCCCGTTCCTCTTGCCGGATACTCCGGTGGTGGCGTGGTGGCCGCGCGGAGCCCCGGAGTTCCCGTCCAAGGATTCGGTGGGGCGCTTGGCGGGCCGCCGCATCACCGATGCCACGTTCGCGCCCGATCCCCAGGCGGCGATCAAGAAGCGGCTGCATTCCTACGCCAGCGGTGACACCGATCTGGCCTGGAGCCGGATCACGTACTGGCGTGCGTTGCTCGCGGCGGCCATGGACGAGCCGCCCTTCGAGGCGGTGGATGCCGTCACGGTCTCCGGGCTGCGCGACGAGCCCGCCCTGGACATCCTGGCCGGCTGGCTGGCCGCCCGGCTCCACTGTCCCGTTCGCCGCCGCACCGGCCCGCTGCGGGTGGAACTGCACCGCCCCACCGTCTCCATCGCGATCGAACGACCGCAGACCGGCCGCACCGCCACGTTGACCCGCACCGGCGAGCCGGTGCAACGGATCGCGCTGGCGCGCAGGGAGACCCGTGACTGCCTCGCCGAAGACCTACGCAGGCTGGACGCCGACGAGATCTACGCGGAGGCGCTGGCCGGGATCGAGAAGGTGATCTATGAGTGAGCACACCGATTCGCCGTTCCCCAGCGACACCGTCGAGGTGCATCTGGACACCGAATCGCTGGTCGCCGCCGCGGCGGCCCGCTTCGTCTCGGTCGTCGTCGCGGCCCAGGCCGAGCGCGGTTCCGCGTCGGTGGTGCTGACCGGCGGCGGAACCGGCATCGCCCTGCTCGAGCAGGTACGCAAGTCGCCCGGCGACATCGACTGGTCCCGGCTCGACGTGTTCTGGGGCGACGAGCGTTTCGTGCCCGCGCACGACGCGGAGCGCAACCACCTGCAAGCAAGACAGGCGCTGCTCGACCACGTGCCGGTCGACCCGGCACGGGTGCATCCGGTGGCCGCCTCCGACGGCGAGTACCCCGACCCGGTGGAAGCCGCCGCCGAGTACTCCGCGACGGTGCACGCCTACCTCACCGACCACGGTGCCTTCGATCTGCACCTGCTCGGCATGGGCGGCGAGGGCCACGTCAACTCGCTGTTCCCGCACACCGACGCGGTGCGCGAAGAGCACGAGCTCGTCGTGGCCGTCACGAACTCGCCGAAGCCGCCGCCGGTGCGGGTGACCCTCACCCTGCCCGCCGTCCGCCGCACCCGGCACGTCGTGCTGGTGGTCGGCGGCGCGGCCAAAGCCGAGGCGGTCGCCGCGGCCATCGGCGGCGCGGACCCGGTGGACGTGCCCGCCGCCGGTGCGACGGGTATCGACTCCACCACCTGGCTGCTGGATCAGGAGGCCGCGTCCGCGGTGCGCTGAGCGTTCCGGTGACGCCGATCGGGATCGGCTCGTACGTGAGTCGGTCCCGATTCCTCGTAAATATGCTTGCTTCTCTCTGCCGCTACCGGAAAAACACCGAGAGATAATGCCACCTGGTGGCGGAATCTACGAGATGATCGGTCGGTGACCGAGCAGGCAGTGGATCTGGACGAGCGGTTCCGCACCGCCGTCGCCGCACTCGTCCCGCGACCGGGCCATCCGGCGGATCAGCCGATCGCTCCCGGGTGCGCGGTCACCGGCACGGCGTGCCTGCGACTGTTCGAAGCACAGGCGACGAGCAGGCACCTCGATCTCGCGGCGCGCCGCCTCGGCAGCGCCCGGCGCGGTTACTACAGCATCGGATCGTCCGGTCACGAGGGCAATGCCGCGCTGGCGGCGGCCTCGCGGACCACCGATCCCGCTCTGCTGCACTACCGGTCGGGCGCGTTCTTCGTGCACCGCGCCCGGCGCGTTCCCGGGCTCGACCCGATCCGGGATGTCCTGCTCGGCGTGGTCGCCGCGGCGGCGGACCCGATCTCGGGTGGACGGCACAAGGTGCTCGGCAGTGCTGCCGCGAACATCATCCCGCAGACGTCGACCATCGCCTCCCACCTTCCGCGCGCGGTCGGGTTGGCGTTCGCGATCGATCGCGCGGCACGGCTCGGCGTCGCGAGCCCATGGCCCTGCGATGCCGTGGTGATATGCAGTTTCGGTGACGCGTCGGCCAACCATTCCACCGCGGCCGGGGCCATCAATGCCGCGATTCACACCGCCCACCAGGGGATCGCGGTGCCGGTCCTGTTCGTCTGCGAGGACAACGGCATCGGCATCAGTGTTCCCACGCCGCCGGACTGGATCGAGCAGGCCTACGGCCACCGGCCGGGCCTGGCGTACTTCGATGCGGACGGCTGCGCTGCCCTCGATGCGCTGACCAGCGCGAATGCCGCCGTGCGGTGGGTAAGGGACAACCGCGCGCCCGCGTTCCTGCACCTGCGGACCGTGCGACTGCTCGCGCACGCGGGATCCGACGTCGAAACCGCCTACCGCCGCCCGGCCGATATCGCCGCCGACCTCGCCCGCGATCCGGTCCTGGCGACCGCACGGTTGCTGGTCGAGTCCGGTGTCGCCACACCCGCCGACGTGCTCCATCTTTACACCGAGTCGGGCCGCCGCGTCGCCACGACAGCCGAACTCGTCGCCGCGGAACCGAAACTCGCTTCCGCGGCGGCGGTGATCGCACCGATCGCTGCATCCCGTCCCGCCCTCGTGCGCGCCGACGCGCTCAGAACCGGCCCGCTTCCGATCGACGAGACCAAACGCGCGGACACGGGTCATCCGGGCCCGGCGGCCATTCGTCCTGTGAGCGCGAACGGCGCTGTCACACAAGGCGGTCCGATGACCTTCGCCCAAGCGGTCAACGACACCCTCGCCGGTCTGCTCGCGCGTGATCGCGACGTGCTCGTCTTCGGGGAGGACGTCGGCCGCAAAGGGGGTGTGTACGGCGTGACGAAGGGGTTGCAGAAGACCTTCGGCGCGCGCCGCGTGTTCGACACCCTGCTGGACGAGCAGAGCGTCCTCGGCACCGCGCTGGGCGCGGCGCTGGCCGGATTCGTGCCGATCCCGGAGATCCAGTACCTCGCCTATCTGCACAACGCGGCGGATCAGATCCGCGGCGAAGCGGCCACGCTGTCGTTCTTCTCCGACGGCCGCTATCGGAACCCGATGGTGGTGCGGATCGCCGGATACGCCTACCAGAAGGGCTTCGGCGGTCATTTCCACAACGACAACTCGGTGGCCGCGCTGCGCGACATCCCCGGTATCGTGCTCGCCTCACCCGCTCGCGCCGACGACGCCGCGGCGATGCTGCGCACCTGTGTGTCGGCTGCCCGAGTGGATGGCAGGGTGTGTCTGTTCCTCGAGCCCATCGCGCTCTATCACACCCGCGACCTGCACCATCCAGGAGACGACGGCTGGCTGGCGCACCCGTCGACGTCCGATCACGTCGAGATCGGCCGCGCGCGCGTCTACGGCGACGGGACCGACGTGACCCTGGTCACCTTCGCCAACGGTGTGCCGATGAGCCTGCGGGCGGCGCGCCGCCTGGCCCGGCACGGCGTCCACGCGCGTGTGCTCGATCTGCGCTGGCTGACTCCGCTACCGGTGAGTGATCTGCTGCGGCACGCGCGCGCGACCGGCCGGGTCCTCGTCGTGGACGAGACCCGTCGCAGTGGTGGCGTGTCGGAGGCTGTGTGCGCGGCCGTGATCGACGCCGGTTTCACCGGGCTTCTCGCGCGCGTCACCAGCGAGGACAGTTTCGTGCCGCTGGGTCCGGCCGCCGCGACGGTGCTGCTCGACGAGGACCGGATCGAGGCCGCGGCCCTGCGGCTGCTGAGCGGAGCGACCGTCGCGCAACCGCGCCGCGCCGAGGCCCGGCCTTCGCGGGAATTCGATTCGGCCGGGGAATAGTGGACATACAGTCAGGGTGACGGTGACCAGCAGCGGAAAGGACATGGCGATGACCACGATGTCCATGCTCGGCGAGGTGCGACCGGAGCACGAGCACACGGCCGACGGGGACCTGGTGCTCTTGCATTACCTGCGTTCCTTCCACAAGCCTGTGCTCGACGTTTGGTCGGCGGCCACCGAACGCGGCCAGCTCGCGCGCTGGCTCGGCGCCGTCTCCGGCGGCAACGGGAACCTCACCATCGACTTGTTCGACGGTCCTGTTCCCGGCCCGGTCGCGGTGCGGGTCGACCACTGTCAAGCGCCGCACGAACTGGTCGTGCACATCGACGGCTGTCTGCTCGAAGTCCGGATGAGCCAGGTCGGCGTGGTCACCACCGTCGAACTGACCCGCCGCCACGTCTGCCCCGCCGATGCCGGGGCGATCGGCCCCCGCTGGCAGTACCTGCTCGACCGTCTCACCGCCTATCTCGACTTCGAGCCGCTGCCGCGGTGGTCGGACTACCCGAAGCTGGCCGAGGAATACCGCTAGGCCTCGCGCCTTCCGCGGGACTGCACCCGATCGCGAGCCGAGCGGCCTCCCGGAGTGCGCTCGACGCCGCTGGACGAACTCGATCCGCCAGGCAGTTCCCCCGGCATGCGCAACGCATGAGTTGAAGCCATGGCGGCATGCGCTGACCCGGCGGCTCAGTAGAAGAACCCGGCGATCCCCCAGCCGGGGCGCGCCTGCGCCTCCCGGATCCACTCGATGCAGGACTCGATGGCGGCGAGGACCTCGTGATCGACCTCTTCGCGTTGCGGTGGCGTGGTCGATTCCCACTGCACGAGCGCCTCCGCGCACTGCTCGGGCGTCCATTCGCCGTAGCCGGGCAGTTCGTCCGGTTGCGGCAGCGAAGGCGGCAGCGAGTGGTACATGAACGCGCGGACGCTGACCGCTTTGATGCCGAGCGTGGCGAGCCCGTCGTCGATGTGGTCGAGCCAGCGACCACGGAACGCCGAGAAATAGCGGTTGTCGGCGAAGCGGCCGTAGAACTGGCAGATCGTCTGGTAGGCGTAGCCGTACTGGAAACCGTAGGCCGGGTCGAACGGGCCGCCGTCGATGACGGCGCGCACGGCCTCGTAGCGGGTGGGCGCGCCGCCGGCGATCTCGTCGGCGAACCAGTCGTCGTCGTGGGTCAGCTGGGCTTTGAACCGGCCGCCGATCATGCGCCGGAGCTTCTCGTCCCCGGACCCGATGGCGCCCTTGACCCTGTCCAGTTCGACGACGTAGATGCTCAGGCTATAACTCATTCACCGAACATTAGCGGTGCCCACCGACAACGAACGCCACTGGGACCGAAGGCGATTCGCTTCAGGCCGGGAGCTCGGCGGGATGCGCGGCAAGGTGGCCGAGATGAGCGGTGAGCAGCGCGTTCACCTGCTCGGTTCGCTCCAGCTGGACGAGGTGGCCCGCTCCGGCGATCTCGGTCACCGCGCGCAGATCGACGACGTGCTCGCGCAGGGTGGCCAGCGGGTCACGTCCGCTGAAGCCTTCCATGTCCGGGTCGCGGTCGCCGTACAGGAAATACGCGGGCACAGTGACTTTCGCGTCCGCGTACTCGGCGGTGAGCTCCCAGTTGCGGTCCAGGCTGCGATACCAGTTCAATCCGCCGGTGAACCCGGTGCGCTCGAAATCCGCTGCCAGTACGTCCAACTCGTTCGTGCCGAGCCACTGCCAGGGCAGTGCGGGCGCCTCCGGCAGCACGTCGAGGTAGCCGGTGCCCTCGGCCGGGAAACGCCAGGTGTCCAGGTAGTGATAGTCGGCGCTGAGCGCGTAGTACACGCGGGCCAGGAAATCCCGGGGCCGCGCGCCGAGTTCCGCGTCGGCTACGCCCGGAGTTTGGAAGTAGTGCAGGTGCAAGAAGTGCCGCGCCGCGGCCTTCGCCCACAGCTGTGACGGAGCACGCGGCGGACGTGGCGCGAACGGATTGTTCAGGACGATGACGCCGCGCACCCGCTCCGGCGCGCGCAACGCCAGTTCCCACACCAGCGCCGCGCCGAAATCCAGGCCGACGAACACCGCCCGTTCGGCGCCGATGTCATCGAGCAGCGCGAGCAGGTCGCCGCACACCGCGCGATTGGTGTAGGCCTCGAGGTCGGCAGGGACGTCGGTCCGCCCGTAGCCGCGCAGGTCCGGCGCCAGGGCGCGGTAGCCGGCCGCGGCGATCGCGGGAAGCTGCCGGTGCCAGATGTACCAGGTGTGCGGAAACCCGTGACAGAAGACCACCGGCTGCCCTTCGCCCTGCTCGGCGACGTGCATACGGATACCGTCGGTCGTCACGAACCGATGAGTCAGCTCCACTCGGACCTCCAAAACCTAGAACACGTTATCGCTTCACGGTAATGTTCCGATTCCGTGAACGGAATACCGGAAAGGCTCGAAGGCAAGGTCGCGGTGGTCACCGGCGCCAGCCGCGGCATCGGCAAGGGGATCGCGCTGGAACTGGGTGCGGCGGGCGCCACGGTGCTCGTCACCGGACGCTCGGCGACACAGGGACGGCTACCCGGCACCGTACACGCCACCGCCTCGGAAATCGATGCCGCGGGCGGAGTCGGCATCCCGTTCGTGTGCGATCACCGCGACGACGACGCGGTGCAGCGGCTGTTCGAGCTGATCCGTGACGAGCACGGTAGGTTGGACGTCCTGGTGAACAACGTCTACAACTCGCCCGCCGCCGCCCGCTGGCTGGGCAAGCCGTTCTGGGAGGTGCCGCCGGCGGCATGGGACGAGTCGTTCGACGTGGGGGTCCGATCGCATTACGTGGCGAGCGTTTTCGCGGCGCCGCTGTTGATCGAGTCGGGCGGGTTGATCGTCAACATCTCCTCGCCAGGGGCACGCCGATACATGCACAACGCGGTGTACGGCGTCGCGAAATCCGCTCTGGACCGGCTCACCGCCGACATGGCGCACAACCTCGCGGGCACCGAAGTGACCGTGGTCTCGCTCTGGCCCGGCATCGTCGACACCGAACTGCTGCAATTGGTTCCGGCCGACGCCACCGGCAGGCGTCTGGTCACGTTGCCCGGTGAGGGCACCTTCGACCTCGGTGACGCGCAGACGCCGCGCTTCACCGGCCGCGCCGTCGTCGCGCTCGCCACCGACGCGGGCCGTCGCTCCCGCACGGGATTGCCCTGGCCGGTAGCGGATCTCGCCGAGTATTACGGGTTCACCGACGTCGACGGTCGCGTTCCGCGCGTCGACTGATTCCGGTGGAGGCGCGCTCGGGTTCCGAGGCGCGCCTCGATGTGCGGCCACCGCTTGCGCCACCCGGTACGGCGCGAGCGGTACGCGCGCGCGTCGGCCGACCCTGCCCCGAGGGCAACACGCGCAAGACGAAGCGAACCTTCCGCGCGCGGCAGCCGACCCACCATTCGCCAGGGGGTGAGGGCGCGGCGCTATGCGCCGGCTCGGTCGAGTTGTCCCGCCGTCGTCCTGGCCGAACTCGCGCTCGGCGTGGCGGTGCTGACGGCGGCCGCCGGAATCAGGCGAACTTGATCTCCAGGCCGATGCCGAGGATGGCGATCAGCCAGATGACGCCGGTGAAGATGGTGACGCGGTCGAGGTTCTTCTCCACGACGGTGGACCCGGACAGGCTGGACTGCACACCGCCGCCGAACAGGCTGGACAGACCTCCACCCTTGGCGCGGTGCAGCAGCACCAGCAGCACCAGCAGCACGCTGGTGATGATCAGGAGGATATCCAGGAACATCCGCATGCCGGACAGTCTATGCGGTCGGTGCGATCGCACCGAATCAGGCACTCGGGGCCCGCGCCGCCGGGTGCCGACCTAGCGCCGGTCGACCGCGACGAGGTGGGTGACCTGCTCCCCCTCTGCGGTGCCGAACTTCGCGACGGCCTCTTCTCGCACCTGGTCCTGGGCGGTGAGCCGGACCTGGTGCTGGTGCATGTGCTCGGCCCAGGACCGCACCACGAACGCCTCCACGTAGCGGTCGATCACCCCGACATCGCGATAGAGACGCCACTCCATCGCACCGGTGCGCTGCCGGGACCGGCCGACGAAGGCCATGGCGGCGAGGAATTCCTCCACGCTCTCCGGCGGCACGTCGTAGCTGCGCAGGACCAGTACGGGACCGTCGTCGGGATCGGGCTCGACCGCCAGCTGAGGTTCCGGCCAGAACGCCGAGGGAGTCAAGTCGAGCATCTCGGGGTCGTTCCGGATGGGCAGCCACACGGTGCTGACCGCGCAGAGCGCCAGCAGCGACGCGGCCCACAACAGCGCCTGCACCGAGCCGATCGAGTCGGCGACCAGACCCCAGACCAGCGAGCCGATCGCCTGGCCGCCCATGAACACCAGCAGATAGACCGACAGCCCGCGCGCCCGCACCCAGGCGGGCAGCAGCAGCTGCATGGTCGCGTTCATCGTGGACATCGCCAGCAGCCAGGCCAATCCCGCGAACACCAGCAGCACCAGCACCACCGGAACGACGCGCAGCAGTGCCGTACCCGCCGTCGCCACCCCGAACAGGGTCGCGGCGATGGTGAGCCGCTGTGTCGGGGTCAGCCACGCCCGCAACCGGGACAGCGCCGCGGCGCCGAGCACCGCGCCGACGCCCAGGGCGCCGAGCATCAGGCCGTACCCGGACGACGACAACCCCAGCCGGTCGCGAGCGATCACCGGCAGCAGCGCCCACACCGCGCTGGCGGGCGCGATGAACAGGATCGAGCGCAGCAGCACCCGGCGGATCGCGGGCGCCGCCCGGATGAATCGGGTACCCGCCTGCAATGCCGCCATCGGACGTTCCGTGGGCAAGCGCCGGTCGGCCGACGGCCTGCGCCAGACCGTCAGTACCGCGACGATCCCGGCGAACGACATCGCGTTCAGCGCGAACACCAGCGTCGGCCCGGACAGCGAGACCAGCGCACCGGCCAGCGCGGGCCCCACCGCCCTTCCGAGGTTGATGTTCATGCTGCCCAGCGCGGACGCCGCCGGGATCTGCTCGCGCGAAACCAGTTCCGGCTGGATCGCCTGCCAGGCCGGCGCGGTCAGCGCCTGACCGCAGCCGAGCAGGAACAACAAGGTCAGCAGCACGGCGGGGGTGGTGTGCCCGGTCGCCGTGGACACAGCGAGGACCGTGGCGAGCAGCGCCATCGTGGTTTGCGCCCCGAGCAGCAGCCTGCGCCGGTCCACCAGATCGGCGATCACGCCGGACGGGATGGCCAGCAGCATCACCGGAAGCGTGATGGCGGTCTGCACGAACGACACCAGCGCCGCCGCGTTGGGCAGGTCGACCATCATCCACTGCGCGCCGACGGTCTGCATCCAGGTACCGAGATTCGACACCAATTGCGCCACCCACAGCGCCCGGTACACCGGCGAACGCAGCGGCGCCCAGGTGGAACCCGGGCTCGTCGCGGCAGTGGTCACGCGCCGAAGCTTAGTCGCGGGCGTGGCGCCGCTCCGCCGCCGAGTCCGGCCCCTGGACCGCCGGACGCGCGGGTGTGGCGGCAAGCAGCAGTGCCACGATGAGCAACGCCGCCCCCGCCACCCCGGGCGCGGTGAGACGTTCTCCCAGGACGACTGCCGCAAGCGTCGCTCCCGTAAGCGGTTCGAGCAGAGCCAGCACCGCGGCAATCCCCGGGCCGGAATCCGACAGTCCGCGGAAGTACAACGTGTAGGCGACCGCGGTCGGCGCCAGGCCCAGCAGAACAACCAGCGCGACGCTGCCCGGCGTCGGGTCGAATCCCAGCCCGCTCGTTGCCGCGAGGGGTGCGAGCAGCAACGCTCCACCGGTGAATCCGAGGGCGATGGTGGTCGTCGCGTCGAGCCCGGGAACCGGCATGGCGTTGATCACGGTGACGGTCGCGAACGCCGTCGCGGCCACCGCAGCGAGGGCCGCGCCGACCAGCAACCCGGCCGTCCCTGTGTTTCCGGTCGGCACCCCGACCAGCAATGCCAGCCCGCACAGGGCGATGCCGATCGTCGCCGCACGGCGGCGGTCCACCGCCCGCCTTCCGGTGACGTGCTCCACCACCGCGACGACCACCGGCGACGTACCGATGGTGATCAGCGTGGCGAGGCTGACCGACGAGGCCGCGACGGCGCCGAAATAGGCGGCCTGGAAGGTCGCCGCGAGCACGGCGACGGCGCCGATCCGCCGCCACGCCGTCGCATTTCGCGGCCATGGCCGCCGTGTGCCCGCGAGCAGGATCATCAGCAGCAGCCCGCCGACGGCGAGCCGGCAGGTGGCCACGGAGACGGGCGCCAAACCGGTGGCCCGGTGCAACAACGTGCCGAGCAGACCGCCGGTGCCCCAGAGAATTCCGGCGCCGACGAGGTAGACCAGCCCGGAACGGGCGGGCGTGGAGACAGATGAGGACATGAAAGATCGCGCTCCTGCGACGAAAAGGGATAGAGGTCGCGGACGCGAGGTGCACAGCGATGCCGAAAGAGCGCGCTCACCGCACGGTGGCGCGCTGGATATCTACACCTCGCTCAGGAGGCGGGCGGCGGGGTGATGGGGAAGCATCGGTGCACGCACAGATACTAATACGACACCGGACGAGTCATCCCATGAGTTTCGGTTTCCCGCCGCGAAGATCCTTCTCGGGGCTCCTCGCCAGGCCGTCGCGACCGGCGTAATCCAGGTCAGCGGACGAATCGCCGGTAGCATCGCCGCATGGCGGCACACTTCGTGCGACTGGGACCGGTCGTCCTGCTCGCTCTCTGCGCGATCGCGGGCTGCTCGGGCCAGGAACCCGACCGCGGCGCCGACGAGCCGACTCCGGTGGGCCGCACCTTCCTCTCGACCAACGTCGAAGGCGCCCCGATTCCCGGCGGCGGGCCGCTGACGATCAGCTTCACCGAGGGGCGGCTGGCGGCCGACGCGGGATGCAACAAGTTCACCGGCGCGGTAACTCTCGACGATCACGTTCTGCACGTCTCCGGCCTGGCCACCACGCTGATGGCCTGCGAGGACGACCGGCGAGGCGCCGACGAGTGGCTCAGCGGCCTGCTGAACTCTCAGCCCAGCTGGCGGCTCGACGACTCGCGCCTGACCCTGCACAGTGCCGACCGCACGGTGACCTTGCTCGACAAGAAGGTCGCTCAGCCGGACAAGCCCGTCAAGGGCACGTCCTGGCGGGTCACCTCGCTCATCACCGACAACAGCCAGGTCCGCTCGCGCGCCCTCGACGAAGCGCGGCCGACGCTCACCATCGCCGAGGACGGCAGCGTCTCCGGCGCCGCCGGGTGCAACCAGATGACCGGCAGCGCCGAGGTGTCGGGTGCGCAGATCACTTTCCGGATCGCCACCACGAAGATGATGTGCTCCCCGGAGGTGATGGAGGTCGAGCAAGCCGTCCTGAACGCTCTGGACGGCGGGACGAACGCCACGGTGGACGCCGGCACGCTGACCCTGCGCAACGACAACGGCGCGGGCCTGGTCCTGCACGCGCAGTGAGCGCGCGGACTACTTCCGCCGGGTGAGCACGACGCGATCGGCGACTCGCTCGGCTTCTCCGGGCGGCGTGAAGGAGATTTCCATGACCACCCGGTCGGCCGACTCCAGCCGAATCACGGTTCGCATCGCGATCGTCTTGCCGATGAACTGCTCGCCGAGGACGCCGGGATCGGTGAATTCACCGGCCATGACGATTTCGGCGTCGCCGCCGCTTCCCTTGGCGCCCTTGTAGCTCATCGTCATCGGCGTGATGCTGTCGACGGTCGACCACTCGTAGCGGTTGTCGGTCGGCGAGAATCCGAGCAGTCCGAGCCGGTAGTAGGCGGCGCTTCCCTGGATGTCCTCGGCTTCCTCGCGCAGGAAGTTGTTGCCGGTCTCGGCGATCCACTCCCAGCGCGAGACGATCTCCCGCTTGATCGGGTTGTCCGCCGTGCCGCCCGCGACGAAGGTCGACTTCTCGCCCTTCCACTCCCCCACCAGCTGATTGAGCCTGCGGTGTCCCGCGTCCTGCTGCTCCGTTCGCACCGCCGCGGCGGCGGTGGTGGATGTCACGCCGGGATGGGCGTGATCGTGATCGTGCGACGAATCGTCGGAACAGCCGACGAGGGTGGCCAGCGCGACCAGCGCGACCGGAAGTGCGGTGTACAGCTTGCGAAGAGTCACGAAAGTCCTTGTCGAGCCACGGAATCGAGCTCGGCCATCATCGCACGAGCACCGGCCGCCGAGCACCCGTGATCACTGTCGGCGAAACGACACAGCCCGGTATCGCGGGAAGCGATACCGGGCTGTTGCGCTGATGCCCAGGTCAGGGCAGCGGGCCGCCCGCGGCGATCGCGGAGAGGGTGGCGAATTCGTCACCCTTGAGCGAAGCGCCGCCGACCAATGCGCCGTCGATATCGGTCTGGGCGACCAGTTCTCCGACGTTCTTGGCGTTCACCGACCCGCCGTAGAGCACGCGGACCCCCGAAGCCACCTCCGGCGAGGCGAGCTTCTCCAGCTCCCCGCGGATCGCGCCACAGACCTCTTGCGCGTCGGCGGGGGTGGCCACCTTGCCGGTGCCGATCGCCCACACCGGCTCGTAGGCGATGACGATCTTCGAGATCTGCTCCGCCGTAAGGCCTTTCAGCGATCCGCGCAGCTGCTCGAGGTTGTACTCGACATGCGTTCGGGCATCGCGGATGTTCAGGCCCTCACCGATGCAGACGATCGGCGTGATGCCGTGCTTCAACGCCTGCTTGGCCTTGGCCAGCACGGTGGCGTCGTCCTCGTTGTGGTACTGCCGCCGTTCGGAGTGCCCCACCACGACGAAGGTGCAGCCCAGCTTGGCGAGCATGCTCGCGCTGATCTCACCGGTGTAGGCGCCCGCCTCGTGCACGGAGACGTCCTGACCGCCGTAGGTGAGCAGGAGCTTGTCCCCTTCGACCAGCGTCTGCACGCTGCGCAGGTCGGTGAACGGCGGGATCACCGCCACGTCGACCTTGTCGAAGTATTTCTCCGGCAGCGCGAACGCGATCTTCTGCACCAGGGCGATGGCCTCGAGGTGATTGAGGTTCATCTTCCAGTTGCCCGCGATGAGCGGTTTGCGTGCCATGCTCAGCCCTCCAACACCGCGATGCCGGGGAGTTCCTTGCCCTCCAGGTATTCCAGCGACGCGCCGCCGCCGGTGGAGATGTGCGAGAAACCGTCCTCCGGCAGCCCGAGCGCGCGCACGGCCGCGGCCGAATCACCGCCGCCGACCACGGTGAACGCGCCCTTACCGGTCGCGGTCACGATCGCCTCGGCCACCCCGCGGGTGCCCGCGGCGAACTTCTCGAACTCGAACACACCCATCGGCCCGTTCCAGAAGACGGTGCGCGCCTCGGTCAGCAGTACCGCGAAGCGGTCCACCGAGTCCGGGCCCACGTCCAGACCCAGCCAGCCGTCCGGGATCTCATGTGCAGCAACAACTTTCGACTCCGCGTCCGCGGCGAACGCGTCGGCCACCACGATGTCGCGCGGCAGGTGGATGACGTCGGCGTACTGCTCGAGCAGACGCTTGCAGGTGTCCACCATCTCCTCCTGCAGCAATGAGGAGCCCACCGAGAGGCCCTGTGCCGCAAGGAAGGTGAAGCACATGCCGCCTCCGATCACCAGCGTGTCGACCTTCGGCGCGAGCGCCTCGATGACCGCCAGCTTGTCGGAGACCTTGGAACCGCCGAGCACGACCGCGTACGGCCGGTCGGGGTTCTCGGTCAGCTTGGCCAGCACCTCGACCTCGGCCGCGACCAGCGTGCCCGCGTAGTGCGGCAACTGCTGGGCGACGTCGTACACCGACGCCTGCTTACGGTGCACCACACCGAAACCGTCGGAAACGAACGCGCCGTCGTCGCCGACGAGCTCGACCAGCGCGGCGGCCAGCTTGGCCCGCTGCGCGTCGTCCCTGCTGGTCTCACGCGGGTCGAACCGGATGTTCTCCAGCAGCAGCACGTCGCCGTCGGTGAGGCCCTCGGACCGCGCGAGCGCGTCCTGACCCACCACGTCACCGGCCAGCTGCACATTGCGGCCCAGTTCCTCGGCGAGCCGGGCGGCCACCGGCGCCAGCGAGAGCTTCGCGTCCGGCTCGCCCTTCGGGCGGCCGAGGTGCGCGGTCACGACGACCTTCGCGCCCGCTTCGGCGAGCGCCTTGATGGTCGGCGCCGAGGCGATGATGCGGCCGGGATCGGTGATCTGTCCTTTGTCGTCGAGGGGCACGTTCAGGTCGGAGCGCACCAGCACGCCCCGACCCTCGACACCCTCGCCGAGCAGATCCGCGAGTGTCTTGACAGCCATGCGCGTCAGAGCGACTTGCCGACGAGGCCGATGAGATCGGCGAGACGGTTGGAGTAGCCCCACTCGTTGTCGTACCAGGACACGACCTTCACCTGGTCGTCGATCACCTTGGTCAGCGGCGCGTCGTAGATCGACGAGGCCGGGTCGGTGACGATGTCGGAGGAGACGATCGGGTCGGTGTTGTACTTGAGGATGCCCTTCAGCGGGCCCTCGGCGGCGGCCTTGTAGGCGGCGTTGATCTCCTCGAGCGTGGCCGACTTGCGCAGGGTGGCGGTCAGGTCGGTGACCGAGCCCGTCGGGACCGGCACGCGCAGCGCGTAGCCGTCCAGCTTGCCCTGCAACTCGGGCAGCACCAGGCCGATGGCCTTCGCGGCGCCGGTGCCGGTGGGCACGATGTTCAGCGCGGCGGCGCGCGCGCGACGCAGGTCGCTGTGCGGGCCGTCCTGCAGGTTCTGGTCCTGGGTGTAGGCATGGATGGTGGTCATCAGGCCACGCTCGATGCCGAACTCGTCGTTGAGCACCTTGGCCAGCGGGCCGAGGCAGTTGGTGGTGCACGAGGCGTTCGAGATGATGTTCTGGCTGCCGTCGTACTTCTCGTCGTTGACGCCCATGACGATGGTGATGTCCTCGCCCTTGGCCGGAGCGGAGATGATCACCTTCTTCGCGCCCGCGGCGAGGTGGCCCTTGGCCTTGGTGGCATCGGTGAAGATGCCGGTGGACTCGACGACCACGTCGACGCCCAGATCGCCCCACGGCAGCGCCGCCGGGCCCTCCTTGATGGCCAGCGCCTTGATCCGCTGGTCGCCCACCACGATGGTGTCGTCGCCGTCGAGCGAGACATCCTGGGGCAACCGGCCCAGGATCGAGTCGTACTTGAGCAGGGTCGCGAGGGTCGCGTTGTCGGTGAGGTCGTTGACCGCGACGATCTCGATGTCGGTGGTGCCGAGCGCCTTCTGCGCCTCCACCGCCCGGAAGAAGTTACGTCCGATACGACCGAAGCCGTTGATGCCTACCCGGACAGTCACGTTATCGCTCCTCAACTTTCCAGCGGATCGTTCCGATGCCCACCCACACTAACGCCCTGCCGTGCCTCCGCCGACACGCACCTGGCTTTCGTCGAGACGGGTTGCCTGGTCAGACGCCCGACCAACCCAAAGTCGGCAGCCGGGGAACGCCACGATCCCCGCGACGGGCAGCGTCGCGGGGATCGTCGCGGAAATCACCGAAAGCCCGAGGTCAGGCTTCGTCGAGCAGTTCGGCCGTGACGGCCGACTCGGTGTCCGGGACGCCCAGTTCCTTGGCGCGCCGGTCGGCCATCGACAGCAGCCGCCGAATGCGGCCCGCGACAGCGTCTTTCGTCATCGGAGGGTCGGCGAGCTGGCCGAGTTCCTCCAGCGACGCCTGCCGGTGCTGCACACGCAGCTTGCCCGCGGCGGCGAGATGGTCGGGCACGTCGTCGCTGAGGATCTCCAGCGCGCGTTCCACCCGAGCCGCCGCGGCGACCGCCGCCCGCGCCGACCGGCGCAGGTTGGCGTCGTCGAAATTGGCCAGCCGATTCGCGGTCGCGCGCACCTCCCGGCGCAGCCTGCGTTCCTCCCAGACCATCCGGGTGCCGTGCGCGCCCATCCTGGTCAGCAGCGCGCCGATCGCCTCACCGTCGCGCACCACCACGCGGTCGGTGCCGCGCACTTCCCGCGCCTTGGCGGTGATGCCGAGCCGCCGAGCCGCGCCGACCAGCGCCAGCGCCGCCTCGGGGCCGGGGCAGCTGACCTCGAGCGCCGAGGACCGTCCGGGTTCGGTCAGCGAGCCGTGGGCGAGAAACGCGCCGCGCCACGCGGCTTCGGCGTCGGCGATGCTGCCGCCGACCACCTGCGCGGGCAGGCCGCGCACCGGACGACCGCGAACGTCGAGCAGTCCGGTCTGCCGGGCCAGCGCCTCGCCCTCCTTGGAGACGCGCACCACGTAGCGGGAGGTCTTGCGCAGTCCGCCCGCGCCGAGCACGTGCACATCGGAGCCGTAGCCGTAGAGCTCGAAGATCTCCCGGCGCAGCCTGCGCGCGATGGACCCCATGTCCACCTCGGCCTCGACGATCACCCGGCCGCCGACGATGTGCAGGCCGCCCGCGAAACGCAGCAGTGCGGACAGTTCCGCCTTGCGGGAACTCACCTGCGACACTGTGAGCCTGCTCAGCTCGTCTTTCACATCGGCTGTCATCGCCACGGGACGCGCTCCTTTCCACCCAACCCGGAACGCACATCCTGACCCATGTGCCGTCCCTCGACTCGAAGCCCTGCCATTTGCGGCCGAGGTTGCCGGATCAGTTGATCCAGTGCGGCGGCAAGCTTTCCGGGGTGATGCCGGTCGGTTCCCGCTTCGGCGACATCGGAGAAGGTTACTCGTGCCCGCAACTGTTCGGCAGCCCTGGCCACATGTTCCCGCTCACGGCCTTCCGGGACCGAGCCGGAGTCGACCAGCACCTCGTCGACGACGAATTCCGGCGCGTGCTGGGACAGCACATGCAAATGCCGCTCCGCGGAGAACCCCGCGGTCTCCCCCGGTTCCGCGGCGAGGTTGAGCACGAGCACTTTCCGTGCCCTGGTGTATACCAGGGCTTCCCGTAGTTCCGGGACGAGGACGTGCGGAATCACGCTGGTGAACCACGATCCCGGGCCGAGGACCACGACATCCGCGTGTTCGATCGCCGAGGTCGCCTCCGGACTGGCCGGTGGATCGGACGGAATCAGCCGCACTCGCCGCACCTTACCCGGCGTCGTCGCGATGGCAACTTGACCGCGAATGCAACGGCTCACCCGTGGATCCGCCTCCAGCCCAGAGACATCCGCCTCGATATCGAGCGCGATCGGCGACATGGGGAGCACCCGTCCGGTGATGCGCAACATGCGGGCGACTTCGTCGAGCGCGGCGACCGGATCGCCGAGCACCTCGGTGAGCCCGGCCAGGATCAGGTTGCCCACGGAGTGCCCGGCCAGAGCGCCGGTCCCGCCGAAACGATGCTGGACCGTCCGGGTCCAGACGCCGTCGGCGTCCGCGGCCAAGGCGGCCAGCGCCATCCGGAGATCTCCCGGGGGCAGCACCCCCAGCTCCGCGCGTAGCCGGCCCGAGGAGCCGCCGTCATCGGCGACGGTGACCACCGCGCAGATCTTCCTGGTCAGCCGCCGCACTGCGGTCAGTGTCGCGTACAGGCCGTGTCCACCACCCAGCGCGACGATGCTGGGATTCGATTCCCAGCCGGTCATTCGCGCCCCAGGTCTCGATGGACCACCCGGACCACGTCGGCGGATTCCTCCGGCCCGCCGGTGACCTCGCTCATCAACTCGCCGAGCGCCTCGGCAATCGCGACGCTTCGGTGCTTGCCTCCGGTGCAGCCCACTGCGACCGTCATGTATCGCTTCCCCTCTTGGCGGTAACCGTTCGTGGTCAGCTCGACCAGGTGGTGGCAGGTACGCAGGTAGTCGTCCGCGCCGGGGCGCGACAACACGTACTCGCTGACCACGGTCTCCTGACCGGTGTGTTCCCGCAACTCCGGTATCCAATGCGGATTGGGTAGAAAACGCACATCCAACACCATGTCGGCGTCCAGCGGAACCCCGTACTTGAAGCCGAAGGACTGCACGGTGAGCTGCAACGCGCTCGGCGCGCCGCCGCCATAGGCCTCTTCCATCTTGCGGTGCAACTGATGGATGGACAGCTCGGTGGTGTCGATCACCACATCGGCGGCGGCCTTCACGGCGGACAGCCGCACCCGTTCGGCGGCGATACCCGCCGACAACGTGCCGTCCTTGCTCTCGCTCTGCAACGGATGCCTGCGCCGCGCGAAGCCGAAGCGGCGGATCAGCACGTCGTCGGAGGCCTCGAGGAACAGGACCCTGGTGCGCACGCCGAGAGTTCGCAACTGGTCGGTGACCCCCGACAGATCGCCGGTGAAGAACCGGCTGCGCACGTCCATGACCAGCGCGAGGCGGCGGATCGGCGGCTTCGCGGAAGCACCGAGTTCGACCATCCGCCCGAACAGCTCGGGCGGCAGGTTGTCGGCCACGTACCAGCCGAGGTCCTCGAGCACTCGGGCCGCGGTGCCGCGGCCCGCGCCCGAGAGCCCGGTGACGATCACGACCTCGACCTGCGAGTTCGCTCCGCCGACGGCGCCGGACGAGGCCACTCGTCCCGCACTCGTCGGCGGACTGCCCGCACTGCTGTTCGATTCGACGCGTGTCATGTCCTACCGGATCCGTCTCTGGGGTGCCTTCCGATCATCGCGCACCGGTTTCGGTATCGGCCGCAGACACACAACGTACGCGAAACCGAATCTTCCGGTGCACTGTCGACTGACTATTCGGACTCGAGGGCCGCAAGGACCGCTTTCGCGGTCGCCAACCCGATGCCGGGCACCTCGGTGATCTCTTCGACCGTCGCCTGCTTCAGCTTGGCGACCGACCCGAAATGGGTAACCAGCGCGGTCCGGCGCGCCGTGCCGAGACCCGGCACCGAGTCCAACGCCGAGGCGGTCATCCGGCGCGAGCGTTTGCTGCGATGGAAGGTGATGGCGAAACGGTGCGCCTCGTCGCGGACCCGTTGCAGCAGATACAGCGCCTCGCTGTTGCGCGGCAGGATCACCGGGTCGCTCTCGCCGGGCACCCATACTTCCTCGAGCCGTTTGGCCAGACCGATCACCGCGACGTCGGTGATGCCCAACTCGTCGAGCACCTCCGCGGCGGCGGCGACCTGGGGCGCGCCGCCGTCGACGACGTAGAGGTTGGGCGGATAGGAGAACTTGCGCGGGCGTCCGGTGCGGGGGTCGATACCCGGCCGGGAGATCAGCTCGAGCGCGTCGTCGTCGCTTCCGGTCGCGGCGAGGTCTTCCTGCTCCATCGCGTCGCGCTCGCGGCGCAATTTGAAGAACCGGCGGCGAGTCACCTCGGCGATGCTGCCGACGTCGTCGGAGCGGCCGTCGCCTGCCGCTTCCCGGATCGTGTAGTGGCGGTAATCGGACTTGCGGGCCAGACCGTCTTCGAAGACCACGAGCGAGGCGACCACGTCCGTGCCCTGCACATGGCTGACGTCCACGCACTCGATGCGCAG
Source organism: Nocardia sputi (assembly GCF_023501985.1). Taxonomy (NCBI): domain Bacteria; kingdom Bacillati; phylum Actinomycetota; class Actinomycetes; order Mycobacteriales; family Nocardiaceae; genus Nocardia; species Nocardia sputi. The sequence continues at coordinate 23,950 of NZ_JAMFLC010000021.1, read as the reverse complement.
CGGCGCGGAGTCGAGTTCCAGCGCGTCCTGGATCTCTTGCAGCGCTTGGGATCTGGACGTCAGATCCCCCGCCCGCTTGAGCTTGTGCTGGGCCAGCGCCTCCATCGCGTTGCGCTGCACGGTCTCGGCGAGCGCCTTCTTGTCCCCACGCTGGGGCACGCGCACCTTCACCGCCGCGCCGCGCAACCCCGACAGCCACTGCTGGACCTCCTCGACGTCGGCGGGCAGCTCGGGCACGAGCACTTCGCGGGGCACCACGGCGGCGGGTTGCTCGTCGGCGGCCTGCTCGGCCACCGTCACCTGCTCGCCGTAGAACTGGGTGAGGAACTGCTCGACCAGCGCGGCGAGCTCGCCGCCCGCCTCCGGGACGTCGACCGCGTCACCCGATTTGTCGACCACCCACCCGCGCTGCCCGCGCACCCGGCCGTCGCGCACGTGGAAGACCTGCACCGCCACCTCCAGCTCGTCGGTGGCGAAAGCGATCACGTCGGCGTCGGTGCCCGTGCCGAGCACCACCGCCTGCTTCTCCAGCGCGCGCCGCAGCGCCTGCACGTCGTCGCGCAGCCGGGCGGCGGATTCGAAGTCCAGGTCTTCGGCGGCCTCGTGCATGCGGCGCTCCAGCTCCCGGACCAAGCGGTCGGTGCGGCCGGCGAGGAAGTCGCAGAAGTCCTCGACGATCGCGCGGTGCTCCTCGGCGCTCACCCGCCCGACGCACGGCGCGGAGCACTTGTCGATGTAGCCGAGCAGGCAGGGACGCCCGATCTGGTGGTGCCGCCGGAAGACTCCGTTGGAGCAGGTGCGCGCCGGGAACACCCGCAGCAGCAGATCGAGCGTCTCGCGGATGGCCCAGGCGTGCGCGAACGGGCCGAAGTAGCGGACGCCTTTGCGCCGCGCGCCGCGGTAGACGAACAACCGCGGGTACTCCTCGTTCAGAGTGACCGCGAGCACCGGGTAGGACTTGTCGTCGCGGTAGCGGACGTTGAACCGCGGATCGAACTCCTTGATCCAGTTGTATTCCAGCTGCAGCGCCTCCACCTCGGTGGAGACGACCGTCCACTCGACGCTCGCGGCCGTGGTGACCATCTGCCTGGTACGCGGGTGCAGACCGGCGACGTCGGCGAAGTACGAGTTCAGCCTGCTGCGCAGGCTCTTGGCCTTGCCGACGTAGATGACCTGCCGATGGGCGTCCCGGAACTTGTAGACACCGGGTTCGACGGGAATCGTGCCCGGCGCGGGCCGGTACGTCGCTGGATCTGCCACCCATCCAGCCTATCGACGCGGTCGGACACAGTTCGTCCACCGCCCATCCGGCCCGAGCGAGGTTCGACAGATCCCGGAGACCGCCGACTACCACCCGCCCACGGCAGCGCTGCCGGACGGCTCACGGTACGCGGACGCCGAACCAGGCCTTGGCATCCGGGCGGCACAGCAGGCGCACGACGGCTACGGAGGTGGCGAGCGAGTACCCGGCGGCGACGAGGCCGACGGCGGGCGGTACGGTCTCGAGGTCCCTGATCGCCCAGCACCCGACGACGGCCTGCAGGATCGCGAGCGTGATCGTCAGGCGGCGCACGGGGTGCGCTCCCTCGGCGAACCCGAGCACGAGCAGACCGAGAGCCCAGGCCACGCAGAACTGGACGGACGCCGTGGCGGCCGCGTCGTCGCCGCGCGTCAGATTCATGAGCACCGGATAGGCCAGGCCGAATCCCGCCATACCCGCGACGGCTTCCCGCACGTCCCGAACCGCCTCCGGCATGGTGGTTTCCACACCGATGGACGGCTCCTCACCCGAAAACGCCAAGCTCACAGCCGTACCCCCGTTGGTACCGAACGTTCCGGCGCGCTGGACGAACACGCCGGAATCGCACGGTAACACGGTGACATCCCGGACAACTCGTACTTCGACGAACTCGGACTTCGACGAAAGAACCGACGGGGCGCGCGCATCGTCCGGACGAGGAGCTACTCCACCAGACCGTGCCGCCGCAGGGCCGCCAGCAACGCATCCGGACGCTCGGCGGTGGGCAGGGCCTCCACCAGGGCGAATCGGCTGCCCAGGGCTTCGGCGCCGCCGTCCGCCTCGGCGCTGTCGCCGATCATCAGAGCCGCCTCGGCGGGCACGCCCAGTTCGCCCAAGGCGGCATGGAAGATCTCCGGATCGGGTTTCATGGCGCCGACCTCATAGGAGAGGGTGAACGCCCCGACCAGCCGGTCCCAGCCGCGCGCAGCGAACGACGGACGGATGTCGAACGGGATGTTGCTCACCACCGCCACCGGAACCTCCTGTGCCGCCAGGAGATCGAGAACGGCCTCGCTGTCCGGATACGGCATCCACTCCAGCGGATCGAGCAGCCGTGCGTAGAGTCGTTCGGCGTCCTCGTCGGTGGGCACACCCGACTGGCGCAGCACCGTCATCATCACCTTGCGGTGCAGCGCCGGATCCAGGTCCCGGTTGTCCCACGCGTACTGCGCCTCGGCGTCGAATTCGGCGATGTGGTCGACCGGCGCCGTCATCCGCCGCATGATCTCGGCCTTCTCGTCCACGTCGAAGGCCCGCCCGTCCGGCCGGGTCAGATCCGAGTACCACGACTCGTCGGCTTCCAGCCGGAACAAGGTGCCGGAGAAGTCGAACAGCACCGCCTCGATCGCCATCCGGCCAGCCTACCGACGGTTCGCCCCGGATCGCCGGTCCACGTGACATGATCCCGGCGGGCTCGATCGCGACACACACTGCGGCCAGGAGGATTTCGCCCGTGGGAAGGAAACCGGCGCGGCTGTCGGTGCTGGACGTTAGAGTCCGGGCATGGGCCGCAAGCGAGGAACTCGGGTCGCCGCCGCGGCGGCGTTCGCACTCACCATCGGAATGGCTACCGCCTGTTCGACCGAGGAGAGCCAGGCGGGCGGTGTCTGCGCGACGGTTCCCAACGGCACACCGGTCACGTCCACCGCGACGGGCCCGGCGGGCAGCGGCACCAAGGATCTGAGCACCAACCCGGAAATAGCGACCGGCTATCGCTCGAACATGACGCCGGTGCGCACGCACACCTTCGCGGTGTCGACGGCCAACCCCGTATCCACCAAGGCCGCGTGCGAGGTCCTGCGCGACGGCGGCACCGCGGCCGACGCCCTGATCGCGGCCCAAACGGTGCTGGGCCTCGTCGAACCGCAGGCCTCCGGTATCGGCGGCGGCGCGTTCCTGCTCTACTACGACGCGAACACCAAGACCGTGGACGCCTACGACGGCCGAGAGGTGGCCCCGGCGGCGGCGACCGAGAACTACCTGCGCTGGATCAGCGATACCGACCGCACCGAGCCGAAGCCGAACACGCGGGCCAGCGGCCGCTCCATCGGCGTGCCCGGTGTGCTGCGCATGCTCGAGCTCGCGCACCGCGATCATGGCAAGACCGCGTGGCGCGAGCTGTTCGACCCCGCCATCGGACTGGCCGATCAGGGCTTCCCGATCAGCCCTCGCCTCGCGGGGCAGATCGCGGAGTCGGCGAAGGACCTCGCGGCGGACGAGGACGCCAAGGCTTATTTCCTCAACCCGGACGGCAGCCCGAAGGCCGCAGAGACCGTGCTCACCAACCCGGCCATGGCGAAGACGCTCGGCGCCGTCGCCACGGAGGGAGCGCAGGCCTTCTATACCGGCGCCATCGCCCGGGACATCGTCGCGGCCGCGAACCGAGCCTCCGGCGGGCGCACCCCTGGCCAGCTGACGGTCGAGGACTTGTCCGGCTATCAGGCGAAGAAGCGCACCGCACTGTGCACGGGCTACCGCGGGCACGAGATCTGCGGCATGCCCAGCCCCTCCTCGGGTGGCATCACCGTCGCCTCGATTCTGGGCATCCTGGAGAACTTCGACCTGGCCACCATGCGGCCGGACGACATCGACCGCAACGGCGGCAAGCCCGACCCGCAGGCCGTGCACCTGATCTCGGAGGCCGAACGCCTCGCCTACGCCGACCGCAACAAGTACGTCGCCGACACCGATTTCATCCCGCTGCCGGGCAATTCGGCACAAACCCTGCTGAACCGCGATTACCTGCGGCAGCGCGCCGGGCTGATCGATCCGAACCGCAGCATGGGCACCGCGCAGCCGGGTGACTTCGGCCCCGTGCCGCTGGGCGTCGGCCCGCAGCCGCCCGAGCACGGCACCAGCCACATCTCGGTGGTCGACCGGTACGGCAACGCCGCGGCGATGACCACCACCGTCGAGTCGGCGTTCGGTTCGTTCCACGTAGTCGACGGATTCGTGCTGAACAATCAGCTCACCGACTTCAACGCCGATCCGCTGGGCGCCGACGGCGTGCCGGTGGCCAACCGGATCCAGCCCGGTAAACGCCCGCGTAGTTCGATGAGCCCGACGCTGGTCTTCGGCAAGGCCCCCGACGGCTCGCGCGGCGAGCTCACCCATGTCGCGGGCTCGCCCGGCGGTTCGGTGATCATCCAGTTCGTGGTGAAAACGCTGGTCAACATGTTCGACTGGGGTCTGGACCCGCAGCAGGCGGTCTCCGCGGTCGCGTTCGGCGCCGGGAACAGCCCGTCCACCGGCATCGGTGGTGAGCACCCCGCGATCGACGCCGCCGACAACGGTGACCACGACCCGCTCGTGCGCCGACTACGTGAGCTGGGTCATCAGGTCTCCGTCGCACCACAGGTCAGCGGCCTCAGCGCTCTCAAACGCAACGGCGCGGACGGCTGGATCGGAGGCGCGGACCCCCGCCGAGAGGGGGCCGTCCTCGGCGACTCCCAGTGATCGGTTACCACAGCGGGACAGGTCGCGGTATCCGTTGACCAGCACCATCCGAGGCTTGACATGTCGAGAATCGGCATGCCGGCCGCGACGGCGAGGTCACTTCGAACGCACCATCGGATACACCACCGGACCGGAGCCGATCCTCAGCTCCCCCTGCCGCTCGAACCCGAATCGCTCGTAGAAGGGCACGGTGCCGCTGGTGTTCGAGATCAGGAAACAGTCGTGCTCTGCTTCCGACAGCCGCCGCTCGAGCAACGCGGTCGCCATACCGTACCCCTGCGCGCCGGGCAGCGTCCCGATCGCGGCCAGGTACAGGTGCGGCGTGGCCGGTCGCGCGTGCTCCATCTGCCGCCCGGCGGCAAGCGCACGCGCCGTGCTCGCGCCCAACGCTCGTAGCAGGGTCACCGGCTTCACTGTCGGCGCCACCAGGTGCGCGGGCTCCCATAGCGCCACGCAGGCGAGGGTGCCTTCCTGGTCGTGCGCGAAGTCGACCAGTCCCTTCTTCCTGCGCGACGCGATGCGCGACTCCCAGAACAGCGGCAACGCTTTTCGGCGGCGCGGCGAACCCGGCCAGAAGTAGGTCATCAGCGGATCGTCCGCGAAAGCCGCCGCGAGAACGAACGCGCCTGGTTCCATACCGACGAGGCTAAACCAGCATTCCGGCCCTGGCGAAGCGGTCGGGGCGGGGCGGGTACCTCACCAGTTCACTTGCTTCCGGAATACTTCTCGCCGAGTTCACGCAGCCGAGCCATCGCCCGCGCCGCGTGCTCCTTGTCGTTCGAGCGGATCGCCAGCATCGGCACGTAGTCGTCGTCGACCAGCTCGAGGCGGGCCCACGACTTTCGATCCGGGAACGAGACGCCTCTAATGTAGTCCCACGGAAAGTCGTTGTCGCCCAGAACGTTCCGCACCGACACACCCCGCGCCCCGACCCGTACCCGCGGCCTGGTCAGCAGCAGCACCGCGGCGGCGCCGAGTACGCCGATCCCGATCATCGCGATCTGATCGGCGACCCGGAAGTTGACACCGGTGGACCCGGTACGCAGCAAGAGACCGCCCGCCGTGAACGCGGCCGCGATCAGCACCGCCACGACCCAGGCCGTCCGCACCGCGCGCCGGGGACGCACCTCGAACTCCCACTCGGGCGCATCGCCGGCCACCGCGGCCGAGCCTGCGTTCCTCCGGAAGATACGGACGACCGGCATGGCTACGCGGACTGCCGCAGGGCGCGCAGCGTCAGCGCGGCGTCCAACGCCGCGGCCGCCGCCTGCTCCCCCTTGTTCTCGGGCGATTCCGGCAGCCCGGCCCGATCCAGGGCCTGCTGCTCGTTGTTGGTGGTCAGCACCCCGTTCGCGACCGGCGTGCCCTCGTCCAGCGAGACACGGGTGAGTCCCGCGGTCACCGCGTCGCAGACGTACTCGAAATGCGGCGTGTCACCCCGGATCACCACTCCGAGCGCCACCACCGCGTCGTGCGACTTGGCCAGCTCCTGGGCCACCACCGGCAGCTCCATGGCGCCGGCGCAGCGCACCACCGTGATCTGCTGGACGCCCGCGTCCTTGGCCACTCGCTCGGCGTTCGCGACCAGGGTGTCGCAGATCTGGGTGTGCCAGCGCGAGGCGACGATGCCCAAGGTGAGGTCCTTGGCGTCGGCCAGCGCGAAGGTCGGTACCCCGGTACCGCTCATCGTTGTCCGCCTTTCCGGTCCGCTCGCAATTCAGTGCGCCGTCTCGCCGAGATCGAGCTCGTCGAGGCCGATCAGGTCGTGCCCCATCCGGTCCCGCTTGGTGCGCAAGTAGCGCAGGTTCTCCGCATTGGCGCGCAGCGGCATCGGCACCCGCTCGGTGATCCGCAAACCATAGCCGTCCAAACCGACCCGCTTGGCCGGGTTGTTGGTGAGCAGCCGCATCGAGCGAATACCCAGATCCACCAGGATCTGCGCGCCCGTGCCATAGTCGCGGGCATCCGCGGGCAGCCCCAGCTCCAGATTCGCGTCGACCGTGTCGTGGCCGGAATCCTGCAGCTGGTATGCCTGCAACTTGTGCATCAGACCGATGCCGCGCCCCTCGTGACCACGCATGTACAGCACCACACCGCGGCCCTCGGCCGCGACCATCTCCAACGCCGCGTCCAGCTGCGGACCGCAATCGCAGCGCAGCGACCCGAACACGTCACCGGTCAGGCACTCCGAGTGCACCCGCACCAAGACGTCCTCGCCGTCGCTGATGTCACCGCGCACCAGCGCGACGTGCTCGACCTCGTCGTAGATGCTCTGATAGCCCACGGCCATGAACTCGCCGTGCGCGGTGGGGATACGTGCCTCGGCGACGCGCACCACGTGCTTCTCGTGCTTGCGCCGCCACGCGATCATGTCGGCGATCGAGATCATCGCCAGCTCGTGCTCGTCGGCGAAGACGCGCAGCTCCTCGGTGCGGGCCATGTGGCCCTCGTCCTTCTGGCTGACGATCTCGCAGATCACGCCCGCCGGACGCAGGCCTGCCATCCGGGAAAGATCCACGGCCGCCTCGGTGTGGCCGGGCCTGCGCAGCACACCGCCATCCTTGGCGCGCAGCGGCACCACGTGCCCCGGCCGGGTGAAATCGTCGGCCTTGGCGTCGGCGTCGGCAAGCAGCCGCATGGTGGTGGCGCGATCGGCGCCGGAGATGCCGGTCGTGATGCCTTCGCGCGCGTCCACCGAGACGGTGTAGGCGGTGCCGTGCTTGTCCTGGTTCATCGCGTACATCGGAGGCAAGCCGAGCCGATCGCAATCGTCGCCCGTGAGCGGCACACAGATGTAACCGGAGGTGTAGCGGATCATGAAGGCGACCAGTTCCGGAGTGGCCTTCTCCGCCGCGAAGATGAGGTCGCCCTCGTTCTCACGGTCCTCGTCGTCGACGACGACGACCGCCTTACCGGCGGCGATGTCGGCGACTGCGCGCTCGATGCTGTCGAACCTGGTCACGTCTGCTGTGCTCCATCTCGAAATAGGTGCCTCACCACAGTACTGGGTTGGTTTTGCGGCGCCCGCGGCGCTGCGTGTGTCCGGCGACCTCCCATGCTCACCATCGCGTCGCAGACGCCGGCACGCTCCGCCATCCCGGAGCTCCCCGGAACCGGAAGGGGCTATCGCGCTCGCCGCCGCGCACTCGGCGAGCGGGCGGTCCCGGCTAGCCGCGCTGTTGGAGGCGTTCGACGTATTTGGCGATCACGTCGACTTCCAGGTTGACGGTGGTGCCGACGGTGGCGAAGCCGAGATTGGTCAGCGAGAGGGTGGTGGGGATCAGGGAGACCTCGAACCAGTCCCGACTGCCGGTCTCGGCGGGCTCGTCGGAGACACCGAGTCCCGAGACGGTGAGCGAGATGCCGTCGACGGTGATCGAACCCTTCTCCACGACGTAGCGGGCCAGGTTCTCCGGCAGCGAGATCCGGACCACGTCCCAGTTCTCCGACGGGGTGCGCGAGAGCACGGTGCCGGTGCCGTCGACATGTCCCTGGACCAGGTGGCCGCCCAGCCTGCTGTTCAACGCGGCGGCGCGCTCGAGATTCACTTTCGAACCGACGTCCAGCTTGCCGATTCCGGACCGGTTGAGCGTCTCCGCCATGACATCGACGGTGAACGAGTCGCCGCCGAGCACCTCCACGACGGTCAGGCACACCCCGTTCACGGCGATCGAATCACCGTGTCCGGCATCGGAGGTCACCAGCTTGCCCTTGATCGTCAGCCGCGCGGCGTCGGTCAGCTGCTCGCTGGCGACGATTTCGCCGAGTTCCTCGACGATGCCTGTGAACATGTGCTCTGACTCCCTGTCGCGTCGTTGTCTTCCGGTTGCGGAACAGCGCGGGGCCCGGCTGCTATTCCCTGGTCTCCTCACCCTAATGACGCGCGGTCGCAGGAGACAGCGGCGTCCCGGACCGGTCACGCGACGCGATGACACTCCGGCGTGCTCGGCGAAAAGCAGACCGCAGGCCACGCCGGGGATGCTGGAACCGGTCGGTCCCATCGAGAATGGAACGAAATATGTCCACACCGGCCGCGCTCGGCGGGCGGCACAGGTTCAAGTAATCATTCGAGGGAATTCGCTGTACTGTGCGAATTAATTCACCCCGAAGGGGGTTGCCGATTTATAGTCGATACCCTAACGAAACACTGCTATAACGGAGATTCCGCGCGTCGAAGACGTGGGAAGCGATATCGTTATGCGGCTGACTTCTCACGTTCAACTTTCCGCACGAGCAGTTCGATCGGACGCTGTACCAGGGCACACGGCCTACGGACCGCGCAGCCCGCCGCATGATGTCCACTCCTCGAGAAAGCCGGAGAACACAGTGGGACAATTCGGGCCGGACACAGTTGGGGGCGCGGTGTGACCACATTTCTCGATTCGACGCCGGAACTTCGCTGCCAACGCTACCGCCGCGAATTCCAGCTGCCGGTATCGATGGATCCCGGTTCGCATCGCATTCTCCTGCACATCGGCATCGACTACGGCGCCGTCACCATGCCCGCCGAACTCGGCGAACAGGTGTTGCGGCGACTCGTCCAGGTCGGCATCGCCGGCCCGGTCGTCGAGCACCCCCGCGCGAGGCACTGGACCTTCCTCACCGGCCCCGCCGGGCCCGACGCGTTCAGGCCGCCGATCTCGGCCGAATTGTTCCGCCTGTACGCGGCGGTGGCCTGCGCGGGCAGCCAGGTGGTACTGCCCTCGCCGGACGACGAGCGCACCGGATACCGCGTGTGGATCCGCTCGCCCGAGGCAGGAGCCCGCCGTCCGCCGCTCAGCGTTGTGATCGAGACGATCCGCGCGGTCGCCCCGCGCAAAACCAGGGCCTGACAGACCTTTTCAGCGCGCCCACGCCGAGGCCGCCTGCCCGCGCAATTTCTGCACGGTCGCGGCGGGATCGGCGGTGCTGTAGACCGCGGACCCGGCGACGAAGCAGTCCACGCCCGCCTCCGCGGCCGCCTCGATGGTGTCGGCGTTGATGCCGCCGTCGATCTCGACCAGCAGCCGCAGCTCACCGGCATCCACCAGGTTCCGCACGATGCGCGCCTTCTGCAACACCTCCGGGATGAACGACTGGCCGCCGAAACCGGGTTCGACGCTCATCACCAGCAGCGTGTCGAATTCGCGCAGGATCTCCAGGTACGGCTCGATCGGCGTGCCGGGCTTCACCGAGAGCCCCGCCTTGCCGCCCGCGGCGCGGATGTCGCGCGCGACCGCGATCGGGTCGTCGGTCGCCTCCGCGTGGAAGGTCACATTGTGCGCGCCCGCCTCCGCGTACGGCGGCGCCCAGCGGGCCGGATCCTCGATCATCAGATGGCAGTCCAACGGGATGTCGGTCGCCTTCAGCAGGCTCTCCACCACGGGGAGGCCGAGGGTGAGATTGGGCACGAAGTGCGCGTCCATCACGTCCACGTGCAGCCAGTCGGCGCCTGCGACGGCCTCCGCTTCGTCCGCGAGGTGCGCGAAGTCGGCGGACAGGATGGAGGGGGCGATCATGGGAGCGGCCGGACGCGGGTAAGTCGGGTTGGACACAACGCCGGAGTCTAACGGTACCCAGGGTTGTCCAGCGCGGGAGTGGGTAGCCTGCATAGGGTGATCAACATTTCGGCGGAACAGGGGCTTTACAGCACCCCGGTGGAGATTCGGGTGGCGGCATCGGTGACACAACTGCCCATCGTGCGTGGGCTCGCCGAAACCCTCGTCCTACTCAGCGAATTCACGCTGGACGAGGTGGCCGACATCCGGCTGGCCGTCGACGAGGTCTGCTCGACCCTGATCGCTGTCGCCGCCCCGGAAACGAGCCTGAACTGCCGGTTCACCGTCGGTGACACCGAGTTGCTCGTCCGGGTCGAGGGCATCGCGGAGAAGCCGGGGCTGCCCGACCAGCGCAGCTTCGGCTGGCACGTGCTGCGCACCCTCACCGACGCGGCGGAGGCCACACAGGATACGTTCGACCCGACGATTTCCGGATATCCGACGACGGTCGAGTTCCGTCGGGTCCGGGGGAAGGCGTAGTGGCGGACGAAGACACCGTGCTCGACGCACAGCGCGACGACGACTCCGACACGCTGACCACGGAGGACGCCGTCGAGGAGAGCGAAACCCTGGAAGCGGCGAGCGCGGTTCCAGGCTACGACGACGTCGGCCTGCTCTTCGAGCAGCTCGCCACCAGCGAACCCGGAACAGCGCGGCACACCGCGCTGCGCGCGGAGCTGATCAGCCGATGCATTCCACTCGCCGACCACATCGCCCGCAAGTTCAGCGGACGCGGTGAGCCGTTCGACGACCTGACCCAGGTGGCGCGGGTCGGCTTGGTGCACGCGGTGGATCGTTTCGACGTGGAGCGCGGTTCGAATTTCCTGTCCTTCGCGGTGCCGACCATCATGGGCGAGGTCCGCCGATACTTCCGCGACAACACGTGGGCGATGCGAGTGCCGCGGCGGGTCAAGGAGACTCACCTACGCATCGGCGCCGCGATCGACAGCCTCTCCCAAACCCTCGGCCGCTCGCCGACGGCGAAGGAGATCGCCGCGGAGCTGGACGTCGATCCGGACGAGGTGACCCAGGCGGTCATCGCGGGAAACGCCTACCAGCCGAGTTCGATCGACGCGGCAACGCTCGGCCGCGACACCGACGCCTCACTGCTGGACACCCTCGGCGAAGAGGAGTCCCAGTTCGATCGGGTCGAGGAATACGTCGCGATCCGGCCGCTGCTCGCCGGTCTGCCCGAGCGGGAACGGCGCATCCTCACCATGCGATTCTTCGAATCGATGACTCAGACCCAGATCGCGCAGCAGATGGGTATCTCCCAGATGCACGTGTCCCGCATCCTCGCGAAAACGCTTGCCCGCTTGCGAGAGCAATCCAGCCGGGAATGACCGGGCTCAGCGGGTTTCGCGTTCCCGCTGCTTGCGCAGCTTCGCCGCAGCGGTGAGCCACCAGGCCGCGTCGAGCAGTTCCCGCAGGTGGTCGGGCGCGACGCGATCGAGGTCGACCAATATGTAGGCGTAGCCGTCGTAGTGCGGTGTGGTGTAGAAGGCCGGGTCGCCGGAGGCCAGCAGCGCCTCCTTCTCGGTGAGATCGCAGGCCAGCGCGAGGCCGCCTTCGGCCTCGCTGCGCAACCGGGCGAACCCTTTACCGCCGACCTTCAATGCCGGGCTGCGCCACCAGGTGGATTCCTCCACCTCCGGGAGTTCGGTCGCCATCGTCACCACGTCCTGCCACGTCATCGTCATGCTCCGAGTGTGCGGCGTCACCGCGTGCCACGACTTGGACGAATGGAATGCCCGCCCGCTCAGCGGGGCTTACGCAGCGCGGCCAGGAACATGGCGTCGGTGCCGTGGCGGTGCGGCCACAGCTGCGCGCCCGGCCCCTCCCCGACATCGGTGACTCCCGGTAGCAGCTCGCGAGTGTCGAGTTGCTCGGCGCCGAGGCGCCGAACGGCGTCGGCGACGATCGACACGGTCTCCGGCAGATGCGGCGAACAGGTCGAGTACACCACGACACCACCGGGGCGCAGCAGATCCCAAGCGGCGGTGAGTAATTCACGCTGCAAGACGACGAGTTCACGGACGTCGGACGGGGTCCGCCGCCAGCGCGCCTCGGGTCTGCGACGCAGCGCCCCGAGGCCGGTGCACGGCGCGTCCACGAGGATGCGGTCGTAACCGGGAGTCAGTCCGCTGGCGCGGCCGTCAACGACGTGGATGTCGACCGGCAGGCCGTGCACGGCTTTGCGCACCAGTTCGGCGCGGTGCGCGGCGGGCTCGACCGCGTCCACCCGGAAGCCGTCGATCGAGGCGATGGCGCCGAGCAGCGCGGCCTTGCCGCCCGGTCCGGCGCAGAGATCGAGCCAGCGTCCGTTGTCCGGTCCGTCGATCGCGGCTCTGGTCAGCGCCAGCGCCACCAGCTGGCTGCCTTCGTCCTGCACGGCCGCCATGCCTTCGCGTACCGGCTCGAGCTTGCCCGGATCGCCGCCCTCCAGGTAGACCGCGTACGGCGACCAGCGACCTTCCTCCCCGCCGGTGACCAGCGCGAGTTCCTCCGCGGTGATGTCACCCGGGCGAGCCACCAGATGTACCAGCGGGCGGGCGTCGTCAGCAGCGAGCACCTCGCGAAGTTCCGCCGCTCGCGCTCCCAGCGCGTCGGCGAACGCCTGCGCGATCCACACCGGATGCGCGTATTCGAAGGCCAACCGGCCGATCGGGTCGGCGGGCGCTAGCGCCTCGACCCACTGCTCCGGGGACTTCTCCCCCGCCCGCCGGAGCACGGCGTTGACGAAACCGGCCTTGCCCGCACCGAATTCGGCGCGCGCCAACGCCACCGAGGTGTCCACCGCGGCGTGCGCGCCGATCCTGGTGCGCAGCAACTGGTAGACGCCCAGCCGGAGCACGTCCAGCAGGGGTCCGTCGATCTTTTCGATCGACCGGCCCGCGCCTTCGGCGATCACCGCGTCGAGCAGGCCCAGCGACCGGCACGCGCCGTAGGCGAGTTCGGTCGCCAATGCGGCGTCGCGCCCCGACAATCCCCGTTCCCGCAGCAGGCCGGGCAGGACGAGGTTGGCGTAGGCGTCGCGCTCCCGGACCGCGCGCAGCACATCCCTGGCGACCGACCGCGGCGGATCGGCGGCTTCTTTGCGATGCGGTCGTCCGGTAGGGCGAGCGGGCTCTTTGGATCCCGCGGCCGGACGCCGCGAGGTGGCACGCTCGGGTCGCCCTGCCGAGCGTTGCCCCGAGGGAGTGCGCCGTTCGTCGCGATCACGCCCGGCGGCCTCGGCTCGGCCGCTTCCGGAACGCTGGTCGGCCGCCCGTGGACGGCCCGCGCCGTTGCGATCGCGTCGCGTGCCGCTCGACGGGACGCCCTGCGCTCGAGCCCGGCCGGGCTCGCCGGACCGCTTCGGCGCGGTGTCTCGTTCGTCGCGCCGCCGGTTGGGTGCGTCGTCGCCGGGCCGGTCGCCGCGCGGCGTCACTCGACCACCGCGCCGGGCTGCAGGCGGGCGCCGCGCGCCCAGTCGAGGGCTGACATCATGCGCTTGCCTTGCGGCTGCACTTGGTCCAATCGCACGGCGGTGGTGGCGGTGCCGACGAACACACCGGACTTGCGGACCTCGATCACACGCTCCGGCAACTCCTCCTCGACCAGTTCGACCGGTCCCAGCTTCAACCGGGTGCCGCCGACCTCGGTCCATGCCCCCGGAGCGGGGGTGACCGCGCGAATCCGCCTGCTGATGGCCAGAGCTGGTTGGTCCCATCGGACGTGCCCGGCCTCGACACCGACCTTGGGCGCGTACGAGACGCCGTCCGTCGACTGTGCCACCGCCTGCAAGGTCCCGTCCTCCACCCCGTCGAGCGTCGCTTCCAGCAGGCGGGAGCCGCTGTCGGCCAACCGCTGCAGCAGAGTGCCCGCCGTGTCGGTGACGGTGATCTTCTCGGTCACCATGCCGAACACCGGACCGGTGTCCAACCCGGCCTCGATCTGGAACGTGGAGGCGCCGGTGATCTCGTCACCCGCGTCCATCGCCGCCTGTACCGGCGCCGCGCCTCGCCACGCGGGCAGCAGCGAGAAGTGCAGGTTGATCCAGCCGAAGCGCGGGATGTCGAGAATCTGCTGGGGCAGCAGCGCGCCGTAGGCGACGACGGGACAGCAGTCCGGCGCCAGTTCCGTGAGCTGCGCGACGAATTCCGGTTCCGAAGGCCGCCCCGGCGTGAGCACCGGTATGCCGTGCTCGTCGGCCAGCTTGCCGACCGGCGACCTCGTCACTTTCCGGCCACGCCCTGCCACCGCGTCCGGCCGCGTCACCACGGCGATCACCTCGTGCCGCGCCGATGCCAGCAAACGACGCAGTGAAGGAACCGCCGGTTCCGGGGTCCCCGCGAAGACGACGCGCATCAGCGGCCCACCCCGAACGGGTTGGGCCGGCCCGCGCCACTCATCGACCGTGCCGGGCGCACGGTCGTTCCGGCCGCGAACCAGTCGGATTCGCGGATCACCCGCATCGCCTCCTTGCGCTGGGCCGGATCGAGACGGTCGATGAACAGCACCCCGTCGAGGTGATCGGTCTCGTGCTGCACGCACCGCGCCAGCAGCCCCTCCGCCTCGAACGCGACCGGCGCGCCGTCGAGGTCCACACCGGAGGCGCGCACCCGCAGCGCCCGGCGCGTGTCGTAACGCACACCGGGAATCGACAGGCAACCTTCCGGCCCGACCTGCTCTTCGTCGCCGACGACCTCCCACCGCGGGTTCACCAGATGCCCGGCGGCATCGCCGGTGTCGTAGACGAACACGCGCAGTCCGACCCCGATCTGCGGGGCCGCCATCCCGACCCCGCCGTCGTCGTGCATGGTCTCGGTCAGGTCGGTCACCAGCTGCCGCAGATCGCGGTCGAACGCGGTGACCTCCGCGGCGCGGGCACGCAGGATGGGATCGCCGAACAGGCGAACGGGCTGGATGGTCACGGCTGGCTCCCGGAAGCGGACGAGTACGGTCGCCTCATTCTAGTGAGGCGACCGGAAATCCCCGATTCACCAGGCAGAAGCTGGTAGAACTCCTATGCGGTCCGGGCGGGGTGTCGATCCCTCCGCCCGGCCGCCCGGAAAAGCCCTGGTCAGCGGCTTGCCAGTGCACCTGACCTGCTTCTCACCTGCAGGTTCACAACATGTCGCTGCATTTCAGTACCGAACGCAAGGGATTGTGGTGACGGCGTCAACACCGCAGGTCAGAGCTGTTTCGGGCGTTGCAGTGGTGACGCCGTCACCACCCCGCCCACCGGCACCACTGCATCACCGACGCCGCATCACTTGCTGTCGATGGATAGCTCGCGCGCTTCGACCGTGGACCCGGTCCGATTCTCAGCCGCGGTGGTCGCTGACGGCGCGTTGGCTGTCGAGGTCATCGTTGAGCAAGCCGAGGTGTTCTTTCTCCGCGACGTCCCCGTCTCGATGAGGGCATTGTCACAGCCGATCCGGCCGCAGCCGCGCTCGGCATCTGGCGACCGGGTACCACGTCGGCTCTGGGGGTGAAGTCGAAGCCAGCGCCCCAGAGAACTCGTGTATCACTTTGCTCTCCGAGGGCGGGTCGAGGAGTTGTCTTCGGGGCTGTGGGGTTACACCTGATCACATGACCACGATCGAAAACGGCCAAGCCTCAACCCCCTTTCGTTCCTGGGCCGTTGTCCGGGCATGCAGTTGCCCGTCACGGCCGCGGTGAGTCGTCGACGCTTCCTTCCGTCCTCCGCGCCCCGTCACCGTATCCCGCGATCGGTGGCGTCCACGCTGTCGTCCGAGAAGGTGAGCGCGACCAGCTCTATCGCGTCCTGCTGTGGGACGGCGAAGGCAACGCCCTGATCGCCAACCCCCTCAGCTGGCTGGAAATCGCTGCCGACCGCCCCGGATTCCTCCGCCTGGAAGGACGACCACCGTCAGCGGCCGAATAAGTCCGTGATCCCACGTGCAACCGCCGGTCCACCAGCATTTCTCCATGCACACTCGATGGAAAGTGTGTCTAAAGCTTTGTTGCACAACATTACTCGTGATTAAATGGATTCGTCGTGCCCGGTCCTCACAACACCGGGGGTGCGGCACCCGCAGGTAGACAACGACCCCGGCCCCTCATCAACCGACAGCGAGGCAAGCCGGGGTCGTTTTCGGCTGTGCTGTGCTGTGGTGTCGAGGTGTTCGACGGGTGCCGGTGATCGCCTGTTCTGACGCGGGGCGGGTGTGCTTTGTCGTGTTGGTCGTGGCTGTTGGTGGGTGGGATGGCTGGCGGGGTGTGTCGGTGATGATGTGGCGGTGGAATGCCGCGAGGTGGTCGATGGCGTCGCGGGCGTCACCGAGCAGGTCGGCGGCTGCGTGGTGGACGTGTGGGGCGTGGTCCCAGATCTGCAGTCGTGCCGGGACGTGTGCCTGGGCGCAGCGGCGGGCCAGGGCTTCGGCGTCCGGGCGCAGGTATTCGGTCGAGCCGACCTGGATCAGGACCGGCGGCAGTCCGGTGAAGTCGTGGTTGACCGGTGACCATGCCGGGTCGAGCCGTCCATCGACGGCGAAGCCGTGGCGGGTGATGATGTCCATGCCCCGGGCGGGTAGGTAGGCGTCGCGGTGGCGGTTGGGGTGGTTGTCGCGTTGGGTGGAGTCGAAATCGGCCCATGGTGCGATCGCCGAGATCGCGGCGGGCATGGGTAGTCCGCGTTCGCGGGTGGCCAGCGCGAGGCCGAAGGCCAGGCCGCCGCCGGCGGAATCGCCGGACACGATGATCCTCTCGGCCCCGAAGCCGTGCTCGAGCAGGTATCGATACGCGGCGACCGCGTCGTCGAGGGTGTCGGTGATGTGAGCGTGCGGCAATTGGCGATAGTCCACGTTGAATGCAGGTATACCGCTCGCGTGCGCGATCTTGGCGACCAGACGACGATGGGTGTTCAGACCGCCGCAGATGTATCCGCCGCCGTGGAAATACAGCAGTGCTGCGTGCTGTGTGTGCCGCGGGTCGGGCAGGTCGCCATGCCATAACCATTCAGCGCGCCAGTTGTCTGCCTGCACCTTCGCGCGTCGGGTGCCGTGCGGCGCCACCAGCAGCGCGGCCGGGAAATCCAGCAGGCGACCGAACCGGCACAGCTGCTCGAGGGGGTGGCGGCCACCTGTGTGGGTCAAGGCGGCCAACCCCAACCCGATCGTGGCTTGCAGCAGCGGGTGGGCGACTCGCGTGGCGATACTTGCCCGGTTCGGCCGCTCCACGATCAGCGACGACACCCCCGGGCGGGACCGCGAGAGCGGGGCGGTCATCGCCGTGTCCCCAGCGGGCCGGTCCACGGCGCGGCAATGAAGTCTTGGTCGGAGTCAGGCCACGTCCAGGTCGTTCCCGTGCTGCAGGCCGGCCACGATCGCGGGCCCGGATGGCGCGGGTCGGTCATGACAGCTGCCGGGCCGCCGCTGGGCAGCCGATGCGGTAGGTCGCACCTGTTCGGGCAAGTTCGTAAGCGTCGCACCCTTGGAACCTTCCGGCTCTGAGAATCGCTCAAATGACATCAGCAATATTCAGGCGATCGGAATGTGTGGCACATCAGCACATGACGGGGCACTACCTACGACACCCCCTAGCAACCCCCGTCGGACGGTTCATGGCAGGCCAGCGACGCGAGCGCGCAGTTCGGGGGCCTGGCCAGTGGTGAGGGCCGGTTTGCGGCCGGTGCTGGACCGGCCGACAAGGGGCTCGTTCCCGCAAACGGCGGTAGATCCCTCCCTGTGATAACTGCCGCGTAGCGGGTAGCCGTGGGCTGTCGGATTCAACACCGCCGATGGCGGGCGTTACCGGCTATCCGAATGCCGCAATCGCAACCTCAGCCGATCGGAGCATCGGCCCGGAGACACCCATGGTCACCCCCGTCGCAGCACGAAACCGGTTCACCGAGACCGATCCCCTCACCAATGGTGGTTCCCCGCACCGCCCGCCCGGCGGCATGCACGCCCGGCCACCGTCGGCGTCCGAACCAGACACGCGACTGATACCGGCGCCAGTGCTGCTCGGTGCCGTGTTACTCGCCCTCGGCGTGGTCGCGCTGGTTGCGCTGCGTTCGGGCGCATGCATTCTCGACAAGGCCCGGCAGTGGGGGTGATCAGCGCGGTCGCCACCTCCACGGTGAAGGTGGTCACCGGGATGATCCGGGTTGCTCGAGCCGTCCGGGACCAGGCCGAGCAGAAGACACGCCCAGACCCCGCGCTCATCCGCAAGCGACTCGAGCAGATCGCCGAAGCCGCCGCCGCGGGCGAGCTGTCGCAGGCGGAAAAACTCGCCGCCCAGCAACAAGTGTTTCGCCGGATGCAGCGCTACCCCCTCTGAGGGGTGCCGTCAACGATCGTCATCCTGTACCAGACCCGGTCAAGGAAGGTCGGCGTTTTCGCGCGTGATGCAGACGCCGAACACACCACCGACGACAACCAGCCCATCCGGCCCACTCCTGCCCGGATCCGCCGCAAGGGCGACCCGATGACACCCGAGGAAACCGACCTCCGTCGAGCGCGCGCTCGGGTGCACCTGCGTGAGGGTCATGTGCGGCGACGTCGACGACCGGATTTGTGGAGGCTGAGCCTCAGACCCACTCTTGGGGATAAGCGAGATCGTAAACGCGGGAAACTTTTTTCGGGACGACCATGCGCCAAGCATCGACGACGAGTTCACGGGCCTCGGTCGGGTCCAGGGCCGCGAGGTTGGACTCGATCCAGTTGAAGCGCATGTCCGATGCCGATGGCATCTGAAACTTGTGCGGCTCGCTGGCTACGATCGCCGCTCGCTCCTCCCTGGGGAACGCGAAACCCATCACGGTCTCGTCGAGTGAGAACGCCACGTAGACGATTTGCTTGACGCGGAACTTCAGCCTGCCACGCACATAGACTTGGTACGAGCGTTCCAACTCGGCCCCCAGTGGGCTGACGTCTTCGATCACCGCCATGGTCGGACTCCTTCGGTTCCGCGTGAATGCGACCTCGGGAACTGGGCCCGCCACCGCCGCTGCGGCGCACGCGCTTTCGCCACGTCGGCAGTCAGCCATGTCTGGACTCCTGTCTTTCGGTCTATCCAGAAGCTTCGACGAGGGAGCCACCCGGGATTCATCGGTGCAGTCGAGGTCGTGTACACGCTCCTGCGGAGGCCCTGTACTCGGCATGATGGTGCGATCGGCCAGCGTCGGACGCGCACTACTGCTCGTTGATCTTCCGAGGTGTCGCGCCGGGCCGGTTCGGTCAGCGTGATCAGCGGCATTATGGTGCGTGCCGCCTGTTCAGGATGCCTCCCAGCCGGGCGGTTACAGGGTGAGTATGGCGGCAGCGACCTGGTCGGCGGCGGTGTGGCGCAGAGCGGTACCCATGTCGTCGAGGACGAGCAGTCGCGCCGCGGGGATCTCGGCGGCGAGAACCTCGCCGTTGCCGACCGGGAAGAACGGGTCGGCGCGACCGTGCACCACGAGTGTGGGCACGTCGAGTTCACCGAGCCGCTCCCGCCAGCGCGGGGCGCAGTCGATGCGGGAGAACACCATCCCGAGCTGGTTGGCCTGGTGCACCGCGGGATCACTCGATGGCGTCCGGTCCCAGATTCGGGCCGCCTTCGCCCGCGCTTCCCGCGGATCGTCACCCTTCGACTCGGCCGCCGCGGCGGCGAACGCCGCGACGGCATCCCGGTCGGTCCAGTCCGGCATCGGGTGGGAGAACAGGGCAACCATGAACGCGGGGTCGTGGTCGGGCAGGTCCTCATCGACCGGGCCCGGCGCTACCGGCCGGGTGCCGACGAGAGTCAGTGCGGAGAACACCTCCGGGTGATCCAGCGCGGCGACCTGAGCGACCATCCCCCCGACACCGACCCCACCGAGGTGGGCGGTCCCGGCGCCGAGCGCCCCGACCAACGCGGCCGCGTCGGCGACGAGATCCCGCAGGTCGTACGACGGATTCTCCGGGTCGAGGGTCGTCGACGCGCCGGAGTCACGCAGGTCGTAGCGGACCACGCGCCGCCCACCCGACGCGAGCCGCTCGCACAGCGCGTCGGGCCAGGACAACATCGTCGTGCCGCCGACCAGCAGGACCAGCGGATCCTCCTCGCGGCCGAAGCTTTCGATGCCGAGATCCACACCGTTCGCCCGTACGGTGGTCATGTCGAATCGGAACGGTCTCGTCATGCCTGGACTCCTATCTGTCGGTATCTCCAGAGGTGTCGACGACAGGCTCAGCCCAAAGTCATCGGTGCAGCCCAGATCGCGTCCACACTCCCGCAATCGCCACAAACCCGACAACAGCGGTTGTCCCGGCTGAATGCTCGCGGTATGCCATGTCGCCATAACTGGCCGCTCACGGGGAGTCGCAACTGGCCGTACTTGGGAACTCCCGGTGGCCGCTGACACCCCCTTCCAGCTTCCGGTTCGGGCTGCGAGGTGTCGTAGGGTATCGATCACTCCGCGCGCGTCCGCAGCGAATACGACAAGCGGATCCGCACGCTGCCCACCGGCGGACTAACCGAACCCTGGCCTGGTCCCACGTGATCAACGCTTGGCTTAGCTGGACGCCGAGGTTGACCAGGGGCGTCGTTGAGGATCGCCTCAGCAGCGGCGAACGACATCGGCGCCCGCCTCAGCGCGTGGACTCCGGCGCCGACGAACACGACGAAGGCCTCACTCCGCCCTGACACCGACCCAACCGGAGCGTCTGCCGCCGGTAGCCACATTCCTTCCGACACCGTGACCTGGTCGATCAGCCTTCGTTTGCCGCTCCTGACGAGTCCCCCAACGACACCGCTCGGGGGCGCACGGCTGGTGGACGGGAAACCCACATCTGAGGTGGGGTCCACGAGCTTGTCGGGATTGGGGCGCGCGAGGAAGTGGAGCGCGGTCGCCGCGACATGGTCGTGGTGTCGGATCGCTGACGACATGCGTCCCGGAAAGTTTGCGAGAAATCAGGGGGAGGCGGTGTCGGATCGGGGTGGTGGTGTTCGTTGCAGGGGTAAGGCTGCCCACCAGGGGCGGCGCCAAGGCAAAGGAACCGATCATGAAGCTGACGACCATGACCCAGGTCACCATCGATGGAGTCATGCAGGGAAACGGCGCCACGTCGGACGACCGCAGGAACGGATTCGAGCGCGGCGGATGGGCCCGGGGGTGGGGCGACAACGCGACCGTGACGTACCTCAACGAGACCTTTCAGCGTGCCGACGCGTTCCTGTTCGGCCGGCGGACCTATGAGCTGTTCGCCCGCGCGTGGGGGTCCCTGACGGTCCAGGATGTTCCTGGCTGGGAGCCCGTCTGGCGGGCGTTGGACACACGGCCCAAGTACGTGGTGTCGACCACACTCACCGATCCGGCGTGGTCGGGCACCACTGTCCTGTCTGGCGATCCTGCGGCCGCCATCGCGGACCTGAAGGCCCAGCCGGGGGGTGAGCTGCAGGTGCATGGCAGTGGCGCCCTGATCCGGTGGCTGCTGGAGAACGATCTGGTCGACGAGATGACTCTGGTTGTCGTTCCTGTGGTTCTCGGCCAGGGCGCGCGGTTGTTTCCGGATGACGGCCCGGATCTTGCACTCGACGTGGTCGAATCGCGAGTCGACTCGAAAGGCGTGACGATTCAGGTCTACCGGCCGGCCGGGCGCCCGCGGTACAAAACCGCCTGAAGCACTAACCGGTACACCCACACTGTCTTGACACCGAAGGAGATGATCTTCAGATGCAGTACCTGATTTCCGTGATCGATGACGAGACCAACTCGGCCACTCCGGACGAAACCGAGGAACAGGACCGCCACGCGGCGATCGACGCGTTCAACGACCGGCTCCAGGCCGGGGGCCACTGGGTCTTCGGCGGCGGCCTCGCCTCGCCCGACTCGGCCACCGTCATCGACAACCGGAGTGAGCGAGCGTTGTTCACCGACGGGCCCTTTCTGGAGTCCAAGGAGTATCTGGCCGGCTTTTGGGTCATCGAGGCCCCCGACCTCGACGTTGCGCTCGAGCTCGCCGCCGACGGGTCGAGGCAGTGCAATCGCAGGGTCGAGGTGCGGCCGTTCGGGTGAGCGGGGTCGAGGTTCGCAAGGCGGTCATCCGTGCCCACCACGAGGAGTGGGCGCGGGTGGTGGCTGCCCTGACCAGGCGTTTCGGTGATCTCGACCTCGCCGAGGAGGCAGCGGCGGAGGCGTTTGCGACCGCCGTCGAGCGGTGGCCGGCCGATGGCGTTCCCCCGAGCCCCGGCGCCTGGCTGACCACCACCGCCAACCGCAAGGCCATCGACCGGATCCGGCGCGAGAACAAGCGAGACGACAAACACAAGCAGGCTCGGATGGTGCACGACGACCCGCCCGAGGCTTTGGGCGCGATCGATGACGACCGGCTCCGGCTGATCTTCACCTGCTGTCACCCGGCGCTGGCGATGCAAGCCCGCGTGGCGTTGACACTGCGCATGCTCGGCGGGCTGACCGTGCCCGAGATCGCCCGTGCCTTCCTGGTGCGGGAGTCGACCTTGGAGCGGCGGATCACCCGCGCGAAAGCCAAGATAAAGGCGGCTCGCATCCCTTATCGGATGCCTGCCGCCGAGGATCTCCCGGCTCGGGTCTCCGGCGTACTCGCCGTCCTGTTTCTCGTGTTCAACGAGGGCTACCTGGCGACCGGCCCCGACACCGACCCGATACGTCACGACCTGACCGCCGAGGCGATCCGGCTCACCCGTCTGATCCGTGCTCTCCTGCCGGACGACGGCGAGGTGGCCGGGCTGCTGGCGCTGATGCTGCTCATCGAAGCCCGCCGCCCCGCCCGAATTTCGGCCAGCGGCGAACTGGTCGCTCTGGCCGAGCAGGACCGTGGGGCCTGGGACGCGGCGCTGATCGCCGAGGGCCATCGGCTGGTGCGCGAGCGCCTCGCCGCTGCCGCCGCCGGGGTGGCTGCGGGTCGCTACCAGATTCTCGCGGCGATCAACGCCGTGCACACCTCCGCTCGCGACATCCGCGACACCGACTGGTCACAGGTTCTCGCACTCTACGACCAGCTCGCCCGCCTGGACCCCTCGCCGATAATCACCCTCAACCGAGCCATCGCGGTTGCCGAAGTCGACGGCCCACAGGTGGCACTGGCCGCCGTCGACCGTCTCGAAGCCACGTTGGCCGGCTATCACGCCTACCATGTGACCCGCGCCGACCTGCTGCGCCGGATGGGCCGCAGCCAAGAGTCGCGCGCGGCCTACGACACTGCCATCGAGCTGGCGGGCAACACCGCCGAGACCACCTACCTGATCCGCCGTCGCGATCAGCTGCGATAGCGCCCAGGGATCGATCTTGCAAGGACGACTTTGTGGTTGAGAGGGTCGCCGTAGTATCGGCCGAATTTCGGGCCCATTGTCGTTGTTTCCGCGCGCTTACTACTGGAACCCCTGGTGGGCGAGCAGATTTCGGTTTCCGCCAATTACTACCGGCACCCCGAGTTGTTCGGCCGAGGCTTGTACCCAAGGTTCAGGAAACGTCGTGTGTCATCTCGATGCTCGGTGGCGCGGCTTCGAACCGCGAAGGCTTCGTCTCGCCCGTGGGGCGGAATCCATTGCGCAGGTAGAGGTTATTGGCAGACTAGTTGTTGTGGGGCATGACGTTGGTGACGTGGTGGCAGAGGTGGTGAGCTGAGGGGCGGTTCTTTCGGCGGCAGGATGTGAAGCGCCAACTACCACGTCCGCCGTAAGCCGAAAGAACCGCCGTGATTCA
>NZ_JAMFLC010000020.1:0-208262 GCF_023501985.1 Nocardia sputi | reverse complement strand
ACCACCCGGCACCACATCACCCGGACCCGGCAGCGACTGACCCGGAACACCCGGACCAGGAGCAGGAGCAGGAGCAGATTGAGGCTGACCAGCAACCGGAGGAGCCACACCAGCCTGAACCGGAACCCCGGCCTCCCCGCCACCATTCGGCTGACCAGACCTCGTTTGCTCCGGCCCGGGAGATCCGGGTTGCCCCGCTCCAGGGGAGGGACTGCCAGGCTGACCCGGCATCCCACCCGGTCGCGGCCGCTGCTGATCCGGCCGGTGCGTCCACGGTGTCACGGGTCCCGGCGGCGTCTCGGGATCCTCACCGGTCTCTACCTGGGGCTCTACGTCTGTCGGGGGCATCGCTTACTCATCACATTCCACTGCCGAGTACTCGCTTCACCCGCACGTCGTTCGCGTTCGGGATGGCCAGCTCGACGAGTTCACCGGTCGGCGCATCGGTGGTGACGAGCCGTGTGTCACTGACGGCGATGCCTACCTGGGTCGGCGCGTTGTTCCGAAAATTCCAGAAGACCAGGTCGCCCGGAGATACCGCGGCGAGATCCACCCGATGACCACACGCGCCTTGTGCCGCGAGGGTGTTCGGCAGCACGATTACCGACGCATCGCCGATCTCCCCACATGCCCGCCGCGCCGCACCGCTCGATTGCCCCGCACCACCTCCGGCCGGCGGCTGCGCCGCCGTGCCCTCGGTAGTCGCGCATCGACCTGTCGTTTGCGCGGCCGAGGCGTGGTAGATCACCGATCTGGTGAACTCCGCGGCGGTCTCACGGCCACCGGAGCCGCTGCGGGCCCCACTCGCCGCCAGCTGTGCCAGCGCGAGCTGACGCGCACACTCCGCGCCGATGCCCGAATTGCCGGTCAGTAGGGGGACATTCTGGCGCGGCGCGAGTCTCATCGCTGTGGAGCAGGAACGCAGCCAATCGGAGGCGTTGGTGTCGTCGGGTGCGATGGTCAGTTCGGCGTACGGATTCGTGGTGGGAGCGGTGGTCACCCCCGCCGCCGGTGTCCTCGGCGCGGTCGGCCGTACCGCCGCCGCGGCGCGAGTGGGCGTCACGGTCACGGAGGGGTCGGGCCCTACCGCACTGTCGCACTGATAATGCAGGTCGGAGGCGATCGCGGAGGCCGTGTTGCCGATGATCACCACCAAGGCCACCAGGACGGTCGACACGATACTCGCGGCTCCCAGCATTGCCCATATCCAGAACGGCATCACCACGAGCGTCCAGAGACGTCCGATCATCGCGTACCTTTCTGTGTAGTCCGAGTCCTCGTCCGGAATTCGAAATGTCGAGGCGGGTCAGCGGCTCCGGGCATTCCTGAACTGCTCCAGCAGGTGGTTCGGAATCGGTTGAAGCGGCTGCGCCGGGTTCGGCTGCGGGAGCGAGACCACACCCGTCGTATGCCGTTGCGCCTGCCACTGATCGGTCTGGGTGGCCTTGTCGATCTCCGAGCGGAGCACACGAATCCGCTCGAAGTCGGTCGGATCCTCAGCCACCCACGCTGTGGCCGCTTGCACCCGCAGCGCGTGCTCGTTGGCGATCCAGCTCCTCAATCGATCCGCGTCCACCTGAGTCAAGTCCGTACCGCCCATCCGGATTCTCGCGGCTCCTGCCTCGGTGATCGGCCCGTCCACATGGTTTTGCAGCGTTTGGATCCATTGCTTGGTCGGATTATCGATGTAGTCCTCGCCGAGCGCGCGCAGGTCGTCCGAGATGCGGACACCGCCGGGGTAGTCGCCTCGGTACCGCGCGACGCTGGCTTCCAACCCGTACAACCTGGGCCTGGCCCATTCCGGATTCAGGTAGTCGCGCTCGAAATGCTTGTGCGCGGCAAGCACTCGTCCGAGGTGCTTGGATGCCAGCGGCTCGTCATCGGCGTGCCGGATGATATCCGCTCGCGCGATGGTCGCCTTCTGCCCTCGGCCCCAGCTGAAACCGGCCATCCGCAGGGCGGACTGCACGCCGCCCATCATGCCTGTGACGTGCGCGACGTTCTCCGCGGCGAAAGCGGCGGCTCGTTCGCTACCGCGGCGAGATCGAGACCTGGCGATGCCGGACCGCGCGACATCACCGGCGGATACGCGATCGTACAGGTTACCGAGCCCAGCCTCTCTCATGTCTCGCGTACTCATGCTCTTCGCCTTGTTCCGCTTGTCGAGGTGTTCCACCCGCGAGAAGGGATTCAACGGGTTGAGGCGGCCGCCTGCGATCCATGCGGTGAGCGGCGAGCTGTTGATCGTGCTCAGCGCGCCGAGCATCGCGAGCGGGGCCAACGAGTTGGCCGCACCCGCGTTGCCCATTCCCAAACCCATACCGAGTGGGCTGCCACCGGCAGCGCCTACCCCCTGTCCGGCATTACCGGACTGTATCGCCGCCCCGATGCGGTTGACCACCCAGTCGTTCGCATCGTCGATGTTCCTGCTGATGCGGCGCAACTGAACGATGGCGATGACCTCCACGCCCGCGCCGATGACGAAGACCACCATGATCGAGTCGCCCGCCGATCGGAACAGACTGCCCAAGAACAGCTCATAGAACCCGAGGAAGATCACGAAGAAAGCCATCTTCCCGGCGGACATGAAGCCGTGCACCACGCAACGGACGGTGAATGTCTGCGTCGGGCCGTAGATGTACCCGCCCGCGGCGAATCCGAAGATCGTCATGAATCCGTAGTAGACGAGATCGAGGACCGCCCACATGATCTTGATGGACAGGTACGCGGCGAAGGCCAGGAGAATGATCGAGCACAGCAGCAACAGCAACCCGGCTCCGATTTGACCGACGCTCGGATTCTGGGTCGCGGCATACGCGGTGCTGTCGCCGCACGACCTCATCCCGTTCTTGACCCGGTCTTCGTCACCGGACCTCATGCCGGCCGTCCACATCGCCCGGCAGGATGGGTTCTTGTCCACGACGTGCCCGAAATTCCACACCTGCAATGGAAGACGGGCGAAGTTGTCCGCCCTGCTCGCCTGCATGGTGCTGAGCAACTGATTCGGGTTCGGGTTGCTGTTCCCGTTCAAACCCGCGGCCACAGACAGCCCGAGGTCTCGGCCCTGAACCAGCACTCCGTGGTCGGAGAGAGCTTTGGACAGCGGATCGGACAGGAAGACCGTCCCGAAGATCGCGACCATCACCATCATGAGGACTTGCCACGCGGCCTTGGCATGGTTACCGCGCACAATGAAATACCCGACGAAGAACGCGCCGATCGACACGGCCGTCGCCGCCATCAAAGGCGTCGCGATCTGGGCCGTGACGTTCGTGGCCATCCCTCGCAACGGTGCGCTGAACATGTTCATCCACCGGAAATCCAGCGTCTGATCGGGAAGCCAGAGCCCGGCCGTCACCAACGTCAGCCACGGAACGAAGACGAGAATCAACAGGCCCCACAGCAGCATATTCCCCGGATTGAGCACTCCGCCGCGATCGGTCACGAACGTATAGCTCGAAACATTGACTCCCTGGGAGTCTTTGATGTTCATCCAGCTGGTCGCACTGTTGGGCGCCGACGTCTGGACCAGTGTGCCGTTTTGCGCGATGGACACCGCGTGAATGAAGCCGGGGAAAACGAACAGCAGGAAGAGCGCGATGAGGATCCACGCGATTCGGCGACGACGACGGGACGCGGCGACCCAGGTCCGGAACCGTCGGAATATTACCTGCGGCCGCCAACGCTCGGTGTCTAAGAACTGTGGTTCCCAAGGCATCCCGAAGGAAGGCTGATCTCTTCGAACGCTCGAGGCACGCAACGATCTCATGAACGTACCGACCGCTCCGGTAGCGCCGATCGCATGCCGCTGACGCTGGTGGGGGTGCTGGTGATGGCCGCGGCGCGGTCCGGACGCGCCGGACCGAGAACTTTGCCCCGACCGATGCGGTTGAGTGCGTCACGCATGAACATCTCGCCTCGTCGCTCCTCGGGAATCTGGCGACCGGGTCCGACCGGAGGTGAGGTCTCTTCCCGTAGGATCTGCAACAAGAAGGGAGCTTCGTCCAGGTCGACGCCCAGCCACTCCAAGCTGTTGCGCGCCAGTGTCTCGTCGCGCTGACGGAAGACGAACCGGTTCGGGATGAGGTTGTGCGCCGCGCCCTGGAAGTCGGTGGCCGGGTCGTGCGAAGCGAGCCCGATCGCGGCCAAATGCTTACGGCCGTCGCGACTGAAATCCGACGTAACTGCCGAGCCGACCTGCGTCTGCGTGAAATGGTGCGCTTCGTCGCCGACCAGCAGGCCGAATCTGCCGTTGTCGGAGAGGAATGCCTCCCGCGCCGCGACACCGACCAACTCGTAGAGCGCGGTACCGAGCCGCTTGGTCAACGGCAGCCGGTTGTACAGGTGCGGAGTGGTCAGTTCCTCGGCGGTGGGCAGTTGCAGGTGGTGGCTGCGCACGACGGTCGCGGCGGCGTCGAGGCGCAGCGGTCGCAGCGTGGGGTCGAACAGCACCGGCACCCGCTCCACCACGGTGCTCAGCCGTGCGGCGAGATCGGCGTACTCCTCCCCCCGTTCGGGGTGCTCCCGTAACCGGCGTACGACGTTGAACAGATCGAGCAGGCTCTTGATCTTGTGCTCGGCCATGCCCCTGGCGGACAACAGATTGCTCACCGCTGCGCCCGCGCCCGAGGTCGGTGAAAGATCCAGCAGCGGAAGGATCGAGTCCAGCGCACGCTCACCCGCGATCCGTGGGTTGAACAACCGTAGCGGGTCCAGCGACACCGTGGGATTGGCCAGGTCGATGATGACCGCGTCATCGATCGACCGCGCGAAATGCTCCCATTCGCCGACCTGACTGCGGTCGATAGCGAGGAACTGCCCGCCCATGTCGTGCACGAGCACAGCCATCAGCTTGAGAAAATACGACTTCCCCGAGCCGAGTTCGCCGGTCACCGCGAACGAGGCGGACAGGTCGTGCAGCGCGGCCTCCATGATGCCGAAGTGGATCGGCTCGAAATGCCCCGACAGCAGGTTGACCCCGATCACCGGGCCGCTGTCGTCACCGATCTGACTGGTGGTGAACGGCACGAAAGCGGCCCACATGTCCGAGGGGACGATGTGCGCGAAGTCGTCGAAAGCTCGGCGCGGCGGGCTACCGGGGATCAGCATCGACCAGAGGTCCACTTGCGCGCCGACCGGAGCCGTCATGTCGACCTGGAATCGCTTGTACCGACGCTTGAGGGTGTTGACCGCGTCCATCGTGGCGTCGCGCGAGGGGCCGCCGATGGCGATCACAGTGGTGAACGAGACTTCCGATTCGCCGCCGTTTACTTCGAAATGATGGTTGTACTCACCGAGCATCTGCGCTTTCGAAGCAAGCGTGTTCTGCGCGAACGAGACCTCCTGATCGCGCTGATCCATTTGCTCGCCCAGCCTGCGCAGGTTGAGTTCGTTGTTCTTGAGCACCAGTTCGGCGGGCTTGGTCGAGATCCGCATTCCCCAGTCCACGGTGACGTCGCCGAGACCTTCGAGCACGTTCAAGAACTCACTGCCGCCGGGAAACGTCATGCCCGAGTAGGGGAAGGAGTGGGGCGTCAGCATCGCCTGATAGGACGGGCGGTACTCGAAATCCGGCTGTACCACCTTGATCACAGGGACGAACGACGGCCGGATACGCCGGTTGCTATCGGCCTGGGCCCCCTCGTCGAGCGCGGCGGAGCGGAACACCGCGGCCGTCGCGTCGTCCAGCGCGCCCGCACGGGTGGGCGCCACCGGATCTCCGGCCGCGCCGCGGGAAAGATAATGCTCCCACAACCATTGGAACAACGCCGCGGGTACCGGGACCGGATCGAAGTCTCCGCCGATCCTGGACAGGATCTGGTTCGCCTTCTCGTCGTACTCATCCAGGTCGGCACGGGAGATCGCTGTCGCATCGATGGTGGTGGTGCTGCCACGCCACAGGCGCGACAACGCGGACATGCTGGAGTTGCTGGTCCCTACCGGGATCGAGAGCAGGAAGACGCGGGTCTGCGGCATGATCGCATGCACGCGCTCATAGGAGGCCACCACCTCGTCGGCGTAGTCCTCGCACTCGTCCAGGTCGACGCCCTCCACCATTTTGGTGAGCACGTCGATCGTGTTCAGCCGCGCCTGGATGCCCAAAAGCAGCGACCCACTCGGCAAGTTCGTGATCAGCGAGTGGTGCGCCATCTTCACGTCGTATTTGTCGCTCGCCTTGCGCAATCCGTAGCCGAGCGGATTGATGAAGTAAGTGGCGGTGACCAGGCCGGAATGGGTGAACTGGAGATTGCCGCGGATCGCGGCCGTGGGCTGTAGATCTCGTCCGAGTGCCATCAGGGGCTTCCTCCGGGGGCTGGATCGCTGCCGTTGCCGTCGTTTCCATTCAGTCGCCGCCACAAGTCGGTCGCCTTGCCGCCCCCGCTCATCACCTCGAGCAGCCGGATACCGGATTTCGGCTCCGGGGTCTCCGCCGCGTCGACGCGGTCGGGCAGCAAGAGAACCACCGTCTCCTCGATGAACATGGTGTGGCGGGCCGAGTCACCGGTGATCGGCATGCCGGAGGCCGACACGGGCTTGCGGTAGACGACGAGCCTGCCCAGCCATAAAGCGCGGGAGGTCATCCGAACCCCGGTGTACGGCACGAGTCCTAGGACGAAGACCGCCAGTATGGTCATCGCCAGACCCGCGATGAAGGTGACGGCGGGATTGACCGGGAAGGCCATCGCGCACACCGAGGTCACCGACATCATCACCACGGCGGCGGCGACCTGGGGCAGGGTGTAGGGGCCGAACGGGAGTTTCTGCCCGTTCTGCGCCTTGCCGATCATCGTGGGCACACGTTTGATCGGCGTGAACACCTTGATCACTTGGGTCATCGATACCCGCCGATAGGGTGATCGGGGACGATGAGGTTGGCGTCCGTTCGCGCGTAGTTGATGGTCGTGGGCAGAATCCAGATCACCACCCCGGCCATCAACCCCGAGCCGAAGACGACGATGATCCGCGCCGGCGACAGTCTGGATTTCGCTGCCTCGGAGATAACCACGCCGATCGTGACGATGGCGATGATGATCATCCCGCCCCACCGGACAAAGATAAGGACGCCATAGAGGATGTTGCTGAGATTACCCATCGGGCTGCCTCTCGGATCAGTTCTGCGTCGCCGGCGGAATCGTCACCGACGGCGAGGAAGACGAGGTCGAAGTGGGCGGTGCTCCACCGCGGGAATCCTGGCCGACCACCACCGCCAGCGGACTCGACAAGGCGGGAATCGGATCTATCGACACCACCTGCCACTGGCCTCCGTTGCGGATCATGGTGAGCGGGTAGGCCAGTGTCGCGGCGGCGCCGGTGTCGGCTTTGGGGTTGACGGTGGCCAGCACTTGGGCCTTCGCGCCACCGGAGCCGCAGCTCGAATCATCCGTGGTGAGCGAGGTCAACTCGACGGCGGTGTAGGGAGCGGGCTTGAGTGCGGCCAGCCCGGCATCCGGTGTGGTGTATCGCGCCACGTCGCCGCTGCCTGCCAGCATGGCGCTCAGGAAACCTGCGGCGACCTGACCGAGTGGTGTGTCCGGTGCGCAGGGCGAGCCGTAGGCAAGCTTGAGGTCGACGCCCTTCGCGGGAGGCTGCACCACCGCGGGCATCGATAGCGCACGGAGCCGTCCATCCGACACCGACACCGCGACGCGATAGAACTGCCGATGATCCGGCGCGGCGGCGGCGCCGGCTTTGCCGACTCGCACCGAGACCGTCACCGACCAGACATCGACCGCGCCGGTCGACATCACGCGCGACACATAGGCGACCGACGGGTCGGACACTTGACGCGCGGACGAAGGCAAGGTGATCTGCTGGTTGGAGCCTACGAATTCGCCGATCCGATCCTGTTGCCCCGCAACGGCGGTCAGATAGGTGACGACGAACTGCTCGGCGAAAGAGCCCGCCAATTGGGCACGCCCGACAATTGCCGTCGTCGAAGCGTCCGACGGCGGAGGCGGGGGGGTGTCGAAGACGCTGAGAACAGCGTGGCCGCCGCCGAGCACGGCGAGTACTGCCAGTACGGCCACCACAATGTTGTCGCGACGGCGGCGTGCGGCCATCCGGCGAAGCAGTGCCTCACCAGAATCTGCCGGACTACGAACCACTGTCCTCACTCCCGAAATGGTAGAGAGCACAGTCGTTATTTAACCGGCCGGTAGTTCCCAGCGATGGGAATCAAACGTCAGCAGGCGGGGTTGCTTTTCATCCTCCCCGCGAGCCAATGCCGCAATTGTTCGTCATAGCCGATCGGCGCGCTGCGCTGCCGCGACTCCAGCACCTGGCGATGGGTTTCCAGCAGCGGGACGTCGTCAGCGGCGCGAACCAGCTGCGCGATAGCCAGCTGTCTGCTCGAGTACCCGGGATAGGGGTAGAGCAGGAGCGATGTGGGCGTGTAACCACCCCCGTAGTTGAGCACCCGCAGAGTCACGCCCGCGCTTTCACCGGACCGCAGCCGCTCGCCGAGTTCCGCGAGCCGGGGACGGTCGTCGGGATGGAACACGTCGACGGGCCGGAAGAGATAGTCCCACCTGACCCACGGTGCGGGATCGGTG
Source organism: Nocardia sputi (assembly GCF_023501985.1). NCBI lineage: Bacteria > Bacillati > Actinomycetota > Actinomycetes > Mycobacteriales > Nocardiaceae > Nocardia > Nocardia sputi. The sequence goes on along the minus strand of NZ_JAMFLC010000020.1, from coordinate 199,710 downwards.
AGCCAGTGCGAGATGCTGGTGCGCTCGAGTTGCACCACGGCCAGGTGCGTTCCTGCCCGGCGATGCGCCTCGCGCAACCCGATTCGCTCCAAGGTTGGCCACGCCGGCGGTGCGTTCTCCGAGGTGACGTCCTCGATCAACCACCAGGCGCCGCGGGTGCGCTCGTCGTCACGGGCGCGAATCGTGATCCGCCACTGCGCCGGGCGGCCGAACCCGTGCACCACGGTGGTGTCGAACTGCATCCGGTCACCCGGCTTGGGGTCGTAGAGGAGATCGAGAACCTCCGCATGCCGATCGAAGCTCGACACCCGGTGGAACAGTTCCGCGATCGACAGCCTCGGGACGTACTGTTCCGCGGCGCTGCCGGACAGCCGCGTGATACCGCTCGGTTGCTGGATTGTCTGACTACTCAAGTCCCAGATGGCGCCCACCGCCGGGCGCAAGGTGGGCACCCGTTCGGACGCCGGGCCGAGCCACAGCCGCACAGCGTGCACGTCACCGGCCGGTCCGAAGATCGGACGGATGAGCAGTTGGTGCTTGCCAGCGCGCGTTTGAATGACCAGGTCGACATCCTTGGCTTGATCATGCGCGGTGTGAATCGCCTCCGTCAATCCCGCGGTCGTTAGCTTGTCGTACAGGGCGGGCGCTTTCGACAGCGTTCGCTGCAATACCCGCTGCCAGCTCGCGAACTCACGCGGCGCATCCCCCACCGACGCCACGGACATGCCGTCCGGCGCCAACGTCTCGATAGTCACCCATGGAATCACTGCGCCACTTCGCTTCGCACTTGCCCGTACCCAGCCGTTCCTCCGGATCCGCTCCAACCCGGATGAGACAACATGTGACGTTAGGCAATGTACCGTTGTTCAGCGGCTCAATCAACTCCTAAGGAACACGCCGCATTGCTATGAAGTGTGCAGCACGTTCATCGAACACCATGGGGATGTTCATTTTGTTCACGTTAAGTTCAGTGCCCACCTGGCCGAGACCGGCCCGCGACCTGACGGCACACCGAGCGCAAACCGGCGGCAGTGACTCGAACAGCGGCTGAAAACGAGGTAGATGGCATTCACGTAGCTAATCCTGCAGCTAGCTATATCCCTCTCTCGCAGCGGGATACCCTGAAGTACGAACGGCGTCACGCTCCGATGCTTGCCGCCAACACGCCGGCGCCCGCGAGCACTGCGATATCGCCGAGTTCGGAAGGAATGACTCGCAACCCCGGCAGATAGCTCAGTCTGGCGTGCGTGGCGACCGCCTCGCCCAGCGGTTTCCACAGGGTGGGACCGCCTTCGGCCATCGAGCCGCCGATGACGACGAGGTCCATGTCGAGCAACGCCGCTACCGATGCGACAGCTCGGCCGAGCGCCGTACCCGCTCGGCCGAGCGCAGCGGCGGGAATGGCGTCACCAGCACGGCCGGCCTCTACGAGGTCGGACACCGAGGTGCCGGTCCATCCCTGCTCCCGAGCCCAGCGCACCGCCGACGCCCCACTGGAAACGGCCTCCAGGCAGCCGCGCCCGCCGCATACGCAGCGTTCGTCGAAGCCGGGAACGAGAACATGGCCGACATGTCCCGCGTTGCCGGTCCGCCCGACCACCGTGAATCCGCCGACGACGACTCCGCCACTGATGCGGTCGGACACGGTGATCACCATGGCGTCCATCACCGTGTTCAGGACGCCGAGGCTCCGCTCGGCCAGCGCCAGGCAGACTCCGTCCAGCGCCAGCTGAATTTTTGCGGTTGGAAACAACTTTCGCGCAGCGTCCACGATCGCGAAACCCGCACGCCACTCGGGCACGTCCGCGGGTGCGACAACACCCGCCGCCATATCGATCGGTCCCGCCGAGGCGATGCCGAGGGCGGTGACCTCGCCCCCACCCGCGGCTTCGAGCAGGATGTCCCGGCAACGGTCCCACGCGCCGGAGCTGGGGATCGGGATCCTCCGGATCTCATCCTTCTCGACGTCGTCGGCGACTCGGCACGCCGCGAACGTGGAGGACCCGATCTCCAGGGCCAGCAGTGTCATGACTTACGCACCGTTCGAGGGACTAGGCGGCAAAGGTTCACGCAGCATAGTCACAGACCGTCGGTACCGGTCGGCTTCAGGGGTTGCCCGAGCACGATGTGCCTGCGGGGCGCGGGAAGCGTGGACACGGTGCGCAGCGGCCGTGAGCCGTTGCGGATGATGCGCATCGGGCGCTTGTGGTCGATCGGAGCGGCACGGTGCCGGTCGAGGTTCTCGATGACGCTGCCCGAGTTGTCGTAGGCGACGCCCGCCCAGATCATCGCGCGGGGACCGTCACCGCGGGTGGTGAGCGTCTGCGCCAACTGACGGCACTGCACGAGCAAGGGGCAACTCTGACAGGTGCGCACTGCCGCTCGCCAGGCATCCGGATTCCCGGTGTCCATGTCCCAGTTGTCAGGGACGTCTGCGCACGGGGGTCGCTGGTTCGACTTTGCCGGAATCGACGAGACATTTGCTGGCGCAATGGATCTCGTGTCCATCGGAAGGGTTCGCGTAATGCTCATAGCCATCTCCGGGGATGCCTTGCACACACCTGTGGCAGGTGCGTGGCCCATGAATCGGACGGTCATCAGGGCTGCTCAACAGTCCCCGGTAGCCAGCCGCGATAAGCTGGTCTACGCCACGGTAGCCCACTGTTGCCCAGCACACAAGATCTTGTACCGCTGTGTAACGGCTCGTTGACCTCCGAGCAACACCTGGCTACCGTCTTTAACGGCACGTTATGAAACGGACCATTTTCCAGGCGGGCCCGACTATGGTTTCCTTTTAAACATGGCTGCAGACTCTGAATTCACGATCGACGAACTGGCGCGGGCAGCCGAGACCACCGTGCGCAGCGTCCGCGTGTACCACGAGCGAGGTCTCCTGCCCTCGCCGGAGGTGCGCGGGCGGATCGGGTATTACGGGTCCGACCACCTCAACCGGCTGCAAACGATCAGCCGCCTGCTGGGGCGGGGCATGAAGCTCAACGGCATCAGGGAGTTGCTGGAGGCCTGGGATCGCGGCGACGGGCTCGCCGACGTACTCGGCGTGAAGAACGCGAACGCGAACGCGGCCGAAGCGGACCCGGATGCCACCACCGAGCCACAGGACAGCTACGCCGAGCTGCCCGACTACGCCAAGCAGGCGCTGGCCTCCAGCGAGGATCCGCTCGAGGCCTACCGCGTGACGAACCCGCGCTGCTGCGATCTTGCCACCCGGCTCACCGACACCGGGCTGCCGATGCAGGACACGTTCCAGTTGGTCGAGCGTCTGCGCGCCGACTGCGATCGCATCGCCGACCGCTTCGCCACCGAGTTGTTCTTCCGGCTGGCCGGGCAGACCTACGAGGAGTCCGCCCGGACTCCCCGGGATCGCACCAAGCTGGAGACCGACCTGGCGATCGCTCGCTTGATCGTCACCCGCGCCGCTTCCGAGCTCATCGATCAGGCTTTCGCCCGGCACTCCGAGCTGCCGCCGCCCTCGGTGGCCTCCAGCCCGCAGGCCCAAGTCGAGCAGTGACGCCGCGGCCACGAACTTCGGATACCTTCGACCGTTCTCGTATTTCCCTACCGCCCTGTCGAATACTTACGTAGACAATCCTGTTCACGTCATTCCGGCAGCGCGGCGAGGAATGTGCGGTAGCCCGGCTCGGTTCGTCGAACACAACGCGCCCGGCGAATGGCCGAACCCACCTACGCATGGCCTGTGCCGAAGAGTTGCCATGAGATGCCCAGCGGCAGGCGCCACAGGCGCAGCCGGAGGCGACACCGCCGCGTCGACTCCGTGCACCCCGTTCCGCCTTCCCGCCCGCGAAACGCGCTGGCACACCTACGCCTACCGCTCCGAGCATCGAAGAGGCCGAAGCGTTCGGCACTACTGACGACGCCGGACGAAAGCCGAGCGCGAACCCCACCCCCGAACGATGGTCGGGGTGACAGGATTTGAACCTGCGACCCTCCGCTCCCAAAGCGGATGCGCTACCAAGCTGCGCTACACCCCGTGGCCCTCGCGGCGGCGGGGCGGCCGCCGACGAGGATGAATGCTCCGTGGAGCGGGTGACGGGAATCGAACCCGCACCATCAGCTTGGAAGGCTGAGGTTCTACCATTGAACTACACCCGCAGGCATACGACACCGATGGGATCGCCACGATGTCGTGTGCGATCCGACTGTACCGAACCCGGCTTCCGAAACGCCAATCAGGCCCCCGCGCAGCGAGATCTCGCAGGTTGCCCGTCGGAGCGCTCCGAGGTTGCCGCACCCAGTGTCGCACGGCTCGCCCGACCGGACGCGACGGCACGCTGGAGAAAAATTTTAGAGGCTATTTTTCATTGAAACTCTGGCGTGTCGGATTGCCGTGGGCGAAACTCGAATGACACGCTGGCCCCGGCCGGGAAACGTGGCTCACCCGCCACCTGTTCACGCCAGGAAACTTCGCTCGAGGGAATTCCGATGAGGACCGCACGACTCGCCGTCACTGCCGACACGCTCGGCGTGCCGGGGAGCCACGGTCACGACACCGGGAGCGAACCGGTGCGATGCGCGCCGAGAACGAGTCCACCCCTCGAATCGTCGGCTCACGACACGGCAACCCCGGCTCCGGCCGCGACGCCGCCGCGACCGGCCGGCGCGCACACTACCCGGCCGTACACCACGCGGTCGACCGATGCGAGCTGCGGCGTCTCGGCTCGCCCCAGCGCACGCAGCCACCCGAGCCCCACGGCAGGGAAGACCGCGAGTAGACGACCATCTACCCTGGAACGCCCAGGACATCGGCTCGGAACTCCGAACGGAAGACGAGGACGTCGCGTGCGAGAACAGATTCTCGTGACACCGGCGCCACGGGGCCTGCCCGGACCACCCCCGTGGCGCGCGCATCACTGTCCGCACACCTCCTACAGCGTGTCGTCAGCGCGTCGCGGCGCGATTTTGCAGCGAACGACAATCGGGTGTAACACCTACGCGACGGGAACGAACACGTACCCGATCGCTTTTCGCGAGGCATCGAGAACACGTTGCAAATCGTCGCTTTTCGATGCCGAGCGGCTTGCTAGGATCCTTTTTGCCGGACGGGGGTATCTGGAAAGGGGGCGGTGAGCGTGCGCCGAACCAGGTGGACACAACCGCGTAGCAGTGGGAACGATCAGGGTGACGCCGGCGCCTGTGTGAGTACAGCGCATCTGGGTACCGACGTCGCTCACACCGGGTGAGTCCGATGTCGACCGGCATCGAGCCCCCGGTAGCCACCATGGCCCGCGCCTGGGCACGGGCGGTCTGCGCCGAGCCCGGGTCGGGCGCGGCGCCCCATCAGCTGGAACCGGTACTGATCGAGATCGTCCAGCGCCTGCTCACCCTCGCCGCGTCCGAGCCGTTCCCCGTGCTCGAAGCGCGAATGCTCGGCGCCCGGCTCGCCGAGGCTCCCTTCGACCGGATCCGGATGCTGGCGCAGGCCACGCGCTGGCTGCTCGGTTTTCCGTCCGGCCCGCCCGGCTCCCTGGTGGCCACGCGCTGGCCGTTCATCGCCAGTCAGGCCATCGACAGCTACGCCCAGGCACTGCAGGAGCGAGCCCTCGCGCAACAAGAACAGAACCTGTCGGCGAAGGTGTCGCTGCGGGTGCAGGAGATCGCCGCGTTGCAGCACCGGCTGCGCCACGAGGCCACTCATGACGCGCTCACCGACCTGGCCAACCGGACGCTGCTGCAGGACAAGGTGCGCATGATGGCCACCGACCCGACCCGCGGCGTCGGACTGCTGCTGATCGACCTGGACCGGTTCAAGCAGATCAACGACGGATACGGGCACGCGATCGGTGACGAGGTGCTGGTCGAACTGGCGGGCAGGCTGCGCGAAGCCTGCCCGCCGGACACGGTGATCTGCCGGTACGGCGGCGACGAGTTCGTGCTCGCGACCAATCCGCACCGCAACAACCTCGGTGACCTCGCACACCGGATCGTGGCCGCACTGCGCGACCCGGTCTGGTCCTCGGCGGGGCCGGTTCCGGTGTCGGCCAGCGTCGGCACCGCCTACAACCCGCCGGGCAGCCCGTTCGATTTCACCGATCTGCTCCGCCGCGCCGACCGCGCGATGTATTCCGCGAAGACGGCCGGTGGTCGCCGCTTCGCCCTCGCGGACGAGCCGGACATCGACACCGCTGTCGCGGGCTGACAGGCACGGCGATCCGGCGAGCTCACCCGGGTTGACAGGTTGGGCACCAGAAGAGATTCCGGGCCTGCATCACCTGATGGGCGATCGGCGTTCCGCACAGCCGGCAGGGCTCGCCTTGACGACGGTAGACATAGGTGCGCGGACGGTCCGGGGCGTAGGAGGGCTCGCCGTGATCGTGTTCGGGGCGCACCACGACCATCTTTCCGACGCGTACCCCCACCCGCATCAGCGCGACGAGATCGGTCCACATCTGCGCCCATTCGCCCGCGGACAGATCCACGCCGGGGCGATGCGGCGAAATCCCATGGCGGAACAACAGTTCCGCGCGGTAGACGTTCCCGACCCCGGCGACCACCTGCTGGTCCATCAGGAGCGCGCCGATCGGTCTGCGGGAGCGACGGATGCGCTGCCATGCCCGGTCGGTATCGGCGCCGCGCCGCAGGGGATCCGGGCCGAGCCGAGCGGTGAGCGCGGCGACCTCCGGCGGAAGCAGGATCTCGCACGCGGTGGGCCCGCGCAGGTCGGCGCCGAAACCCGGCTGGCCGTCCGGTTCCCCGAACATGCGCATCCGAACCTGCCCGACCGGCTCCCCCATCGGCAGCCCGGATTCGGTGAACGTGCCGTAGAGGCCGAGATGCACGTGCACGACCAGTCCCGACTCGTAGTGGTGCAGCAAGTGTTTGCCCCACGCCTCGGACCTGGTCAGCACCTGGCCGTCCACCCGGGCCGCGCCCGCGGCGAACTTGCCCTGCGGGCTCGATACGCGCACCACACCGCCCGCGAGGCGACGCTGATGCAGCCGCGCGAGGCGGTGCAGCGTATGTCCTTCCGGCACAGCCGGTTACGACCCCGGTCGGCTCAGTACGCGGGGACTTCCGGGGCGACGCCGGTCTTCTCGTACTCGGCGAGGATGTCGATGCGACGCTGGTGGCGCTCCTCGTCCGACCACGCGGTGGTCACGAACGCGTCCACGATGGCCAGCGCCTCCTCGGTGGAGTGCATCCGGCCGCCGATGCCGATCAGCTGCGCGTTGTTGTGCTCGCGGGCCAGCTTGGCGGTCTCGACGCTCCAGGCCAGCGCGCAGCGGGCGCCGGGCACCTTGTTCGCGGCGATCTGCTCGCCGTTGCCGCTGCCGCCGAACACCAGGCCGAGGCTGCCCGGGTCGGCGACGGTGCGGCGGGCCGCCTCGATGCAGAACGCGGGGTAGTCGTCGAGAGCGTCGTATTCGAGCGCGCCGCAGTCGACGACCTCGTGGCCCGCCTGCTCCAAGTGGGCTTTGACGTGATTCTTCAGTTCGAAACCGGCATGGTCGGCACCCAGGTAAACGCGCATGGCAGGCATTGTGTCAGGCGGCCGGGAGGGGACGGCCAAGAGGGCATCCCCGGCGATTGACACTGCGGTCTGCCTGCGCGAATCGGCTGATACGCCAGTTGTGTTCGCGCCATGGGCCCGGCGACACGGCCGACGCACCGACCCCGTTCCCGGCAACTGAATAGAGTTCATCCCATGCAGCCGTTCGAACCCCAGCCACCCGACCAGGCGGGCCTACAGACCGATCCGTATGCCCCGCACGGTGGGTGGGCCCCGGCTCCGCAGACACCTGCCGCGCCCTACGGCCAGCCGTACACCTCGGGCTCGTATCCGGCCGCACCCCCGTCTCCGGCTCCGTACGGCTCCTACTCCGGCGCTCCGGTGCCGCCCGCGATGCCGCCGCAGCGGCAGCCGCGAGGGCTGTCACCGTTCGGCATGCCCGCCCGGCACAGCTGGGAGATCCCCATGCTCGTCATCGTGGTGGTGCTCACGGTGTTCGCGTATGTGATCGCGCTGGTGCTGTTGGCCACCGGCAACTTCGACCAGTACGTCGTGGCCTTCGCGGCCGCCCCGCTGCTGCTGTGGTTCGGCCGCGGCGTCAATTACGCCAGTCAGCGGGTGAACGGCGTGAAGATGTCGCCGACCCAGTTCCCCGAGGGCTACCAGTTGGTGGTGGACGCCGCCGCTCGCTTCGGCATGGCGAAGGTGCCGGACGCGTACGTGGTGCTCGGCAACGGCCAGATCAACGCGTTCGCCAGCGGACACGGCTTCCGGCGCTATGTGGTGGTCTACAGCGACCTGTTCGAGATCGGCGGCGCCGCCCGCGAACCCGACGCGTTGGCCTTCATCATCGGCCACGAGGTGGGCCACATCGCGGCCGGGCACACCTCGTATTGGCGGCAACTGGGCATGTTCCTGGTGCCGTTCCTGCCGATCATCGGCAGCAGCCTGATCCGCGCGCAGGAGTACACCGCCGACAACCACGGCTACTGCAACCGGCACACCGGAGCGCCCGGCGCCATGGGCACCCTGGCCGCGGGCAAGTACATGAATCGGCTGGTCGGCTTCGACGAGATGGCAGATCGGGCAGCTCTCGAGAAGGGCTTCTTCGTCTGGATGGTGAACGCCCTGTCCAGCCACCCGGTACTCACCTGGCGAATGTGGGCGCTGCGCGATCGCAGCAGGCACGGAAAAATGTTCCTGCGCCCGGAACCGCCCGCGGGCGCAGGCGCGCCCGCGGGTGGTTATCCCACTTCCTACGGTCAGGCGCCGGCGAGCCCGCCGAAGTCCGTGCTCTGACCGGGGCGGTCGCCGTCCGGCGCTCAGTCGAACGACGGGTCTTCGGTCCGCGTGCGCTTCAGCTCGAAGAAGTGCGGATAAGAGGCCAGCGCCACCGCGCCGTCCCAGACCTTGCCCGCCTCCTCGCCACGCGGAATCCGGGACAGGACCGGACCGAAGAACGCGGTGCCGTTGATGTGGATGGTCGGGGTGCCCACGTCCGGGCCCACCTTGTCCATGCCCGCGTGGTGACTCTCGCGCAGCGCCTCGTCGTAGTCGGCGCTCTCCGCGGCCGCGGCCAGTTCGGCGGGCAGGCCTACCTCCGCCAGCGAGTCGGCGATCACCGCGGCGAGGGACTCCTTGCTGCTGTCGCGTTCGTACTCGGCGCGCCGGTTGTGGATGCGGGTGCCCATCGCGGTGTACAAGGGCAACAGCACCTTGTCGCCGTGCTCCCGCGCCGCCGCGATCGCGACGCGGACCGGTCCCCAGCCCGTGTCGAGCAGTTCCTGGTACTGCTCGGGCATGTCCTTGCCCTCGTTCAGCACCGCCAGGCTCATCACGTGGAAGCGGGCTTCGATGTCGCGCACCTGCTGAACCTCGAGGATCCAGCGGGACGTGATCCAGCACCAGGGACACAACGGGTCGAACCAGAAATCGGCGACGTCCTTGGCGGCTTTCTCGGTCACAAGCGGCTTCCTCTCGATCGCACGCGGACGGACGGCGCGCACACGCTCGCCGCCCTACCGAGCAACCACGGCGGCCGGCGATTCGTTCCCACCCGGCGCGCCGTTTTCCCGAGCCGCCGCCACGGCTGCCAGTAGGGTTGGGCGGCAGGAGTCTGGTTCCCTTCGGAGTAAGGAGTCCGCTATGAGTTCTGACCAGCGTTTCGTCATCGTCGGCGGCGGACTGGGCGCGGCCAAGATCGCGGAAACGTTGCGAGCCAAGGACTTCCCCGGAAGCGTGACGCTGATCAGCGCCGAGGAGCACTTGCCCTACGATCGGCCGCCGCTGTCGAAGGACCACCTCGCGGGCAAGAAGTCGTTCACCGAATTCCTTGTCGCTCCCCCGCAGTGGTACCGCGACCACCACGTCGAAGTCCGCCTCGGCACCACCGTCACCGGCCTCGACCCCGGAGCGAAGACGATCACCCTGCCCGACGGCTCCACACTGCCCTACGACAAGCTCGCGCTCGCCACCGGTTCGACGCCGCGCACACTGTCCGTTCCCGGCGCCGACGCGCCGAACGTGTACACGCTGCGGACCATCGAGGACTCCGACACGTTGATCGAGTTGTTCGGCAGCGCGCGCCGGATCGTCGTCATCGGAGCGGGCTGGATCGGCTTGGAGGTCACCGCGGCGGCTCGGGCGGCGGGCGTCGAGGTGACCATCGTCGAACGCGCCGACTTGCCACTGCGGGCGGTGCTCGGCCCGGAGATGGGCCGGGTGTTCGCCGACCTGCACCGGGCCAACGGTGTCGACTTCCGGTTCGAGGCCCAGGTCGAGGCGATCACCACCGAAGATGCCATCGCGACCGAGGTGGCCAACGGTGTCCGGCTCGCCGACGGCAGCACGATCGAAGCCGACGCGGTGCTGGTCGCCGTCGGCGCGCGGCCGAACGTGGAGCTGGCCGCCGATGCCGGGCTCGGCGTGGAAGACGGCGTGCTCGTCGACGAGCGCCTGCTCACCAGCGATCCGGACATCGTCGCGGTCGGCGACATCGCCGCGCAACAGCACCCGGTCCTCGGCAGGCGCATCCGGGTGGAGCACTGGGCGAACGCGCTCAATCAACCAGCGGTCGCGGCCGCGACCATGCTCGGTGAGCAGGCCGCTTACGACCGGCTGCCCTACTTCTTCACCGACCAGTACGACCTGGGCATGGAGTACACCGGCTTCGCCACGCCGGGCGACTACGCCAGGGTCGTCGTGCGCGGCGACACGGCGGCTCGCGAATTCGTGGCGTTCTGGCTGGACTCGGACAACCGCGTGCGCGCCGGGATGAACGTCAACGTCTGGGACGTGACCGACCGGATCAAGGAATTGATCCTCGCGGGCGAACCGGTCGACCCGGATCAGCTGGCCGACACCACGACGCAACTGTGATGTGGATCACCGGAAAGACATGTCGGATCCACGCGCTGGGCTCCGACCCTCTTCGCGAGCGCCACCGAGGCGCTCGATACGGCCCAATGCCGCAGGAGAGGAAACGAATCGTGAAGTACATGCTGCTGAAGACCTACGGGCGCACCGCGTACTGCGACACACCGATCAACGAATGGTCCCCGGAAGAGATCCAGGCGCACATAGACTTCCAGCGCGCACTGGGTGCGCAACTGGCCGAGGCGGGCGAGTTGGTGGAGGCACAGGGGCTCGCCGGGCCGGAGGACGCGCGGATCGTCAGTTCGGACGGCCGGTCGGCCCCGGTGGTCACCGACGGGCCTTTCCCGGAGACCAAGGAGTTCTTGGCGGGGTACTGGATCGTCGACGTGGACAGCCCCGAACGGGCCTACGAGATCGCCGCGCAGGCCTCCGCCGCCCCCGGCCCCGGCGGTGCACCGATAGGCGAGTACATCGAAGTTCGCGCGGTGATGGGCGCCCCCGCCACCGAGCAATGAGCGACCGGCGTGCGGTGCCCGACGACACACCGCTCCCGGCGAGCACCGAGGACCTGCTGCGCGCGCTGGCGCCGCAGGTCCTCGGAACGCTCGTCCGCCGCTTCGGCGACTTCGACACCGCCGAAGACGCACTGCAGGAGGCGCTGCTCGCGGCCGCGACGCAATGGCCGCGGCAAGGCATGCCGGACAATCCGCGGGCCTGGCTGATCCAGGTCGCGCAGCGGCGCATGGCCGACGCCGTGCGCGCGGAAGTCGCGCGGCGGCGCAGGGAGACCACCGCCTTCGATCGCGAGGTGACCGACGCCGTCCCTGTGGACCACGACGACACGCTCACCATGCTGTTCCTGTGCTGCCACCCGGCGCTGTCGCCTGCCGCGGCCATAGCGCTGACGCTGCGCGCGGTGGGCGGGCTCGGCACCGAACAGGTCGCCCGCGCCTTCCTGCTGCCGGAAGCGACGATGGCGCAACGGATCACGCGGGCGAAGAAGAAGCTGGCCACGGTGGAGCGCCCCTTCGCGCAACCGGGTGACGAGCGGTGGCGCGAGCGGCTCGGCGCGGTGCTGCACGTGCTGTACCTGATCTTCAGCGAAGGACATACCAGCAGTTCGGGGCCCGACTTGCAGCGCACCGATCTGTCCGACGAGGCGATCCGGCTCACCAGGGCGGTGCACCGGCTGTTGCCCGCGGACCCCGAAGTCACCGGGTTGCTCGCGCTGATGCTGCTCACCGATGCCCGGCGCGCGGCACGCACCGGAGCGCACGGCGAGCTGATCCCGCTGGCCGAACAGAACCGCGCGCTGTGGGATCGCGGGCTGATCACCGAAGGGACGGCCCTCATCACCGGCACGCTGGCGCAGGGCCTGCGCGGGCAGTATCAGATCCAAGCCGCCATAGCGGTCCTGCACGCCCAGGCCACCCGCGCCGAGGACACCGAGTGGACCAAGATCCTGGCGCTGTACGACCGGCTCGAGCGACTCTCGGACAGTCCGATGGTGACGCTCAACCGGGCGGTGGCGACGGCGATGGTGTCGGGACCGGAAGCCGGTCTCGCGCTGGCCGCCACGCTCGACGACCGGCTGGCGGGCACGCATCGGCTCGACGCCGTGCGCGGCCATCTGCACGAGATGGCGGGCGACATCGATGCGGCCGCCGCCTGTTATGCCAAGGCCGCGGCCCGCACGACGAGCACCCCAGAACGCGACTACCTCACCATCCGCGCCGCACGGCTGCGACACGCTCGTACGGATCTCGTCCGGTAGTTCCGGAAAGGCTGCTCCGGCCTCGCGCCTCTACGCTCGACCTCTCGCCTCGGGAGGCGATGTCGCCAGTCCATGCGGCGATGTTCGCCAGTCCATGCGGCGAGCGCGCCTCGCGCGCGACAGGACGCGGGGCGATGGCGGCGCGTTCGTACGAGCACGCGCCGCGCAGCAGTGGACGAGACGTGCCCCTGAACGGCGGCGACCAGGCAGACTACGCGTGTGGCAGACAAACACAGCGCCGGAGTCCTGCTCTTCCGCCGCGACTCGGACGGCGCCGTCGAGGTGCTGCTCGGGCACATGGGCGGCCCCTTCTGGGCGCGAAAAGACGCGGGCGCGTGGTCGATTCCGAAAGGCGAGTACGAGCCGGACGCGGAGGACGCACGGTCCGCGGCGAGCCGCGAGTTCACCGAGGAACTGGGACTGCCGGTCCCGGACGGTACGTGGCTGCCGCTGGGTGAGGTGCGATACGGAAGCAGCGCGGGCAAGAAGGTCCTCACCGTCTGGGCCGTCGAGGGCGATCTCGATCCCGCCGCCGTGGTGCCGGGAACCTTTCAGCTGGAGTGGCCGCCGCGCTCCGGACGGTTCACGCAGTTCCCCGAGATCGATCGCGCCGAGTGGTTCGACCCGGCCACCGCACGCGACAAGCTGGTCGCGGGCCAGCGGCCCTGTTTGAAGCGGCTGGCCGAGCGACTGGCGGACTGACCGCTACCTCGACACGCCCGCCCAGGTCCGGCCGGTGAGGAGTTCGTAGGCTTCCACGTACTTCTGGCGCGTCGCCTCGACCACATCGGCCGGGATCTGCGGGCCGGGCGGCTCCTTGTCCCAGCCGGTGGAGGTGGACCAGTCGCGGACGAACTGCTTGTCGAACGAGCGCTGCGGCCGGCCCGGCTCCCACTCGTCGGCGGGCCAGAAACGCGAGGAATCCGAAGTGAGCACTTCGTCACCGAGGGTGAGAACGTCACCGTCCCAACCGAACTCGACTTTGGTGTCGGCGACGATGACGCCGCGTTCTGCGGCGTGCGCAGCACCGCGGGCATAGATGTGCAGGGTCAGTTCGCGCAGTCGTTCGGCGACCTCGCGCCCCTCTTGGTGCACCACGTCCGCGAAGGTGATCGACTCGTCGTGCCCCTCGGACGCTTTGGTGGTCGGGGTGAAGATCGGTTCCGGCAGCTTGTCGCCCTCGCGCAGCCCGGGCGGCAGCGCGACCCCGGACACCGAGCCCGTCTGCCGGTATTCCACCAGCCCGGAACCGGTCAGGTAGCCGCGCGCGATGCATTCCACCCCGACCATCTTCAGCGGTTTGACCCGGATGCCGCGGCCCGCGAACTCGGCGGGCACGTCGGTGGCGGAGACGACGTGGTTGGGCACGTCGGTGAAGAACTCGAACCACCAGTTCGACAGCTGGGTCAGCAGGGCGCCTTTCTCGGGGATCGGCGTCGGCAGCACCACGTCGTACACCGACACCCGGTCGGAAGCGACCAGCAGCAGCGTGTCGCCGTCCTCGTACAGGTCACGCACCTTCCCGGCGTGCACATGCTTCAACGTCGAGCCTCCGAATCCGTGGTGGTGAACCTGCGCTGCACCAGGCACAATACCGCCGCTGTCCGGCCGTGGCCGTCGCGCCGTCCGCATCACTAGGGTTGGTCGGGAAAGTCCCGCGCGACCTGCCACACCGAGGTGGCATTGTGGGTGTCGCCCGTGCCAGTTCTTCGACCACGAAGGAGCCTTATGTCCGCACCCAACCTCACTCGCGACCAGGCGATCGAACGCGCCGCCACGGTAGCGGTCGAGAACTACCGCGTCGAGCTGGATCTGACCGACGGGGCGGGCAAACCGGGCGAGCAGACCTTCTTCTCCCGCAGCACCGTGACCTTCACCGCTACGCCGGGCGCGAGCACGTTCATCGACATCGTGGCCCGTGGCGTGCGCTCGGCGGTGCTCAACGGCACCGCCCTGGACGTTTCCGGATACGACGAGTCGACCGGGATCACGCTGACCGACCTGGCCGAGCGCAACGAGCTGGTGGTGGAGGCCGACTGCGAGTACTCGCACACCGGAGAGGGCCTGCACCGGTTCGTCGATCCGGCCGACGACGCCGTCTACCTGTACTCGCAGTTCGAGACCGCCGACGCCAAGCGGATGTTCGCCTGCTTCGACCAGCCGGACCTGAAGGCCACCTTCGACCTCGCCGTCACCGCCCCGGCCGACTGGCAGGTCGTCTCCAACGCCGCCGTCGTGGAAACGCTCGCGCCGGAGCCGGGCAAGCACGTCTTCCGCACCACCCCGAAGATGAGCACCTACCTGGTCGCGCTCATCGCCGGCCCGTACGCGCAGTGGACCGACGTCTACACCGACGAGCACGGCAGCATCCCGCTGGGCATCTACTGCCGCGCCTCGCTGGCCGAGCACATGGACGCCGAACGACTGTTCACCGAGACCAAGCAGGGTTTCGGCTTCTACCACCGCAACTTCGGCGTCCCGTACGCGTTCGGCAAGTACGACCAGCTGTTCGTCCCAGAGTTCAACGCGGGCGCGATGGAGAACGCCGGCGCGGTGACCTTCCTGGAGGATTACGTCTTCCGGTCCAAGGTCACCCGGGCCTCCTACGAGCGCCGCGCCGAGACCGTGCTGCACGAGATGGCGCACATGTGGTTCGGCGACCTGGTCACCATGAAGTGGTGGGACGACCTGTGGCTGAACGAGTCGTTCGCCACCTTCGCGTCGGTGCTGTGCCAGTCCGAGGCGACCGAGTACACCAACGCCTGGACCACGTTCGCGAACGTGGAGAAGTCCTGGGCCTATCGGCAGGACCAGCTGCCGTCCACCCACCCGATCGCGGCCGACATTCCCGATCTCGCCGCGGTCGAGGTGAACTTCGACGGCATCACCTACGCCAAGGGCGCCAGTGTGCTGAAGCAGCTCGTCGCCTACGTCGGTCTGGAGCCGTTCCTGGCCGGCCTGCGCGCGTACTTCGCCGACCACGCCTACGGCAACGCCACCTTCGACGATCTGCTGTCGGCGTTGGAGAAGTCGTCCGGACGCGATCTGTCCACCTGGGGCGCGCAGTGGCTCAAGACCACCGGCTTGAACATTTTGCGCCCGGACTTCGAGGTGGACGCCGAAGGCAGGTTCAGCTCGTTCGCGGTGGTGCAGGAGGGTGCCCAGCCGGGCGCGGGCGAGCGGCGCGTGCACCGCCTCGCCGTCGGCGTGTACGACGACCAGGACGGGAAGCTGGTTCGCATCAAGCGGGTCGAACTCGATCTCGATGCCGCCGAACGCACCGAGGTGCCCGAACTGATCGGCGTTCCCCGCGGCCAGTTCGTGCTGGTCAACGACGACGACCTGACCTACTGCTCGATCCGGTTGGACGCCGATTCGCTCGACGTGCTGGTCAACCGCATCGCCGACATCGCGCAGCCGCTGCCGCGCACGCTGGCCTGGTCGGCGGCCTGGGAGATGACCCGTCAGGCCGAGTTCCGCGCCCGCGATTTCGTCGCGCTGGTCGGGCGGGGCGTCGGCGCCGAGACCGAGATCGGCGTGGTGCAGCGGCTTCTCATGCAGGCCAACACCACCTTGGGCAGCTACGCCGATCCGGAGTGGGCCGCCACCACCGGCTGGCCGGAGTACGCGAACCGGCTGCTCGAACTGGCGCGCGAAGCCGAGCCGGGCTCCGACCACCAGTTGGCCTTCGTCAACGCGCTGACCGGCGCGAAGCTGTCGGCCTGGCACACCGAGGTGCTGCGCGAACTGCTCGACGGTGATCCGGCGAAGGTCGGGCTGCCGGGCCTGGTGGTCGACACCGACCTGCGCTGGCGGATCGTGGCCGCGCTCGCGGCGGCGGGCGAGATCGATGCCGAGGGGCTCGATACGCCGGTCATCGACCAGGAGTTGTCCAACGATCCCACCGCGGCGGGCAAGCGGCAGGCGGCCGCCGCGGCGACGGCGCGTCCGATCGCCGAGGTGAAGGAGCAGGCGTGGGCGACGGTGATGGGCGACGACTCGGTGCCCAACGTCACGGCCCGCTCGATCGTCGGCGGCTTCGCGCCCGCTGGGCAAGATGAGCTGCTCACCTCGTACGTGGAACGGTACTTCGCCGAGGTCCCCGGCGTCTGGGAGCGTCGCTCCAGCGAGGTCGCCCAGACCGTGGTGGTCGGCCTCTACCCGCACTGGGCGATCAGCGAGGACGCGGTGGCCGTCGCGGACAAGTTCCTCGCCGGCGACCACCCTCCGGCGCTGCGCCGCCTGGTCAGCGAAGGCAAGGCGGGCATCGAGCGCTCGCTGCGCGCCCGCGCCTTCGACGCACAGCCGTAAGAACGAAACCGGCGCGTCCACCCGGTGATCGGGTGGACGCGCCGGGAACATCCAGCCGCAGGCGCCGGCGGAGATTACCGCCCGATGGCGGCGGCCATCACGCGGACGGCGGAGACCACGCCGTCGATCAGCTGGCCCTGCCGGAACGAGCTCAGCGCGGCGGTGACGCCGAGCTGGCAGACGCGATCGTTCGCCCGGTCGGCGACGTCCCGGCCCGAGCGAACCTCGATCGCCTTCTCGTTCGGCGAGACGGCGATGAGCACCGAATGCTCCGCCTCGGGCGTGCCGGGAAAGATCGCGTCCGCGCCTGCGGCCGGATCGGCACCCAGATCGCCGATGTAGACGTTGAAGCGCACCTTGGTCGCGCGGGTCGCCTCGGTGAGCACGTTGTCCATGGTGAGCCGCTCTTCATCGTTGAACGGCGCTTCCTTGAACACATCGCCCGCCTCGTGCACGCCGGAGACGCGCCCGCTGCTGGTGATCGCGTATCCATGCGGCAACTCGGCTTCGACCACCGCGGGCCACTTAGAACCTGCCACTTGCCCGTCCTCCGATCAGATCCACCTCGGTGGACTCGATGGCCGCATGCTGTCCATGCGGCGTTTCCGGAAAGTGGTGACCCGAGCCGATCACCTCTTCGGTGGCACTCCACAGCACCGGCGGCTGGGTCCACTCCTGACCGAGGGCGAAGTGGACCGGCTTCTCGCCAGGCAGTGGCTTACCGAGAAACGACAATCCGGCGATTACGCCGTAGATCACCAGTGGAATGCCGACGAAGATCAGCACTGTCTCGAGAATGCTCACGGATCAAAGGTAGACGATCCTCTGTAGTAGTTCTCCGTCCGGTAGCGCCGGGCCGCCGTCCGTGTCGGCTGCACCCGGCCCGAGCTGGGACTTCACCGAGCGCCTCAGACCAACCAGGCCGACGCGTTCGGCGGCAGCTGCCCGCCCTCGGTCGGCGCACTGGCCAGCAGCACGTCTCCCGGCGGTAGCTGGATGGGAGCGTCGGAGGCGTTGAGCACGCAGACCAGCCCACCCGGCCTGCGGAACGCCAGACACCCCTGGGGGCTGCCGTACCACTCGATCCGGTCCCCCGCGAACTCCGGCCGCTGTGCCCGCAGTTCGATCGCCAGTCGATACAGCGACAGCGTCGACCCCAGCTCCTCGAGTTGCGCCTCGACGGTCAGCGGCGCCCATTCGGGCGGGATCGGCAGC
The DNA here is from genome assembly GCF_023501985.1 of Nocardia sputi. Taxonomy (NCBI): domain Bacteria; kingdom Bacillati; phylum Actinomycetota; class Actinomycetes; order Mycobacteriales; family Nocardiaceae; genus Nocardia; species Nocardia sputi. Next base: position 181,549 of record NZ_JAMFLC010000020.1, on the reverse strand, counting down.
CACGGCGTCGCGGTGGTGAACCCGAACGGCGGCGCGGCGCCTTCCCAGGGCAGCGGCACCCGGCAACCGTCGCGGCCGCGCTGCGTGTGCCCGGAGCGCTCCCACACCGGGTCCTGCAACACGTGGTCGGGGAGGTCGTCGACGTTGGGCAGCCCCAGCTCGGAGCCGTTGTAGATGAACACCGCGCCGGGCAGCGCGAGCTCCAGCAGGATCATCGCCCGCGCCCGCGCGACGCCGAGCGCGCCGCCGCCGTACCGGGTGACCTCGCGCTCGATGTCGTGATTGGACAGCGTCCAGGTGGGCACGGCGAAGACCGGTGCGACGGCGGCGAGCGAGTTGTCGATCGCGTCGCGCACCGCCTCGGCTTCGAACGCCGATTCGGCGAGACGGAAGTTGAAGGCCAAGTGCAGTTCGTCGGCGCGCACGTACTCGCCGAAGCGGGTGTTGTCGTTCACCCACACTTCACCGATGAGCACCGCGTCCGGATACTCGTCGACGACCTTGCGGATCCGGCGGTGGATGTCGTGGACGGCCGGATTGTTGAACCGCGGGTCGCTGTCGTCGTGCGCGAGCAAGGCCGAGACGCCCAATTGGGGCATGTCGGGCAAGCCGTCCGGCTTGGCCATGCCGTGTGCGACGTCGATCCGGAACCCGTCCACGCCGCGCTCGAGCCAGAACCGCAGCGTCTGCTCGAAATCGGCGGCGACCTCGGGATTCGACCAGTTCAGGTCGGGCTGCTCGCGGGCGAAGATGTGCAGGTACCACTGGCCGGGCGTGCCGTCGGGCTCGGTGATCCTGGTCCAGGCGGGTCCGCCGAAGATGCTCGGCCAGTTGTTCGGCGGCTCGGCGCCACCGGGCCCACGGCCGTCGCGGAAGATGTACCGGTCACGTTCCGGACTGCCGGGCGCCGCCGCCAGCGCCGCGCGGAACCACGGATGCTGGTCGCTGGTGTGGTTGGGCACCAGGTCCATGGTCACCCTGATCCGACGGGCATGCGCCTCGGCGATCAGGGCGTCCATCGCGGCGAGCCCGCCGAAGAGCTGATCGATGTCGCGCGGGTCCGCAACGTCGTAGCCACCGTCGGCCATCGGCGACCGCATCACCGGGCAGATCCACAGCGCGTCGACGCCGAGCAGTTCGAGATAGCCGAGCTTGTCCCTGACTCCGCCGAGATCACCGACCCCGTCTGCGCTCGAGTCCGCGAAGGATCTGGGATAAACCTGGTAGAACACGGCCGACCGCCACCACGACTGCGTGGTGCGATCCACCGGCGCCGTTACGGCTGGTGCATCACTCACACCCGCAATAGTGCCAAAGTTCTGCGGCGAAAGCCTTCAGGCGACGCGCGGCCACAGATGACGGGCAAACATTCAGCACCTTAGCCATAGAGACGAAAAACCTCGCCCCACATCGTCTCTCACGCGCAAGGTTCCCGTCACCCGTGGTTCATCAGCGAATTCACCGCCACCTCAACGCGGTAGAAAACACATTTTTCACAGAGGCGGTCGGCCCAGAGGTGAACGCGTTGTCAGAACGGGGCATTCACCAAAGAGTTGGCCGCCATCTCCAGATAGTCGAGCAGCGCTTTGCGGTGCTCCTCGTCCAGGGTTTCCGGCTCGATCTCGGCGACCGCGATACGCATGCAGCGCAGCCACGCGTCACGCTCGATCGGTCCGATGGTGAACGGCATGTGCCGCATGCGCAGGCGCGGGTGGCCGCGCTCGTCGGAGTAGGTGCGCGGACCGCCCCAATACTGCTCGAGGAACATCCGCAGACGACGCTCCGCCGGGCCGAGATCCTCCTCCGGATAGAGCGGGCGCAATACCTCGTCGGCGGCCACCTCGCGATAGAACGTCGCGACGAGCCGCCGGAACGTCTCCGCCCCGCCGACCGCCTCGTAGAACGACGTCGCCGTTTGCTCGCCCGAAGTCATAAACCCTCTCGATTCACCGGATGCGCCGCTGTCCATTGTGCCCGCGCCCGGGCGACGCCGCCGCACTGCCCGTACGCTGCCGCTCAGCGGCTGGAACATCGCACCTCAACGGCACTTCAGCCACAGTTAACCGGACATTGTTGAAAATCACCGTGCAATGCCCGACATTCCATGGTCAACTGGGTGACAGTCTCTGCTTTGCAGATACCACATGATCCTGCCAATCATGAAATCGAGGTCGAGATGAAGCAGCGGCACAGCGCCCGGTCACACGAGGCGCGAGCGCACCGACAACTCCAGCCCGCCGACGTCCACAATCGTGGGTCGGGGGCTACTCCGCTGCACATCTTGTCCGAACATTATCCGGGTGGACATCGTGGCCATCACGACCACGGACCCCGCCCCACCGCCCCGCTCGTCGAGGGCACGAACTGGCTCAAAACCAGGGTGCTGCTGTTGAACGCCACCTACGAGCCGCTCACCGCTTTATCCGCACGCCGCGCGATCGTCCTGCTCATCTGCGACAAGGCCGACGCCGTCCACCACAACGACGAAGGGCCGATAGTGCACTCCGCCGAGACGTCGGTGGCCATTCCTTCGGTGATCCGCCTGCGCAGCTACGTCCACGTCCCGTACCGGGCCCGGGTCCCCATGACCCGCGCCGCCCTCATGCACCGGGATCGGTACCGCTGCGGTTATTGCGGCGGCAAGGCCGAGACCATCGACCACGTCATCCCGCGCAGCCGCGGCGGGGAGCATTCGTGGGAGAACTGCGTCGCCAGTTGCGCGCCGTGCAACCACCGCAAAGCCGACAAACTTCTCAGCGAGCTGGGCTGGACGCTCCGATCGCCTCTGGTCTCGCCGAAGGGCCCGCATTGGCGTTTGCTGTCCACCACCGCGGAACTCGATCCCGTCTGGTTGCAATATCTGGGCGAAGGCGCGGCCTGAGCGGATCAGGTGTACTCGACCACCAACGTCGCCCAGGTCCGGGGAGCCAGCGCCTCGAACACGTGCGGCTGATCGCCTGGGTAGGCGATGTAATCACCAGGATGTAGTTCGACGGGGGCCTCGACCGGTCCGACCAGCGCATGCCCCTGCGCGAGCAGCACGTGCTCGACGACACCGGCGATATGTGGCTCCGATCGGCGCGCATGCCCCGGCTCCGCGGTGATACGAAACAGGTCACGGCGGGAATTGGCCGGCCCGGCCGCCAGCAGGGTCGCTTGGTACTCCGACCGCTCGGCCGCGACCACCGGGCCCTCACCGGCCCGGATCACATGGACGCTCCGGCGCGGTGGATCGAGCAACCGGGAGAACGGCATATCCAGCGCGACGCACAATGCCCACAACGTTTCCAGGCTCGGGTTGCCGGTTCCCGATTCCAACTGCGACAGCGTCGATTTCGCGATGCCCGCCCGATGGGCGACCTCACTCAACGACAACCCGGCCCGGGTGCGCTCGCGGCGCAGCGCGGCGGCGATCACCGCCTGAGGTGTCGTCGTCGCGTCTTGCCGCGTCATTCTCGCTCCGTGTCTGCGTCCTGCACCTTGACTTACTCGACAGGAAACCAGATCAATGAGCCGCCTCGCTATGCGACCGCCTCTTGCGCCCTGCTCGTATCCGCGGCGGTCACCGAGAGGAGCCTCCGGAGCCGAACGGATTGACGAAGCCCCTCACCATGTTCACTATAAACAACATGCGTTCGATATGGCGAACACTCGATCGGGACACTTTGCTGGGCATCGCGGCGGTGTGCCTGGCCGTGGGCGTGATCGGGATCTCCTACGGCGCGACGGCGGTGAGCGCGGGCTTTCCGATCTGGCTACCGATTCTGCTCGGGTGCGTGGTGCTCGCCGGGAGTTCGGAGTTCCTGTTCCTGGGAATCGTCGCCGCAGGGGGTAGTCCGATAGCGGCGGTGCTGGCCGGCCTGCTGGTGAACGCCAGGCACGTGCCGTACGGATTGTCGGTTCCCGACGCGGTCGGCACGGGCTGGCGCCGGCCGCTCGGGGTGCATCTGATGAACGACGAGTCCGTCGCTCTGACCATCGCGCAACCCGATGCGAGTCGCAGGCGCGCGGCCTACTGGATCACCGGAGCCGGGATATTGCTGGCGTGGCCCGGTGGCGCGGCCATCGGAGCGCTGATCGGATCGGTGGTCACCGACACCTCGGCGCTCGGACTCGACGCGGTGTTTCCCGCGGTGCTGCTCGCGCTGGTCCTGCCCGCCCTGCGCGACCGGACCACCCTCGCGGCGGTGTGCGTTGGTACCGCGATCGCGCTGATAACCGCCCCCTTCCTGCCTACGGGACTGCCGGTCCTGCTCGCCCTGGCCGGACTGCTGGTGGCTGCGCGGGAGAAGCCGCGACCAGCGACCGCATCGGAAGCGGCATGATGCTGGCCGCCGGAATCGTCGCGCTCGCCGCGGGAACCTACGCGTGCCGGTGGGCGGGCCCCGCGCTGCGCGAGCGGGTGCGACTTCCGGCACGCGTGATACGGCTGTTGGAAATCGGCGCCGTGGTGCTGCTGGCCGCACTGGTGGCCGTGACCACCCTGCCGCTCGGTACCGCTGGTCTCGGATTCGCCGTGCCCGTAGGCGTTCTCGTCGGCGGCGTACTGGCGTGGCATCAACGCCCCATACTGGTGGTCATCCTGGCCGCCGCCGCGACGACCACGTTCCTTCGCCTGATCGGCATCTCTTGAGCGGCTCGAAAATCCAGCCCGCGCAACCGTTCCGTGCCGACAAAGGCGGCGCCGTCCCCTCCTGCCGACGGCGCCGCCTACCTCATCGATCGCTCCCGGGCATTGTTGTGCTACCGAAAATCGGTCTATGGCCCTTGCATCTTCCGGTGCTCGCGAAATCGGTTGTGCACACGCGTGATAGCGATGGCGTCCGGAGGGACGAGCCGCGTGCTCAGCCTGCGATCAAGGGGATTGCTCCACCCAGGCGGCGGGCCACCGAACCGTAGCGGGCGTCCAGGCGCAGCCATGTCCTCGTCGCGCGTACGCGCACGATCTCGGCGGACGGGATGCGGCGCGGATCGGCCTTCTCGCCCGAGTGCGGGATGAAGTCCATCGCCGTGAGCGCGAAGACCACCCGCATCGGCACCTGCACCTGAGCGCCTGCGCCGGACACCGTCAGCACCGTCTGGTCGAGCAGCGAGGCGGGCGGACCGTGGTTGCTGCCGTGCTCCTTCGCCAGCTGCGCACCCTGCTCGGCGAGTTCGACCAAGGTACGGGCGGGCACGTCCTCGACGTGCGCGAAACCGTCCGTGGGCGGCAACGCGCCACGCCACGCGGAGTCCATCGGATATCCGAGGTCGATCGGACTGCCGCTCGCCATACCGGCCAGCACGAGATCGGCGCCGACCGTCACGTCGTCGACGCCGAGCTCGGCGATCACTGTGCGTCCCGCCAGCGCCTCGAAACCCGTCGCGACCCATGCGGAGACGTAATTCTCCCCGCGGCGGCGCAGGCGCACCACCACCGCCGGGTCCAGCCGCACGGCCCTGGTCAGGAACGTCGCGAGATTCTCCCGCTCCGCCGGATCCGGTACGTGCAGTACTCGTTGTTCCGTCATCACGGCTGCCCCGCCGTCAGCATTCGACGATCACCGATGCGCGGTCGCTCACTCCATCCACTCGGACAGGTAATCACGCTCGGCGTCGGTCAGCCTGCGCAATCGCTGCGCCCGCATGTCGAATGCCGCGATCTGCGTGGACGCGACCACCGCCGCGGGCGAATCGGGCTCGGCGCCCGCCGCCCGCACCTCGTAACCGATGGTGAAGTCGACCGCGCGCAACTGCTCGATCCACATGGCGATATCCAGCGGCGTGTCCTCGTGCCGCAGCTGGCCGCGGTAGCGGACGTGCAGGTCGGCGAGGACGCAGCCCTCACGCAACGGGGCGGTCGGGCGGCCGTCCTCGAACAGCCACGGGATCCGCGCCTCCTCCAGCAGCGTCACCATCCGGGCATGGTTGACGTGCTGGAACACGTCCATGTCCGACCACCTGACGTCCACCTTGGCATGGAAACGCCGGGGCAGCACCAGGCTGCCCGCCGCCTTCCCGCTTCCGCTCACCGAACTCGTCAACGTGGTACCTCCGATTGGGCGCCCACCCCGCTCACCATGCTCCGCACTTGCCGCGCCGCAACCGAAAGCGTGGCGAGATCGTGGGTTCCGGATTCGAACAACTCCGACAGCGCCGCCCTGGCTCGGCCGAGGCGGGACTGATTCTTCGACTCCCAGTATGCAATCTTCTCGTTCGCCGTCTCTTCGGGGTCACCGCCGGAGAGCACGTCGAGGGTGAGCGAGCGCAGCGACGCGTACATGTCGTCGCGCAGCGCGAGCCGCGCCAGCGCATGCCAGCGGTCGCCGCGTTCGAGGTGGCTGACCGCCTGCAACAGCCAGTCGATCTTGAGGTGATCGTTGAGCGCGTAGTACAGCGACCCGACCTCGTCGCCGTCCCGGTCGGTGATATCGGCGATGTCCACGATGTCCAGCAGAGGGAAGAGGTTGAGCAGACCGAAGACCTCGGTGGCCAGATCGGTCGGCGCGCCGCGGGCGATCAATTCGGCGGACTGGTCGGTGAGGGTGGACACATGATGTCCGCGCAGCCATCCCGCCACCTTGGGGGCCAGTTCACGCACGTCGGCGCGGTACCGACTGATCTCCGAGCCCACCGCGATAGGCTGCGGCCGGTTGCTCAGCAGCCATCGGGACGCCCGGTCCAACGTCCGCTTCGTCTCCAGTTCGAGCAGGTCGCGCACCGAAGTGGGTGCGTCGCACGCACGGATTCGCTTCCACATGTCGTGCAGATCGAAGATTCCGCTGGCCGCGGCGAAGGCGCGCACCGCATCGGTGGTGGTGGCGCCGACCTCCTCGTTCAACCGGTGCGCGTAGGTGATGCCGCCGTAGTCCACCATCTCGTTGGCGATCATGGTGGTGACGATCTCCCGGCGCAGCCGGTGGCGTTTGATCGCCGCCGCGAAGCGGTCGCGCAGCGGTGTGGGGAAGTAGTCCGGCAGCCGCGTGGCGAAGTACTGACTGTCGGGCAGGTCGGATTCGAGCAGATCGGCCTTGAGCGACAGCTTCACATGCGCCATCAGATTCGCCAGCTCCGGCGACGTCAGACCGGAGCCTTCTTCCAGCCTGCGCTTCATCTCCTGATCGGAGGGCAGCGCCTCGAGTTCGCGGTCCAAGCCGCGACGCTCTTCGAGATCCTCGATCAACCGCATCTGCACGGGCAGCATCTGCGACGCCTCGGTGCGCGAAATACCCATGAGGAAGTTCTGCGCCACGTTGTCCCGCAGGACCATCTGCGCGACCTCGTCGGTCATCGAGGCCAGCAGTGGATTGCGCTCGTCGGGCAGCAACTGCCCCCCGGACACGACGGCGTCGAGCAAGATCTTGATGTTGACCTCGTGGTCGGAGCAGTCCACGCCCGCCGAGTTGTCCAGCGCGTCGGTATTGATCTTGCCGCCCTTGCGGCAGAACTCGATGCGGCCCAACGCCGTCGCGCCGAGGTTGCCGCCCTCGCCGACCACTTTGACCCGCAATTGGCTCCCGTTGACACGTACCGCGTCGTTGGACTTGTCGCCCACTTCGGCGTTGGTCTCGGTGCTCGCCTTGATGTAGGTGCCGATACCGCCGTTCCACAGCAGGTCGACCGGCGCGAGCAGGATCGCGCGGACCAGATCCGGCGGCGACAGCGATACGACGTCATCGCCCAGCCCCAGAGCCGCCCTGGCCTGCGGGCTGATCGGCACCGACTTCACGGTGCGGTCCCACACACCTCCGCCGGGGCTGATAAGTGACGGGTCGTAGTCGGCCCACGACGACCGCGGCAACGCGAACATCCGCTGCCGCTCCCGGAACGAACGCGCCGCATCAGGATCCGGATCCAGGAAAATGTGGCGATGGTCGAACGCAGCCACCAAACGAATGTGCTCCGACAACAACATACCGTTACCGAACACATCACCACTCATGTCACCCACACCCACCACAGCGAAATCCTGCGACTGCGTATCGAGCTCCATCTCACGGAAATGCCGCTTGACACTCTCCCAAGCACCCTTGGCCGTGATACCCATCGCCTTGTGGTCATAACCCGCCGACCCACCCGAGGCGAACGCATCACCCAGCCAGAACCCATAACTCTGCGCCACATCATTGGCGATATCGGAGAACGACGCAGTGCCCTTGTCCGCCGCGACCACGAGATAGGTGTCATCACCATCGCGGCGCACCACTCGGTCAGGAGGCAACACCTGCCCACTCGCGCGATCCACATTGTCGGTGATATCCAGCAAGCCGGAGATGAATGTACGGTAGCAAGCAACCCCTTCGGCGCCCAACGCCTGCCGGTCCGCCACCGGATCACCGGTAGCCGCGGGCGGCTGCTTCACCACGAAACCGCCCTTCGCGCCGACCGGCACGATCACCGCGTTCTTCACCGCCTGAGCCTTCACCAAACCCAGGATCTCGGTACGGAAATCCTCCAACCGGTCCGACCACCGCAACCCACCACGCGCCACCGGCCCGAAGCGCAGATGCACGCCCTCCACCCGCGGCGAGTACACGAAGATCTCGAACTGCGGCCGCGGCTTGGGCAACTCGGCGATTTCCCGCGGTTCGACCTTCACCGAAACGTACTCGCGTGGTTTGCCTTCCGCGTCGATCACGTAGTAGTTGGTGCGCAGCGTCGCCTTGATCAGTCCGAGGATCGACCGCAGGATGCGGTCCGCGTCCAGGCTGACCACCTCATCGATGCGCCCTCGCACCTGGGTCTCCAGCTCCGCGGCATGTTCGGCGGAGACGGTGTCGGGATCGAAACGCGCAGCGAACAGATCGACGAACAGGCGCGCGATATCCGGATAGGTGAGCAGCACACGGCAGATGTTGGCCTGGCTGTACGGGAAATTGGCCTGCTGCAAGTACTTCGCGTAGGTGCGCAGGATCGAGACGGCCCGCCACGGCAGCCGCGCACGCAGCACGAGTTCGTTCAGCCCGTCCGCCTCCGCGCGGCCGTACCACATGGCCTCGAAGGCTTCCACGAACCGCTCACGCAGGCCGCGCACCTCGGCCTCCAACACGTCGGCGCGTTTGGAGGACTCGAGCAGTTCCGCGTCCAGATCCCGGTCGAGCGAACTGCGCAACAACTCCGGGCGGGCGAGCAGACCGAAATCGTAGATCCACCGTTCACCACCGGCGCCGCCCGCCGCGTCCTCCAGCTCGATCTGGTACGGGCGCTCGTCGACCACCTCGACACCGAGGCTTTGCAACACCGGAAGTACTTGGCTCAGCGAGATACCGCTGCCACCGATGTAGAGGGTGAAGCGCCACGAACCCGGCGCCGAACCCGGCTTCCGGTAGAGGTATTGGTCGATACCGCCCGCACTCAGCCGCTCCAGGCGCACGATGTCTCGCAGCGCCCGTGCCGCGGCGAAATCCTGTTTGTAGCCCTCGGGGAAGGCCTCCGCGTACCGCTGCACCACGGCCGGATCGAGCACCGTCGACGTGCTCACCTCGTCGTTCAGGCGGTCGTCCCAAGTGCGGCTGGCCTCGGCGAGCAGGTTCTGCAGACGCAGCCGGTTGGGCTCGGAGGTGTCGGCGACCGGGGGTGTCCGATGCGGAGCACCGAGCTCGGCTTCCGGCATGCGCACCGTGAAATAGACTCGCGCCAGCTCGCTTTCGCCCACCCGCGCGGAATAGTCGATGGACACCCCACCCAGTTCGCGGACCAGGATCTCCTGCATCTCCAGCCGCGAGCTGGTGGTGTACCGATCACGCGGCAGATAGACCAGGCAGGCGACGTAGCGGCCGTAGGTGTCCGCGCGCAGGAACAGGCGCACCTGGCGGCGCAGGCCCACACTCAGCACGGCGGTGGCGGTGCGGCGCAGCGTCTCGGCGTCGGCGGAGAAGAGTTCGGTGCGGGGGAAGGATTGGATAACCTCGAGCATCGCCTGCCCGGAGAACGATTCCAGGTCGAATCCGCTGTCCTCGATCGCCGAGCGGACCCGGCGCTCGATCACCGGGATGTCCAGGACGTTCTCGTGCACGGCGGAGACGGTGAAGACGCCGATGAACAGGTGCTCGCCGACGACGGTTCCATGCGGGTCGAAATCGGCGACGCTGACGAAGTACGGGTACACCGCACGGTGCACGGTGGCGGGAACAAGTCCTTGGGTCAGCGTGAGCAGCGGACGGTCACCGCTGTTGACCGGCACGTGGAAGTCGGTGCCCACGTCCGGTCGCAGCACGCCGAGGCAGGTGGCGGGCACGACGGTGGACATCTCCCTGCCCTCGTCGGTGTTCAGTCGGTAGCGCGCGTAGCCGAGCAGGGTGAAATTCCCTCCGGCCAGCCAGCGCAGCAGGTTGGCGGTGTCGGTCAGCTCGGCCGAGTCGAACGGCGCGGAGCCGGACCCCGCGGCGAGCTCGAGGTCGTCGGCCAGCTTGCTTTGCACGTCCTTGATCGCTTCGGTGTCGCCGATCACCTGACGCACATCGTCCACCACGTCCGGCACCGCGGCCTCGACCCTGGCCAGCAGTGCCGCACTGGTCGACGGGTGCAATTGCACGTGCATCCAGGATTCGCGCAACCCGGCCGCGCCGGTGCCGTCCACCTCGTGCGCGGCGGCGTGCGTCAGGCGTCCCTCCGCGTCCCGCTCGACCTCGAAGATCGGATGGATGATCTCGCTGACGCTGACGCCGATCCTGCTCAGCGACGAGCTGATCGACTCGACCAGCAGCGGCATGTCGTCGGTGACGATCTGCACCGCCGCACCGATTCCGGAGCCGTCATCCGGGTGGTATACCCGCACCAGCGCGCGACCGGGGCGGCGCGTCACCCCCAGCTCCAGATGCCTGCGGAAGATCTGGGTGATGCCGGTGATCGCACAGTCCACATCGCCCGCGTCGACGTGGCGGAAGTACGCTTCCTCGAGCGTCGCGAGATCGCCGCGCAATGACTGCGGCAAACCCGCGGCCCACGCCGCGCTGGACAATTCGGACGAGACGGTCATTTTTCGCCAACTCCCTCGGATATCGGTTCCGTAACAAAGTGACGCTGGTCCGAGGGTAACTGTGCGCCGAGGACGCGTGGGTGAATTCCCTTCCTGGATCGGAGTGTTCACCGCGACCGCGTAGTTCGCCGCCCGTGTGCCGAGATCGTACGGACGACCTCGGGCACAGCACAGGAATCGGACCCGCGAACGTTCAGGTGAGCGCTACAGGTCGTGTCCGCAGCGGCAGCGGCGCCGCACCGGTACCTCGGGTCAGCTCGGCCACCGCGTCGGCGGTCGAAGCCACCGGTTGCTCGAACTGCGCCTGCGCATTCACGACTCCCACCCTAGCGAGCTACGCGCGGGTAGGTGTCACTCCTGTTCCGCGTTGCCGATAAAGACTCATCGAGCTGCCCCACCGAGGCGCTCCTCCCCCCGTTTTCCCCGTCGATTTCTGGCGTCATCGCCCACACGATGCGTCAGCAAACGCCAGGCAGTGGCCGGCTCCGAGCCCGATGAGGCTGCCAACTGCGATCCGGCGGACGCATGACACCCGCCTGACCCCGGACGAATGCGAAGTCCGGTCTGCGGCGAGGCGTCCTGGGCCGGGTGGGTGCGGCCTGTGCCCGCACCCACCCGCCGAGGGCCGGGCTCAGCCGCGGGTCAGCTTGCGGTGCGTAACCCGGTGCGGGCGGGCCGCTTCCGGGCCGAGCCGCTGGACCTTGTTGGCCTCGTACGCCTCGAAGTTGCCCTCGAACCAGAACCATTTGGCCTCGTTGTCCGAGTCGCCCTCCCACGCCAGGATGTGGGTACAGGTGCGGTCGAGGAACCAGCGGTCGTGGGAGATGACCACGGCGCAGCCGGGGAACTTCTCCAGCGCGTTCTCCAGCGAGCCCAGGGTCTCCACATCGAGGTCGTTGGTCGGCTCATCCAGCAGGATCAAGTTGCCGCCCTGCTTGAGAGTCATCGCGAGGTTCAGCCGGTTGCGCTCGCCACCGGACAGGACGCCCGCGGGCTTCTGCTGGTCCGGGCCCTTGAAACCGAAGGCGCTCACGTAGGCGCGCGACGGCATTTCCTGCTGGCCGACCTCGATGTAGTCCAGACCGTCGGAGACCACCTGCCAGACCGTCTTCTTCGGGTCGATGCCCGCGCGGTTCTGGTCGACGTAGCTCAATTTGACCGTCTCGCCGACCTTCACCTCACCGCTGTCCGGCTGCTCGAGCCCGACGATGGTCTTGAACAGCGTGGTCTTCCCGACGCCATTGGGCCCGATCACGCCGACGATGCCGTTGCGCGGCAAGGTGAACGACAGATCCTTGATCAGCTGGCGGTCACCGAAGCCCTTGTCCAGGTGCTCCACCTCCACCACCACGTTGCCCAGGCGCGGGCCCGCGGGAATCTGGATCTCCTCGAAATCCAGCTTCCGCATCTTCTCGGCTTCGGCCGCCATCTCCTCGTACCGGCCGAGGCGGGCCTTGTTCTTGGCCTGCCTGGCCTTGGCGCCGGAACGCACCCAGGCGAGTTCTTCCTTGAGCCGCTTCTGCAGCTTCTGGTCCTTCTTGCCCTGCACCTCGAGCCGCGCGGCCTTCTTCTCCAGGTAGGTGGAGTAGTTGCCCTCGTACGGGTAGGCACGGCCACGATCCAGCTCGAGGATCCACTGCGCGACGTTGTCCAGGAAGTACCGGTCGTGGGTGACCGCGAGCACGGCGCCCTGGTACTGCGCCAGGTGCTGCTCGAGCCAGTTCACGCTCTCGGCGTCGAGGTGGTTGGTCGGCTCGTCGAGCAGCAGCAGGTCGGGCTTGCTCAGCAGCAGCTTGCACAGCGCGACCCGGCGGCGCTCACCACCGGAGAGGTTGGTGACCGGCTCGTCCGGCGGCGGGCAGCGCAGCGCGTCCATCGCCTGTTCGAGCTGGGAGTCCAGGTCCCAGGCGTCGGCGTGGTCCAGATCTTCCTGGAGCTTGCCCATCTCCTCCATGAGCTCGTCGGAGTAGTCGGTGGCCATGAGTTCGGCGATCTCGTTGAAGCGATCCAGCTTCACCTTGATCTCGCCCATGCCCTCCTCGACGTTGCCGCGGACGGTCTTCTCCTCGTTGAGCGGAGGTTCCTGCTGCAGGATGCCGACGGTAGCGCCGGCGGCGAGGAACGCGTCACCGTTGTTCGGCTGGTCCAGTCCGGCCATGATCTTCAGCACGCTGGATTTACCAGCGCCGTTCGGGCCGACGACGCCGATCTTGGCGCCGGGAAGGAAGTCCAAGGTGACATCGTCGAGCACGACTTTGTCGCCGTGCGCCTTGCGAACCTTCTTCATTTGGTAGATGAACTCAGCCATAAGTCAGAAGCCTATCGGTGCGGGAGATGAAGGGACGAAGCAGAGCTACCCTGCCGCCAGGACGAAACCGGTCGCGCGATCACGCGTCGACAGGCTCGGGTGCGCTGCCGCGAGGCGGTGCCGAACCGGCGGCTGCCCCATTCTCCCCCGGCGCGTCGCCGACCGGCACCCGACCTTCAGCGCTCGACCCCCCGGAAGTATTCCGCGACGGGGGCATATCGGATAGCCGCGTCAGTTGCGCCGCACAGCGGGACAGGTCCGGGCCGACCACGGAGGCGCGCATCTCCAGATCCCGTCGTTCCACGCCGTCCTTGCTGCGGTACTCGTGCGAGCGCAGCTGACCGTAGGCGATGATCGGATCGCCGCGCCGCAGGGACGCGTCGACTCCCGCCACCAATCGACGCCAGCAGCTGACGGTGAGATACAACGTGCCGTTGTCCACCCATTGCCCGGACGCGTGATCCAGCCGGCGAGAATTGCTCGCCAGACGGAAGGTGACCACCTGCTCGCCATTGGTCAGGTCCCGCTTGACCGGATGGGTGGCGATCGTCCCGATCACGGTCGCGTTGGCTTCGTACATGGTTACGCCCCTTCACACTCGGCTCCGGGCCTGCCCGGAGTGCCTCCCCCTCCAGGAGGGCTCCTCCAGGGTGCGTCCAATTCCGGGGCGCCGAGCAGACCCGTCCGGAAATGTGCACAACTCCCCGGAGTGTGAAAATCGTCGCTTTCACGCCAGTGTGATCAGAACACCGCCACGTCGGTGTTGGCGCCGCAGACGACGACCACCGGTCGCTCGTCCGGCGCGGGGACATAGGCGCCGCTGTGCAGGGCGGCCAGGGCGACGGCGCCGCCCAGTTCGACCAGAATGCGGAATTCGCGCCACAGATACTCACGCGCCGCGCTGATTGCGTCATCGCTGACCAGCAACGACCGCACCCCGTGTCGGCGGGCGAGGTCGAAGGCTATGTCACCGATCCGCGTGGGACCCAGCGAATCGACGGTGATACCGGTCCCGGCGATGTCGACGGGACCGTCCGCCTCCGAAGCCGCCCGCAGGATCGCTGCGCCCTCGGGCTCCACCCCGATGACCTGCTGACGGCGCCCGACCGCGGCCGCGATCCCGGCGATCAGTCCGCCGCCGCCCACCGCCGCCAGCACCGGCGGCCGCCCACGTACCTGCTCTTCGAGTTCCAGCCCGACCACCCCCACGCCCGCGACCACCGCGGGCAGGTCGTAGCCGTGCAACAGCAACGCGCCGCGTTCGGCGGCCAGTTCGGCCGCGTGCCGCATGGCCTCGGCGTAGGTGGTGCCGCACCAGAGCACTTCGGCGCCGTGTGACCACATCGCGGCGACCTTGGTGTGCGGCGCGGTCTCCGGGACGACGACCGTGCAGGACTTGCCCAGCCGTGCGGCGGCCAGCGCGGCCGCGATGCCCGCGTTGCCGCCGGATGCGATCACCACCTGATCGACGCCGTCGCCCGACTCCAGCAGCGCGTTCAGACTGCCGCGCACCTTGAACGTCCCGCCGTGCTGGAGGTGCTCCAGCTTCATCGTCACCGGCACCGGGCCGGACGGGCTCGCGACGGAGGTATGGAAGACCGGCGTCTTGCGGATCTGCCCGGCCAGCCGCTTGCGTGCGGATCGCACGTGCGACCGCTCCACACGCCCGACCGGTCTGTGTGGGGAGACCGCGGTGGCGCGTTCACTCACTTACGCACTTCTCCATCTCGCTTGGCCAGTTCGGCGAACATGGCGTTGTGTGCGGCGAGTGCGGCGTCGTTGTCGCGTACGGCGGCTCGATCGGTTCGTTGCGCGAGCCGCTGGTCGCTGCGCGACCATTGGATCAGCAAAGCCAGCATCACCACCACCAGGGGAACCTCACCGCTCGCCCAGGCGAGACTGCCGCCGGTGCGCTGGTCGCCGAGCAGATCGCCGTTCCAGCCCAGACCGAGGCCGCGGTAGAACCAGCCACCGAGCACCGTGGTCATGCTCATCAGCGCGATGCCGAAGAACGCGTGGAACGGCAGCGAGCCGAACACCATGGCGAGTTTGGTCAGCGGCTCCACTTGCCTCGGCTTGGGATCGATGCCGATCACCACCCAGTAGAACAGGTAGCCGCTGAGCAGGAAGTGCAGGTTCATCAGCAGGTGCGCCGCGTGCGAGTCGGCGTAGGCGTCGAAGATGCCGCCCAGATACAGCGCGTAGAACCCGGCGACGAAGATCGCCGAGGCCACGATCGGATGGGTCAGGAAACGCGACACCGGGTTGTGTACCGCGGCCAGGAGCCATTCCCGCGGTCCCAGCGCTCCACCGCGCCCCGCGGGCGGCAGCGCGCGCAGCGCCAGCGTCACCGCACCACCCAGCGCGAACAGGATCGGCGCGAGCATCGACAGCGCCATATGCGCCCCCATGTGCACGCTGAACATGGCAGGCGAGTACCGGCCGACTCCGGAGCAGGTCGCGACCAGCAGCACCACGCAACCGGACAGCCAGGCGAGCGTCCGCCCGGCCGGCCACGCGTCGCCCCGCGCTCGTAGCCGCCGCACGCCGAGCAGGTACAGCAGCGCCAGCACGAGCGACAGCGTTCCGAAGATCAGATCGAAGCGCCAGTCGAACAGCAAACGAGCGACGCTCGGCGGCCCAGCCAGGTCGTAGCCCAGTTCCACTTCCACGGGGGTCGGGACGGAATCCGGGGGTGGCGGCGGCGTGCGTCCGAGTCCGACCGCGAGGCCGATGGTCGCGGCGAAGATCAACACCTCCACGCCCGCGTACCGGACCAGCGCGGCGCGATCGCGGGGATCGGCCGCGAGCGCGGGCAACGCGGCGCGGCGCTGCAAGTAGCCGAACACACCGAGCAGCGCCAACGCGGCCGCCTTGGCCAGCACCAGCCTGCCGTAGGTGCTGGTGAACAACTCGCCCGGGGGCACGCGGACGAACGCGTTGATCACACCGCTGACCGCGATCACGCCGAACGCGACCGTGGCGGTCAGGGAGAAGCGCCGCGTCGCCACGTCGGTGTACGCGCCGCCCCGCAAGGCGTGCGCCAGCACCGCGAACAGGCCGCCCACCCAAACGGCGGACGAGATCAAATGCAGGATCAGGCTGTTGGTCGCCACGTCGTGCGACCCGCCCGAGGAGGAATGCCCGGTCAACGCCAACGGCATCATGGCGGCGATCGCGGCGCCCAGCAGTACCGGGGTCCAGCCCCAGCGCAAGGCCAGTCGGCAGCCCACCGCCACGATCAGGGCGAAGACCACGGTCGTGCGCCAGGCTCCGGCCAGCTCGATCTGGTCGATCGCTCGCCAGAGACCCTCCGGCCGCAGAACCTCACCCACCGGCTGACCCGTGGTATCCGAAACCGTCAGGGGCACCAGGAGCGCGGCGCAGCATGCCCAGACCAATGCGAAGTTCGACGCTCGCCGCACCGCGCGGTAGCCCCCGACGTCCAGCAATCCGTTCGGCTGCGGTGGTACGAGGAAGGCCGCGAAGAGCAGGGAACCGACCGTCAGCGCCGCCGACAGGTCCGCGAGCGCCCGGATCGCGGGCAAGCCGTAGGTGGTCGCCACGCCCGGGTCGGGAATGCCGAGCAGGCTCAGCGCCTGCGCTGCCGACAACCCCACCACCAGCGCCGCGACCACGGCCGCGATGGCGCCGGCCAGCGCGGTGACCGTCGCGAACGTCGCCCCGGACCGGGAGGCCGCGGCTTCAGGCGCGGCGGACGAGGTGGCGGCGGAGGACATACGACTGAGCGTAGTTCGGCGAGTATTGCGTGGCCCGGTCGGGTTTGTACCGATATTGTTGGCCGCGGATCACCACGGGCACGTCACCTACTGTCTCGGGATGGCTGAAACGTTGCTAACGCTAAGAATATGGCCACCTGGACGGTCGCTATAATTGGCCCACTGGACAGCGCGGCCAATGTCGGCCATCGTGGAACCCGCTGCCTCCGTAGCTCAGTTGGATAGAGCAAGGGCCTTCTAATCCCTAGGTCGCAGGTTCGATTCCTGCCGGGGGCGCAGCACACTGGAGACCCGCAACTATGCGGGTCTCCAGTGCTATTACCCCCCGAGCGCGAAGCTCAAACACTTCGAAATCTCCCTCTGCGTACGAGGAAAGAAGCCGCGTTCCCACCGCCCTACCGCTCGACTTGCGAGCTGGTTGCGGGATGGGTGGACCCGCCGCCGCGCCCGTGCCGAACGGGCTGCCCGGGTGCCGGGCGAACGGTCTGAGCAGATCCGCCCGCCATCCCCGCTCGATCTGCTTCAATCGATGGATGTGCAGGTGGATGGCTTATTCGGGTGAGCCGATCCGGGCCGAGGACCTCTTGTTCCGGCCGAAGCACTCGTTGATCGACCAGAGTTTGCACTCGCGGCTCGGCGCGACGACCACGAACGGCGACGGCTTCGGGATCGGCTGGTACGGCGAAGGCACACGACCGGCGGTGTTCAAGAACATCGAACCGGCATGGAACGACCGGAACCTGCGCGAGATCGCCGCGCAGGTGCGCACGCCGCTGTTCTTCGCGCACGTGCGCGCGTCGACCGGGACCGCGGTCCAGCGCAGCAACTGCCACCCGTTCCGGCACGAGCGGTGGTTGTGGATGCACAACGGAGCGCTGCGCGGCTTCCACGAGATCAAGCGCGATCTCGTCACGGCGATCGACCCGGTCCTGTATCCCGATATCGAGGGCTCCACCGACTCGGAGGTCCTGTTCTTCCTCGCTCTCACCTTCGGCCTCTTCGACGACCCGTTCGGCGCGGTCGCCCGGGCGGTCGGGTTCGTCGAGGAGGTCGGCCGGGAGCACGGCGTCGCCGATCCGGTGCAGATGACCGTCCCGACCACCGACGGTACGTCGATGTGGTTCTTCCGGTACTCCAGCGAGCGGCAGTCGCGGTCCTTGTTCTACTCCACAGATATCGGAACACTGCGGCTGCTGCATCCGGAGGTCGAAGTCCTCTGGGAGCTCAGCATGGAAGCCCGCTTCGTGGTCTCCGAGCCGCTGCGCGACCTGCCGGGGGCGTGGAACGAAGTGCCGGAATCGGCAGCCGGTGTCGTTCGTGCCGGTCACGAGGAGGTCAGGGCATTCCAGCCGGTGGCTCCATGACCCGCCTGTGCGGGCCGGCGGCGGTGTCGCAACGAATCCGCCCGCCGAGTCAGCGGGCGGATCGGGTGGCACAGCGGCATCGGCTTCACTCGGACTCGCGAGCTCCCTGGTCGAGACGGAAGGGCGGGTACTCGTCCCGCATCAGGCCGGCGTACGCCTGGACGCGAATGACCCAGCGGTTGACGCCCATGACGAAGTCGTAGACGCCCTGGGGGTACCGCGCCGTGAACAGCAGCGCGATCAGCGCGACGAGCAGCAGGACGCTCAGCAACGAGATCGAGCCACCGCTCCAGTCGTCGCCATCACTCATCCCGAGCGCGATACCCCCGCTCACTGCCGCGGCGACGATCAAATAGTGCGGAATGGCCAGCAGCCACCACTTCACCAGCACCAGACCGCGGTGCAGCGACTCCGGGTAGTCGATCTCCAGGTCCGCCGGGTATTCGGCGTTCGGCCGCAGACTGAACGGCGGATACTTGTCGGTGCCGAGCACCGAGAGCGCGTAGAAGACCACCCGCCATCCCCAGCGCATGACGCCGACATTGAAGTCGAACAGGCGCCGCGGGTACTTGCCGGTGACAAGGATCGCGAAGAAGGCGACGATCGTGAGCACCGCGTACGCGATGTGCAGGAAGAACAACACGATGTAGTGCGGAATGGCCAGTAGCCACTTGACCAGCCACATCCACCGCGACAACGCGGGGTCCAGATCGCCTCGAACGCGAATCGGCGCGGTCGGTACGACGGGCTTCTCTGGTTCCATGATCAACGCTCCTCCGGTTGCTGTGATTGAAGTCACAACCAGTACAGGTGAGCTGATTCTCTCGCATTCAACCGTTCTCGAACGGCACCATCCGATACCGACATGCCAACGAATCGGGGTGCGCGGCGGCGTGGTCATGGGGGTGCGTACCGGCCGATGGCTCGCTCAGATCACTGCTGTGTCCGGATGTTGGCTTCGCCCATGATGTTTCGATGTTCTTCCGCGCGGATGCGCTGTTCACTCCGGGATCCGCGTGGTGCGACTCCGCCAGGCGACGCAATGACGGTCGGCGTACCGACAGCCTTCACACGCGCTGTCACAAACAATCCGTATATCGAATTATACTGCGGTGCACGATGTTCAGCACAACCGTTCACCGGGGCGGACGATGGCAGAGCGAGGATGCGCGTACCGGATCGGTGGCACTCCTCGCCGCGCTCCAGCTACGACGGACGGCCCGGTCAGGCGGGCCCGCTCGACTGCGCCGAATACAGGCTGACCTCGCCTTCTTCACTGAGGAAGGCGTTGACCAGCATGGTGCGGGTGGCTCGCAATTCCTCTTGATCCGGCGCTGCGGTGGTGATCGAGATCTGCGGGATGACCGCCCAGTTGACCACGTAGCGCTCCGGCGGGCCGTCGTCGTCGGACAGCCGGGCGAGACGGAAGACCGAGACGGTCTTGCGGACGATCAGATTGCGCACGACCTCCGCGATTCGCTCGGGGTCTTCCAGCGCGAACATGAAGCCGAATGTCAACTCGGGCGATGACACGTAGGCGGGCACGAACACCGAGGCTAGCGGATCGGGCTGCGACGCGCAGCGGTCGCATCGAATCGGTTGCCGCGCATGCGCTCGGTGAATTCGAAGACGTACCACCACGGGGGCGGGTCCGGGTGACCGATCCGTAACGGAACATAACGATTTCCCGGCAGCTGCCGGATTCGTACACCAGAGTATTGCGCGGGTTCGGCTACCGCGCTTTCCTGAAAGTGTCCCGATTTTCTCGGACCGTCTTCTCTCGCATCGTCGCGGATTTCCCGGTTTCTCTGCCGTGCCGGTGGAACGTGGGATGGCAGCCGGGTGCGGGACTGCGCCGGAGCCGAGGGGCGCCCCTCCCGAAATCCCCCTCGGCCCTGGCGTACCCAGGATTCATCGTGTCGCAGAGGTATGCCATGCACACCGAATACGCTCAGCGCAGTTTCGGCACCGAAGAGCTGCCGTCGTCCGCGGCGGTGCTTCGCGCGATTCGCGAACCCGGTGAGAACCAGCACCGGCACAGCGTGCTGCACGCGGCGCGCGAACTCGTCGACTGCCACGAGCGACGGCAGCGGGCGCTCGAACGAGCACACGTCCCGGGGGCGTCCAACACCCTCGTCGCGGCGTGCAGCCAACAGGTGGACGACATCGACGGCTGCCGCGCCGAATGGATCGGACGTATCGACGCGTGGGTCGCCGCGAACGTGCCGCACCGCCAGGGCGCATCCCTGCACACCGAGACACTCGGCGCGGTCATCGATCGGATCGCGGCGAAATGGGTTGCGGCTCGGCACTATTTGGGCGACGAGGTCACGCCTGCGCCGGGTGCCGCGCAGGTGGGCGGGGAAGCCCACCTGCGATGGACCCGGCTGGCCGAACTGATCGACGGCTATCAGGATCTGATCACCGACGTCATCGAACACCGGCGCAGGCTGCCGGTGTGGTGATCAGCGCGGCTCTTCGACCCCCGGCTCGACGACCTCGGCGTCGAGGAACCCCTCCGGCTCGCCGACCGGCGGCTTCGTGACCGTGGCCTCGGTCTGGTCACCGAGGTCGCGATCGGGATCCCGCTGCTCCGCGTCCCGACGAGCCGCGGCCGCCGCCTCGTTCATCTCGATCGCGTCGGTGATCCACTCACCGATCTCCCGGGTGACCTCGGCGACGGTGCCCGTGATGATGTTGGCGATATTGCCGACATGCCGGGCGCCGGAGGACGTCAATTCCTGAATGAGATCCTTGTTGCTTTCGAATTTCCCGATCATTCACACGCCCGCTTCGCTCGCCTTCGGCTGTCGCATCACGATAACACCGGGAGACGGCTCGCTCTCGACCCAGCGAGGCGGCAGTGCCAGTTTGAAGATCTTCTTCCACACCGAGCCGATCTGCTTACCGAGCGGGCCGGCGTTGTACGGCAAACCGTACTTTTCACACAATGCGCGCACGGTCGGCGCCATCTCCGGATAACGGCTCGCGGGCAGGTCCGGAAACAGGTGGTGTTCGATCTGGTGCGACAAATTGCCGGACATGATGTGGAACAGCTTGCTTCCGGTGATGTTCGCCGAGCCGAGCATCTGCCGGATGTACCACTCGCCGCGGGTCTCGTCCGCGGTCTCCTCCTCGGTGAACGTCTGTACGCCGGTCGGGAAGTGACCGCAGAAGATGATGGCGAAGGCCCACACGTTGCGCACCAGGTTGGCGGTGGCGTTGCCCGCCAGCGTGTGGAAGAACAGCGGACCGGTCAGAGCGGGGAACACGAGGTAGTCCTTGAGCACCTGCCTGCCCGCCTTGCGCCACTGGCCCAAGAGCAGCTTCTTGACCTCGGGCCACTTCTTCTTGCCCGCCAGGATGTTCTCGACCTCGAGGTCGTGGCCCATCACGCCCCACTCGAACAGCATCATGAGCACGAAGGCGTACACCGGCTGCCCGAGCCGCAGCACGTTCCACTCCTGGGCCTCGTCCATACGAAGGATCGAGTAGCCGATGTCGCGGTCCTTGTTGTGGATGTTGGTGTAGGTGTGATGCAAGTAGTTGTGCGAGTGCTTCCACTGGTCGGCCGGGCAGACCGTGTCCCACTCGAACACCCGGGAGTTCAGCCCGGGCTCGCGCATCCAGTCGTACTGGCCGTGCATGACGTTGTGGCCGATCTCCATGTTGTCCAGGATTTTCGACACACTCAGCGCCGCCACCGCGGCCAGCCAGACCGGCGGAAGGAAGCCGAGATACATCAGGCCGCGCCCGGCGATCTCGAACCCGCGCTGCGCCTTGATGATCGAGTACAGGTATTCCCGGTCGCGCTCGCCCAGATCGGCAACGATCGCGGCGCGCAGTTCATCGAGTTCCCGGCCGAGTTCCTCGATCTGGTCCGGGCTCAGGACCAGCGGTCCGTTCTCGGTTTCGGTCAGTATGGTCATGATTGGCTCCCCTTCGTAATCAGATGTCGACCTCGACGTCGCCGACCGGCGCGCTGATGCACAGCTGGATCGGCTGGTCGGGGTCACTGTCGGTTTCGCCGGTGCGCAGATTGCGCGTGCAGCCGGAGCGGCGTACCGCCGTGCAGGAGAAACAGATCCCCATGCGGCAGCCGTACTCGGGACTCAGTCCGGCGGATTCGGCCTGCTCGAGCAGGCTGGCGCCGTTGTTCTGCGCGCTCAACCCGCTGGCCGAGAAGCTCACCGTGCCATGAGCGTCCACGGTGTCGGCCGGTGCGACCGACAGCGTGAACTCCTCGGTGTGCAGCCGGTCTTCCAGCTGCTCGGCCTGATAGATCGTCCGCACCGCGTCCATCAGCGACTGCGGGCCGCAGACATAGGTCTGCGCGTCGGCGAACCAAGGCGCGACGCGCTCCAGTTCGTCGTAGTCGAAATATCCGCCGGCCTTCGGACGGGCCAGGTCCACCCACGGCGCGCCGGGGTCGACCCGTGGCGCCACGTCCTGCGCCCGATGCGGATACCGCAGCTCGATGCGGAAGTTCGGGTGCCGCTGCGTGATCGCGTCCAGTTCGGCTCGGTGCGGCAGCACCCCGGGCGACTTCGCGTAGTGCAGGAACACGACCTCGCCCGGATGGTTCTCCTCGGCGAGCGTGCGCAGCATGGACAGCACCGGCGTGATGCCGCTGCCGCCGCTGATCAGCAGCATGCGCTTCGGACGCGGCTCGGGCAGGCGGAACACGCCCTCGGCGGGCGTCAGGTCGACCACCATGCCGGGGGCGGCGTGGTGGTAGAGGAACTGCGACACCAAGCCGCCCGGATGCGCCTTCACGGTCAGTTGGATGTGGCGATCCCGACCGCCTTCCGGATTGACCGGCGAATAGCACCGCGTGTGCCGCACGCCATCGATCACCACGCCGATCTGGACGTACTGTCCTGCGACGTGGCCTTTCCACTGCCGGGTCGGGCGCAGCGTGAGCGTCACCGAACCCGGCGCCGAGCGGCGCACATGGGTGATTTCGGCCCGCATGTCCCGCACGGTGAGAGTGGGACGGACCAGCTCCAGATACCGGTCCAGCGGGTGTGGCGAGGTCAGGGTCTGCACCAGGTTGATGAGATCCACCATTGTTCTCCGTGCCTCTTGTCGGGCTGACGACGTGCAATCAATTTTCAGTGCACGTCTGTACACTAAACTAGTGTGACGGATACCCGGGGTTAGGTGTCAACCGGCGAAACGTGTGACTCGAACTACATCTATGGATAGGTCGAATGGTGAACGGATGTATGCTCACCGGAATGAGCGAGCAGGCGGCGACCCGAGGCGAGCGCAAGGAGCGGACCAGGCAGGCACTGCTGGACGGCACCCTCGCGTTGGCCGCGGAGCGCGGATTCGCCGCGCTCAGCCTGCGGGAGATCGCCCGCTCGGCAGGGATCGTGCCGACAGCCTTCTACCGGCATTTCGCGTCGCTGGAGGACCTCGGCGCCACGCTGGTCGATGACGGCGTCACCGCACTGCGGCTGGCGTTGCGCGAAGTCCGCCGCAACGCCGAGGCGAGCCTGTCGGACACGGTGCGATTCGTGTTCGCGCAGGTCGGCCCCAAGCGCGATCTGTTCGGTTTCCTGACCAGGGAGCGCCACGGCGGGTCGGCGGCGCTGCGCACGGCCATCGCGCGGGAGATCCACCTGATCGTGCGGGAACTCGTCGCCGATCTCTCCCGGATCAGGGCCCTGGACTCCTGGACCCCGCGGGACCTGGAAATCGCCGCCGACCTGATGGTCACGACGGTCACCGACGGAATCGCCGCCTACGTGGCGGCGGCGCCGCGCCAGGAGCAGGCGATCATCGACCGCACCGTGCAGCAGATGCGGTTGATCGCACTCGGCATGGGCAGCTGGCGGCCGCCGAACCGGCGCTGATCCGGCGCTCGGCCGCTCGCCGCGGATCTCACGCGGCTGACCGGGGCTCTTCGGCGGCGCCACGGTCCGGCGCGACCGGATCCGGCGACCGCACCGGCAGCAGCACCGCCAGGCCCGCCGCGAGCACGATCAGCAGTCCCGCGATACCCGCGCGGTCGGAGCCGAACAGCCAGACGAACAAGCCGAACAGCGTCGGCGCGAGGAAGGACACCGCGCGCCCCGTTGTCGTGTACAAGCCGAAGAGCTGGCCCTCGCGGCCCGGCGGCGCGAGCCTGGCCAGGAACGAGCGCGCCGACGCCTGCGCGGGACCGACAAAAACGGTGAGCAGCAATCCGAAAATCCAGAACATCAACGGGCCGGACACCACCAGCAGCGCCAGCCCCCACACCAGCATGGCGGCCAGCGACACCACGATGACGACCTTCGGCCCGACCCGGTCGTCGAAGCGTCCCGCGACGATGGCGCCCAGCGCCGCGACGACGTTGGCGGCGATGCCGAACAGCAGCACGTCCGAGTCGGCGATGCCGTAGACCCGTACGGCGAGCACCGCGCCGAAGGTGAACACCCCGGCCAGACCGTCACGGAACACCGCGCTGGCGACCAGGAAACCCACCGTGCGCCGGTCGGTGCGCCACAGCTCACGCAGATCACGCCACAGCACCCGGTAGGAGCCGAGGAATCCGGCGCCCGCCGCGCCGGGATCGGCGTCTGTCCGCGGCATTTCGGGCACCGCGAACAGGACCGGCAGCGCGAACGCGGCGAACCAGACGGCGGCGAGCACGGCGACCAGCCGGATGTTGAGCCCGTCGTCGGTGGGCACACCGAGCAAACCGCGATTGTCGCCGTCACCGGCGATGAAGCCGAAATAGCAGATCAACAGCAAGAAGATGCCACCGAAATAACCCATCGCCCAGCCGAATCCGGAGACGCGGCCGACGGTCTGTGGCGTGGACACCTGCCGCAGCATCGCGTTGTACGGCACGTTCGACAGCTCGAAGCAGGTCGACGCGAACGCCAGCAGCACCAGTCCGAGCCACAGGTCGCGATAGTCGTCGTGTACGAAGAACATCAAGGTCATCGCGGCGATGGTGAGCGCGGTCAGCGCGGCGAGGGAGCGTTTGCGTTTCGCCGAGGCGTCGAAGCGCTGTCCGCTGATCGGCGCCGTCAACGCCACGATCAGGCCCGCGATTCCCAGCGACCACCCGAGCCACGCACTGGCGGAAACACCGCCGGGCAGGTCGTCGCCCACCGTGTCGGTGAGATACACCGAGAACACGAATGTGAGGATCACGGCGTTGAATGCCGAAGACCCCCAATCCCACAGCCCCCACGCCACCACTTGCCCGCGCCCGGCAGCCTGTCCGACCGTCGCCTGAGCGTTCACCTCGGTCATGCCGCGCAGCTTAATGCGCGCGACCGCGTGAGTCCGGCCGAAACCGCATCGACCCGAGCGGAGATGATCAGCGACCCGCCCCCTCGTGACCGGCTCGCCGCGATCCTGGAACACACGTTCCCTATGCACCTAGTTGCATAGTACCGAGTGTCACGACTATCCTCGCCGCATGGCACTCGAGCATGCGCTGCTGGTATCGCTGACCGAGCGCGCCGGCTCGGGATACGAGCTCGCGCGCCGCTTCGACAAGTCCATCGGCTACTTCTGGAGCGCGACCCATCAGCAGATCTATCGCGTCCTCAAGCGCATGGAGGAGTCCGGCTGGGTCGACGGCGAGTCGGTGACGCAGGAGGGCAGGCCGGACAAGAAGGTGTACTCGGTCAGCGAGGCGGGGCGCGCCGAACTCGCGCGCTGGATCGCCGCACCGAGCGACTCCGGCACCCCGCGCAACGAACTCGCGGTGAAGATCCGCGCCGCCGCCTACGGCGACGTCACCGCGTTGCGCGCCGAGGTGGCTCGCCATCGTGACCAGCACGCCCAGCGGCTCGAGCTGTACCGCCACATCGAGAAACGCGACTTCCCCGCCCCGGAACAGCTCACCGGGACGGCCCTGCACCAGTACCTCGTCCTGCGCGCGGGCATCCGCGTGGAGTCGGGGTTCGTCGAATGGTGCGACGAAGTTCTGCAAGCACTGCACCCGCGCGCGTCAGCCCCGCGCGCGGATTGACGGAGAAAGGCGACCTCACCGATGAGTTCCTTCCCCCATTTGTTCGAGCCGCTCGACCTCGGCTTCACCGCGTTGCGCAACCGCGTGGTGATGGGTTCGATGCATACCGGGCTCGAGGACCGGGCCTGGGATACCAACAAGCTGGCCGCCTACTTCGCCGAACGCGCACGCGGCGGCGCGGGCCTGATCATCACCGGCGGCTACGCCCCCAACCGCGCGGGCTGGCTGCTGCCCTTCGGCGCCAAGCTGACCAACAAGACCGAGGCGTACCGGCATCGGGCCATCACCAGAGCCGTGCACGAACACGGCGGCAAGATCGCCATCCAGATCCTGCACGCGGGCCGCTACTCCTACATGCCGGGCAGTGTGTCGGCGTCGTCGATCAAAGCGCCGATCAACCCGTTCCGGCCGCGCGCACTGTCGGTCAAGGGCATCGAGCGCACCATCGATGACTATGCTCGCTGCGCGAAGCTGGCCCAGTTCGCCGGGTACGACGGCTGCGAGATCATGGGCGGTGAAGGCTATTTCATCAACCAATTCCTCGCACCGCGCACCAACAAGCGCACCGACGCGTGGGGCGGTTCGCCGGAGAACCGGCGCCGGATCGCGGTGGAGATCGTGCGCCGCACCCGCGCGGCGGTCGGACCGGACTTCATCATCGTGTTCCGGCTATCCATGGCCGAGCTGGTGGAGAAAGGCCAGACCTTCGACGAGATCGTCGCGCTGGCAAAGGAACTCGAAGCCGCCGGGGTGAACATCCTGAACACCGATATCGGCTGGCACGAAGCGCGGGTGCCCACCATCGTGACCTCGGTGCCCCGCGCTGCCTTCGTCGAGTTCACCGCGAAGATCACCGCGCAGGTGAACATTCCGGTGTGCGCGTCCAACCGGATCAACATGCCCGAGGTGGCCGAGGAGATCCTCACCCGGGGTGACGCGCAGCTCGTCTCGCTGGCCCGGCCCTTCCTCGCCGACCCGGAATGGGTGAACAAGGCCGCGCAAAGTCGCGTCGACGAGATCAACACCTGCATCGCGTGCAACCAGGCCTGCCTGGACCACGCTTTCGTACGCAAGACCGTGTCCTGCCTGCTCAACCCGCGCGCAGGCCATGAGACCGAGCTGAAACTGCTGCCGACCCGCCGCACCAAGCGCGTCGCCGTGGTAGGCGCGGGACCGGCCGGGCTCTCGGCCGCGGTGAACCTCGCCGAACGCGGCCACCGCGTCGAGCTGTTCGAGGCCGACGACAAGATCGGCGGCCAGTTCGACATCGCCCGCCGCATCCCCGGCAAGGAGGAGTTCAACGAATCGATCCGCTACTACAACCGGATGCTCGAGCTCACCGGCGTCACCGTGCATCTGAACAAGCGGGTCGGCGCCGACGAACTCATCGCGGGAGGTTATGACGAGGTGGTGCTCGCCACCGGTGTGCAGCCGCGCATCCCCGACATCCCGGGTATCGACCACCCCATGGTGTTGTCGTACGCCGAACTGGTCCGTGCGGAGAAGCCGGTCGGCAAACGCGTCGCCGTGATCGGCGCGGGCGGCATCGGGTACGACGTGAGCGAATTCCTCACCGTCGAGGGCCATCCCACGCTCAAGCTCGACGAGTGGAAGGAGGAGTGGGGCGTCACCTCCGACGACGAGCAGGTCCGGGGACAGCTCACTGCGCCCAAGCCCGCTCCCGCGGCACGCGAAGTCGTCCTGCTGCAACGTAAGACGACCCCGTTCGGCAAGGATCTGGGCAAGACCACGGGATGGGTCCACCGCGCCGCACTGAAAGCCAAGGGCGTCGAGCAGATCGGCGGCGTGAACTACGAACGCATCGACGACCACGGCCTGCACATCAGCTTCGGGGAGAAACGGCAACGGCCGCAGGTGATCCCGGTCGACAACGTCGTCGTCTGCGCGGGCCAGGAATCCGTGCGCGATCTGGAGGCACCGCTGCGCGCCGCCGGTGTCAGCCTGCATCTCATCGGCGGCGCCGAAATCGCCGCGGAACTGGACGCCAAACGAGCCATCGACCAGGGCACCCGGCTGGCCGCGCGACTCTGACCGGGCCGGGCGGCCACCGTCGGCGTGGCCGCCCACCGCATCGCCTAGGCTGCACCGGGTGAGCCTGCCCTCCCCCACCTCCGAGAACCGCGCGGTCGTCACCGGCGCCTCCTCCGGCATCGGCACCGCGCTCGCCGCCGAACTCGCCGCGCGCGGCTACTCGCTGATCCTGGTCGCCCGCCGCGAAGAACTGCTCACCGAGCTCGCGCAGCGGCTGACCCTGGCCCACGGCATCACCGCCGAGGTACGCCCCGTCGACCTGGCCGACCGCGACCAACGTGGCGCGCTGGTGGAGGAACTGGCCGCCCGCGACATCGCCATCCTGTGCAACAACGCGGGCATCGCGACCTTCGGCGCGGTCGCCGAACTCGATCCGGCCTACGAGCGCGCGCAGATGGAGCTCAATGCCGTCGCGGTGCACGACCTGACCCTGGCCGTGCTGCCCGGCATGCTCGCCCGCGGGGGCGGCGGCATCCTGATCAGCGGTTCGGCCGCGGGCAACATGCCGATCCCGAACAACGCCACCTACGCCGCGAGCAAGGCGTTCGCCAACACCTTCTCCGAGTCGCTGCGCGGCGAGCTGAAGGGCTCCGGCGTGCACGTCACGCTGCTGGCGCCCGGACCGGTGCGCACCGAGACACCGGACCCGGCGGAAGCCTCCATCGTCGACCGGATGGTGCCCGACTTCATGTGGGTCTCCTCGGATGCCACCGCCAAGGTGTCCATCGACGCGCTCGCCCGCAACAAGATGCGCGTGGTTCCCGGCCTGATCAGCAAGGGGATGAGCGTGGCAGGCCAGTACGGCCCGCGCGCGGTCACCGCACCCATCGCGGGCGCGTTCTACAAGAAGCTCGGCAGCTGAGCCGACAAGTCGGTCGGCCTCCGTTCATCGCCGTCCGGTATGGGCACTTCCAAGAAACCGGTACGCGGGGCCGCCCGCGACATCGCCGCTGACCCGCATCCGACCTCGACCGTTCAGCGGCGCCTGGTGCCGAACAGACTGCGGGTGATCTGACGACCGGCCGCGCCGGCGGCCGAACGCAGGAAGCTGCGCACGGCCGGATTCTTCATGATCCGCTCGGCTGCGGACTCCTCCTCCGTGCGGGTCGCGGCACGGCCGGGCACGGAAGCGGGCTCCGGTTCCGGCGCCGCGGCGGCGACTTTCGCGGCGAGCAGTTCATAAGCCGACTCCCGGTCGATGGTCCGGCCGTACTTCGAGGCCAGCGGGCTGGACAAGGCCCGCGATTTGATCGCGTCCGCGCCGATGGTGTCCATCAGTGAACGAGGCGGCCGAATCCTGGTCCATGCCACCGGCGTCGGCGCGCCCTCTTCGGAGAGGACGGTCACGATCGCCTCGCCGGTGCCGAGAGAGGTCAGCGCCTGCTCCAAGTCGTAGACACCGGTCCTGGGGTAGGTGCGGACGGTCTTCGACAGCGCTTTCTGGTCGTCAGGGGTGAACGCGCGCAGCGCGTGCTGAATGCGGGCCCCGAGCTGGGAGAGCACCTGGTTCGGGATGTCGGTGGGCAGCTGGGTGCAGAAGAACACGCCCACGCCTTTGGACCGGATCAGCTTCACGGTCTGCTCCACCTGCTCCGAGAAAGCCTTGGAGGCGTCGGAGAAAAGCAGGTGCGCCTCGTCGAAGATGAAGACCAATTGGGGCTTGTCCACGTCGCCGACCTCCGGCAGCGTCTGGAACAGGTCGGCGAGCACCCACATCAGGAAGGTGGAGAACATCACCGGCCGCGCCGCCTGCGCGCCGAGCTCGAACAGCGTGATCACCCCCTTGCCGTCCACGACCCGCACCAGGTCTGCCGGGTCGAGTTCGGGCTCGCCGAAGAACGTGTCGCCGCCGTCGGCCTCCAGGTTCACCAGGGCTCGCAGGATCACTCCCGCGGTGGCCGCGGAGACCCCGCCGATACCCTTCAGGTCCTGCTTGCCCTCCGGGCTGGTCAGATGGGTGATCACGGCGCGCAGGTCCTTCAGATCCAGCAGCGCGAGGCCGTTTCGGTCGGCCCAGTGGAAGATCAGGCCGAGGGTGGATTCCTGTGTCTCGTTCAGCTCGAGCACCTTGCTCAGCAGCACCGGGCCGAAGGAGCTGATCGTCGCGCGGATCGGGAGCCCGGTCCCGGTGGTGCCCAGCGAGACGAATTCGGTCGGAAAGCCGGTCGGCGCCCATTCCGTGGCGCCGGTCTCCGCGATGCGCGCGGCGAGCTTGTCACTGGGCTGCCCCGGCTCGCACAAGCCGGACAGGTCACCTTTGATGTCGGCCAGCACCACAGGCACCCCGGCGCTCGACAACTGCTCCGCGATGCATTGGAGGGTCTTGGTCTTCCCCGTGCCGGTCGCTCCGGCGACCAGACCGTGCCGGTTCGTCATCCGTATCGGGATACGGACGCGCGCGGTGGGATCCACCGTCCCGTCGACCACGACGGCGCCCAGCTCCAGCGCGGCGCCTTCGAATGCGTAGCCCGCGGCGATCTGCCGCGCGGCGGGCACGTCTTCGCGCTCACCGACCGGTTCGTCGTGTCGCGCGTCGTCCGCCGCGCCGACCGCCGTTCGCTCGGCGAGTTCACGTTCGGCGGCCTCCGCGGCGGCGGCTGCCTCCGCTGCGATGCGCGCCGCTTCGTCGGCGGCCCTGCGCGCCGCGGCGGCCTTCTCCTGAGGGGTGGTCATCGCACGTCCTGTCGTCCGGATTCGGCTCCGACTGCTTTACGCAGTGTTTGCCTGTCACACCGAAACACCATGTGCCGATCTGAGACCAACTGTATCCCTGCCGGTCAGGTTGGAGGGCGCATCGGCAGCTGCGCGATTGCCGTGCCGTACCGCGGGCACGGGACCAGCACCCGGCTAATGTTGCACGAGTGTCCGACAAATACATGGTGTGGATGGATTGCGAGATGACCGGCTTGCGCTTGGACAGCGACAAGCTGATCGAGGTGGCCGCGCTCGTGACCGACAGCGATCTCAACATCCTCGGCGAGGGCGTGGACATCGTCATCCACGCCGACGACGACGCGCTGGCCGCGATGCCCGCGGTCGTCGCCGAGATGCACGCGCGCTCCGGGCTGACCGAGGAGGTCCGTCGCTCCACCGTCACCCTCGAAGAGGCCGAGCAGCGCGTGCTCGACTACATCCGCCAGTACATCCCCACGCCGCGCACCGTGCCGCTGGCCGGTAACTCGATCGCCACCGATCGCGGTTTCATCGCCAGGGACATGCCCCTGCTGGACGCACACCTGCACTACCGGATGGTCGACGTCAGTTCGATCAAGGAGCTGTGCCGCCGCTGGTACCCGCGCATCTACTTCGGCCAGCCGGAGAAAGGCTTGAGCCACCGCGCGCTGGCCGACATCCAGGAGTCCATCCGGGAGCTGGAGTACTACCGGCGTACCGCGTTCGTCGCCCCGCCCGGCCCCTCCACCATCGAGATCGCCGCCATCGCCGCCGAGGTATCCGAGATCACCGTCGAGCGGACCGAATCAGCCCAGGTCAACGGCTCGCCAGAAACCGATTAGGGAGTCGGCGGGTAGACACGCTAATATCTAGCCCGCCGGTTGTTCACCGGCGATGGTGAGCGTAGTTCAGTTGGTAGAGCACCAGGTTGTGATCCTGGCTGTCGCGGGTTCGAGTCCCGTCGCTCACCCCAGTGGCCCGGGTGGCTCCGAGAGATCGGAGCCACCCGGGCCTTTTTTCTTTCCCCGGAAACGCCGAACGGGCCACCGGATTCGCTCCGGTGGCCCGTTCGGCGTCTGTCTTCGGCTCAGCGATTGTCGTCCGCGTTGCCCGCCTTCCAGACCGACCACGGAATGTTCCAGTCACCCAGCCCGTCTACGCCGGACAAGGTGCCGCCCACCGTGTTCTTCACGATCGTGATGTCACCGCGCTTGGCGTTCTGATAGACCCACTGCGCGTTCGCCGGACTGAGGTTCAGGCAGCCATGACTGGTGTTGCTGTAGCCCTGCGCACCGACCGACCACGGCGCCGAGTGGAAGAAGATGCCGCTGTAGGACAGCCGCGTGGCGAAGTCCACCGGCGTCCGGTACCCGTCTGCCGAGTTGACCGCTACGCCGTAGGTGGAGGAATCCATGATGATCTTCTCGTGCCGGTCGGCGACGATGTAGATGCCGTTGTCGGTGGGCGTGCTGTCCTTGCCCATCGAGGTCGGCATGGTCCGGATCACCTGACCGTTCTGCTCGACGGTCACCTGCTTGGTGTCGTCGTCGGCGGTGAAGATCACCGCGTCGCCGATGGTGAAGAACGAGTGGATGTTGTCCTGGCCGTACAGACCGTTACCGAGATCACGCCCATAGACGTTCACGTCGATGGTGACTTTCGTCCCCGGAGCCCAGAAATGCTCCGGCCGCCACCGCACCTCGCGGTTGTTCACCCAGTAGAACGCGCCCTCGACCGGCGGCTCGGTGGTGATTTTGATCGCGGACTGCGCGGCCTTGCGGTCGGGAATGTTCTCGTCGAACTGGATGGCCACCGGCTGGCCGATACCGACCACCTCCCCCTCACCCGGGATCAGGTAGGGCTTGGTCTGGTTTCCGGGCGAGCTCGTGGTGAAGCTCAGCGTCGCCGAGTTCGCGCCGCCGAGCCCGATCGCGTCGGCCTTCAGACGGTAGGTCTTGCCGTAGCCGAGTACCTCGGTGGTCTCCCACGATCGCCCGTCGGCGGCGAGCCTGCCGTTCACCGACTTGCCCTGGGGGCTGGTCAACGTCACATCGGTGAACTTGCCGTCCTCCACCTTGAACGCCATCGGGACGCCCGGCGAGACGCCGACCTCCCCGTCCTTCACCGGCGACAGCAGCTTGGGCTTGATCAATTCGGTGATGGGGTTGCGGTCGATGGCCACCTGCGCCGCATCGGTGGCGTCGGATGCCGAACATCCCGTCAACGCCAGTGCTGCGACGGCGACGACGATCACCGGCCCCGCGATCTTGCGCATCGACCACCGTGCGGCCGGCTTGCGCCGACCCTGACCACCAATCATCTCCAACCCCGTTTCAAAGTCTCGGTGCTCCAGGACACACCGATGGCTTCGGATGGACCGCCACGCCCTCACCCCGCCGTGCAGCGGGCGGTCTCAACCACAATCGGACATTCTGCCAGTGCGTCACGTCCAGGCCAATGTGAACACCACGTCCGTCACTGCAGCGTTACAACCGATAGATCAACTCCGCGCGCCTGGGCGTTACGGCTGGTCCACCTGGCGAGAAGCCGGCACATCAGGGCCGGTCAGGACACGATTTCACTTCTGCGGGGCAGGCCTGTTAAGGTTTGTGCCGCACCGGAACACGGAGCAGGCGCCATTAGCTCAATTGGCAGAGCAGCTGACTCTTAATCAGCGGGTTCGGGGTTCGAGTCCCTGATGGCGCACTTCACAAGAACCGTGCCCTTGCCAGTCATCGGCTGGCAAGGGCACGGTTTTTTGTCTCCGGATCGCCCGCAGTCCCGTGACATCGCCGTGACCTGCGCCTTTTCTCAGAAGCACCAGCTGTCTCAATTCAGACACCAATACGCGCGCTCCGCCGCTGAATCCAGGCAATACAGCCGAAAACTTCTGTGATCTATAGCACAAGAGGTTTAGCAGCAAACTCCCAGGTTGGATAACGATTCGACAACGCGGTCCTGAGCTTTCCAAGATCGACGGCGCCTGTCGTTCGAAATCTGTTTACCTTCCGTTCACCAAGCGTGACCATTCTGCAATCAGGTCACAAAGCGACCTGAAGTTTGGTCAGCCCGAGGAGTTGTAGACACCGATTCGGTAACGATCACACGGAAGGCGGCAGCCAACCCCCGTGATCGGCGGAGCGGAATCCGGCAACGGACCCGCAATCCCATACTTCCGCCCCATTTCTTCGCATCGAGGATGCGAAGTCCCGCGCGACACCGCGGCCGAGCCCCACCGAGGGCGGTCCGGCGCCGCACGCACGAAGCGTGTCGCGTTCCGGGGACACGAACGGTCCCCCACAACAAAACCACACAACAGCACATGGCCGTTTCGGCGCACGCCTCTGAGCGTACGCCGCAGGATCCGTGCTGCCCGAACGCGGCCGGATCGAGTAAGTCCCCGACCAAGGAACCGATTCGCAATGCCTGACAGACGCCCTTCCGCCCTTCGCCGTCCCTCGCTACGCGAGACCGTCACCGTCGCCGCCGCGGCCGCGGGTGTCGTTGCCGTAGCCGCCTGCTCCGCGTCGTCCGTCGCCGACAACAGCGTCCCGTCTCGCATCGCCATGGTGGCCGAGCAGCAGGCCGCCGCCGCGCCCGCTCCGGTCGCCGCGCCGGTCGCAGAGGCGATCCCCGCGCCGCTGCCCGCCCCCGCCCCTGCTCCCGCGCCCGCTCCCCTCCCGGAGCCGGTTCCGGCTCCGCTGCCCGTCCCCGCCCCGCCGGTCTACGCGAACAACCTCGACGGCTGGATCCGCCAGGCGCTCGACATCATGCGGGCCAACAACATCCCGGGCACCTACGAGGGCATCCACCGCAACATCATGCGCGAGTCGACCGGTAACCCCCAGGCCATCAACCTGTGGGACTCCAACGCCGCCGCGGGCATCCCGTCCAAGGGCCTGCTGCAGGTGATCGACCCCACCTTCGCCGCCTACCACGTCCCCGGCACGCCCTTCGACGTCTGGGATCCGGTCGCCAACATCGTCGCCGCCTGCAACTACGCCGCGCACCGCTACGGCTCGATGGACAACGTCAACAGCGCGTACTGAGTCCGCACGCACGCAGCCTCTCCGCCGCCGGGGAGGCTGCGGCGCCTTCCGGGCCGGTCGGCTAGGGTCGACGCACCTACGACCCCGTGGACGTGCCATGACCGACTACGCACACAGCGACGCGGCGGCCAAGAGCCGCGCCGAGAAAGCGCGGCGGCTGGCGAGCTACCTCTGGCAGCGCGGCATCACCGGAGCCGAGGTGCTCGCGATGCCCGCACCCGTCCGGCGCAAACTGGCCAGAGCCGCCGAAACCAATCCGCCGAGCACGGACGAGACCTGGGCTACGGTGGCGAAGCTGCTGGCGGAGAAGGACGAGTGGGCCGCCCGCCATCAGGAGCATCCTTCGGCCCGGCGTGAGCACACCGACGAGAAGCTGCTCTGGGTGAAGCCGCCGATCACACCGTGGTCCTGAGCGTCGGCGAAAACCCTTCCCGCAGAACGCGTTCCACGTCTACTACAGACTTCCGTAGAGTGGTGTCATGTATCCGCCGATCCGGCCGTCGCCATGACCGAGCGCAAGCCGCCGAAGCAGACTTTCGAATCGTGGGTCGACAAGCAGATCCACGAGGCGGCCGAGCGCGGCGAGTTCGACAACCTGCCCGGCACCGGCAAGCCGATTCCCGGAGCGGGCACAGCTTCTGACGAGGACTGGTGGCTGCGCGGTTATCTGCGTCGCGAAGGGGTCAGCGGAGACGCGCTGTTACCGCCGTCGCTGTTACTGCGGCGCGATATCGAGCACCTGTCCGAGGACGTGCGTGAGCTGACCACCGAACGCCAAGTGCGTGCGGCGGTGAGCGAACTCAACAAACGCATCGTGGATTGGCTGCGCATGCCGGAAGGACCGTTCGTTCCGATCGC
Source organism: Nocardia sputi (assembly GCF_023501985.1). Taxonomy (NCBI): domain Bacteria; kingdom Bacillati; phylum Actinomycetota; class Actinomycetes; order Mycobacteriales; family Nocardiaceae; genus Nocardia; species Nocardia sputi. The sequence goes on along the minus strand of NZ_JAMFLC010000020.1, from coordinate 145,567 downwards.
GCCGGTGAACGCCGACGAGATCGTCGCCCAGTGGCGGATCACGCGCTCGGCCGCGGAGCCGAAGCGCGAGCAACCCGGCAGCGCGACCACAGCGTCCTCTCCAGCGCTGTCCGACGAGGCCGGGCCGCGTCTGCGCCGCCGATGGCGGCGCCGATGGCGGCGCGGCGGCGAACCCGAATAGCTCGCGTCCGGTACGCACCGGCCGATCAGGCCCCCAGTTCGGTCACCTGCTCGACCTCGGCGACCACCTTGTCCGCCAGCGCGCGCAGCGCTCGCGCCTCACCCGGCGTCAGCGGCTCGATGAAGACGCGGCGGACCAGATCGACGTGGTTGGGCGCGGCCCGCTCCAGCGCGACGCGCCCTTCCGGTGTGAGTTGGACGATGATGCCGCGGGCATCCTCCTCGGCGGGCCGCCGCTCGACCAGTCCGCGAGCGTCCATCCTGGCCAGATGCTTGGACAACCGGCTCTTCTCCCAGCACACATCGGCGGCCAGTTCCTTGGCGCGCAAACACCCGTTGGGCGCCGCCGACAACGCCACCATCAATTCGTAGTCCGCCAGGGACAGGCCGTCCTCGGCCAGCCCGGCGGAAATCGCCCCATCCAAACGCTGGCGCAGCCGCACATAGGCCTGCCAGGTCGCCTGCTCGTCGTCACTCAACCACCGGACCATGGGAATGAAGTGTAGTCACGGTTGGTTGACATGGACACCAAATCTCGAGGAGGTCCCGATGCCCGCCGTCACCGTTCCCGACATCATGGTTTTGCCACGCCTGCCCCGTTCCGACGCGACCTCGCGTGCGCGGCAGGTCCGCACCGTGGTCACCGCGCACAAACAGCGCGAAGGCGCGGGGTTCGAGGTGCGCAGGCCCTTCCCCAGCATGGATCTGCGCACCGCCGATCCCTTCATCCTGCTCGACCAGATGGGCCCCGTCGCCTACGAACCATACGAGGCGAAGGGCGCGCCCTGGCATCCGCATCGCGGCTTCGAGACGGTCACCTACATGCTCGACGGCACCATGGTGCACCACGACTCACAGGGCGGAGGCGGCGTCATCGGCGAGGGCGACACCCAATGGATGACCGCGGGCTCCGGCATCCTGCACGACGAGGTCCCGCCGGAGGAAATGGTCGCCTCCGGCGGCTGGTTCCACGGCATCCAGCTCTGGGTGAACCTGCCGCGCGCGCTCAAGTTCGCGGCACCGCGCTACCAGGACCTGCGCGCCCGCGAACTGACCCTGGTGAGTTCACACGACGGCGGCGCGCTGGTCCGGCTCATCGCCGGAGACGTCGGCGGATTCACCGGGCCCGGTTCGACCTACACCCCGATCGCCTACGCACACGCCTCGCTCACTCCCGGCGGCCTACTCGAAACCCCATGGCCGCAAGACTTTACGGCCATGGCGTACGTGCTGTCCGGTAGCGGCACGGTGGGACGGGAGCGCAGGCCGCTGGGCGAAGGTCAGCTGGCGGTCTTCGGCGGCGGCGACTCGATCACCGTGACAGCCGATGCGCGCCAAGACAATCGGACCGGCGCGCTCGAGGTGTTGCTGCTCGGCGGACAGCCGATCCGGGAACCGGTAGTGCAGTACGGGCCGTTCGTGATGAACACCCGCGCGGAGATCATCGACGCGATGGAGGACTACCAGGCCGGACGCATGGGAAACATCCCGGCAGAGCACATCCGCGCCATCGGGACGACCGCATGAAAGGCGTCGGGGGGGCAGATCCCCTAATGCCCTAGTTCCATCCCCCCGAGGTTGACAAGAGCGCGGCCCGTCACAACAGTGGATGCGGCGTCCGGTCGGACGCCGCATCCACCGCAGCAACCACATAGAGGAATACATGAACGTTCGCCGGCTCTCCGTCAGCGCGGCCGTCGCGGGACTGACCTTTCTCGCGGCTCCCGCCGCCCTAGCCGCCCCCCCATCCGGATCCGCCGGAACCGGCTCGTCGGCCGTCGACACCGGCTCGGCCGCGACCGGCTCGGCCGGTCTGTCGCAGACCGGTTCGGCCGGTGGCGCCTTCGCCAACTGCGACGACGCCCGCAACGCCGGCCGTGCGCCGCTGTTCCGCGGCGAACCGGGCTACGGCCCGCACCTGGATCCCGACGGCGACGGCTTCGCCTGCCCGACGGTCTGAACCGACCGCGAAACGACGACACCCGGTGGGCAGCGCCACACCGGGTGTCGTCGTTTCCACAGCTCAGCGGAAGATCTTGAGCAGCGCCAGCCCGACGAACAGGGCTGCGGCGCCGATCAGGCTGTATTTCACCTTCGGCTCGTTGAGCTTCGCGACCACGATGTGCTTGGTGTCGTCCGCGATGCGGTGCGGATCCGCGCGTACCGCGAGTTCGTCGAGCGTGCTCGCCAGCCGAGTGCGGGCGGCCTCGATCTCCTGCTCGATCCGCTCGGTATCCCTTGCCACGTTCCACCCTCCTGTTGTCGATTGCCGCACCGGGCCACGAACCGGGGCCGCATGCTCGGCCGTTCGCGGAGCACCCAGGGCTCGCGGACGAGTGTATCCGCCCTCACCTCGCGCCATCCGGCCGCGCGAAGATCTCTTGTCCGGGCGTTCGGATACCGTGCTGGAGGTGACCACCAACCAACGACTCTCCCGCGGCGACACCGCCCCCGACTTCACGCTTTCCGACGCCGACGGCAAGAACGTCTCGTTGTCCGACTACCGCGGTCGCAAGGTGATCGTGTACTTCTACCCCGCCGCGAGCACGCCCGGCTGCACCAAGCAAGCCTGCGACTTCCGCGACAACCTGGCCGATCTGGACGGCGCGGGCATCGACGTCGTGGGCATCTCGCCGGACAAGCCCGCCAAGCTGGCCAAGTTCCGCGACGCCGAGCGATTGACCTTCCCGCTGCTGTCGGATCCCGACCGCACCGTGCTCACCGCGTGGGGCGCGTACGGCGAGAAGACGATGTACGGCAAGACGGTCGTCGGCGTCATCCGCTCGACCTTTCTGGTGGACGAAGCGGGCGAGATCGCCGTCGCGCAGTACAACGTCCGCGCCACCGGCCACGTCGCCAAGTTGCGCCGCGACCTGTCGGTGTAGCCGACCGGCAGCGAAAAGCCCGGCGCCGCAGGGGCGCCGGGCCGAAGTCGAGATGCCGCTGGACAGGCTCAGGCCTGCAGTACCTGCTGCGCGGCCCATTGCGCCATCAAACGCAGATGCTCGTCCCACCAGTCCGCGGCTTCCGGAGTGAACACGGCAGGTGGTGGAGCCTCACCAGGGAAGAGCAGCGCGCCGTCGGGCGCGCCCACCACGCGATCGGACGGGACTCCAGTACCCGGCACCAGCGGCGCCGTGGCATCGGTCTCAGCCTCCTCCGTGGCATCGGTCTCGGCTTCCTCCGTGGCGTCGGCGGCCACCAGCGGAAGCGGATGATTGCGCGTGGCAGCACCCCAGCGCTGTTCCAGACCCTCTTCGGTCGCGATGCCATCGGCGCCGGAGCCGAGCGGCCCGCCGAACGAGCCATGCCCGTGCGTGGTGCCTGGCCGGGCCGGATCTCCCGCCTGCGCCGCACCGGCGTCCTCGACCCGGGAGTCCGCCATGACGACGGTGGGCATCGAGCGGGAGGAGTCGTTGAGCATGTAACTCCCGCCGACGACCATTCCGCTGGCCAGCACACCGGCGGCGGCGAACACCGCGACCCCGCCGCGCGCACGCTGTGGCTCGCTCAACGACTCGCCATAGCTGTCCTGCTCGAGTCGCGCGCTCAATGCCGCACCCGCCGCGGACGCGAAAGCGGCCACCGTACAAGGGATCACCGGTGCGCCGAATTCCTCGACGGCCGTCAGCACCGCCGACGCGGCGCCCGCCGAGCCGATCAGCGCCACCGCGTCCGGCCGCGCCGCGGCCGCATCCAACTGTTCCCACGCCGCCGCGACGCCCATGCCGAGCGACCGCGGCGTAGCCCGGCCCGCCTGCCCCACCGCGGCCAGCACCCGCCGGCGGCCGCGGTCGACCAGGGTGAACGCCTGGTATCCGGGCACCACCTCGCAGATCAGCAAGTTGTCGTAGGCATCGAGCCACGTCATCATGCTCGCCACGCTCAGATGAGCCGACTTCGCCGAGACCATCGAGGCGCTGTGCCACGGACCGGCCGCCAACCGCGTCACGATGGCCCGCCGCTCCGCGGCATCCCGATAGACCACCGCCACGCCGCCGACCTCTCGATCCGCCTCCAGCCCCGCGGCCAGGGCGTTGAGCGCGGTCTCGACCGCCGCGGCCACGTCCGCCTTGCCGTCGCCGTCGGTTCGCACCACCCGGCGCAGCAGTACCCGGTCGGCCAGTTTCTCGCCCTCGGCGAGGGCCACCGCGTGCACGGCTCCTCGTTCGGTGGAAACGCCGAGAGTCACCACAGATTCAGCCACCACTGATCACGCCTTCCCTCTGCGCATTGACCGAGCTCACGGACTTGCCGAAAGCCATGAGCCCCATGGATTCCCCTGCTCGGAACACACGTCGCGATGCACGCGCGCTCGGTATAGGTTCGGCACCACATCGGCCACGGATGGGTAGCGATAAGCGAGACGCCTGGACACGAACAGCGGATGCGCGTATCGCCCGCTTGTCCCTACCGTTAGCCTGGAGGCGTGGAAGTACGCGCGGAGGCCAGGTCGAAGCACCGTCTGGACCCTGCGTTGGAGCTGCAGGACGACCCACAGGAGCTCATGCCGCGACGCCGGCCGACGCAGGAACGCAGCAAACGCAAGTTCGACGCCTTACTGCAGGCGTCGAGGGAACTGCTCGTCGAGGTCGGTTTCGAGTCGTTCACCTGTGAGGAGGTGGCGGCCAGGGCCGAGGTGCCGATCGGCACGCTGTATCAGTTCTTCGCCAACAAGTACGTCATCGTCTGCGAGCTGAACCGTCAAGACCTGGTTGCCGTTTCCCAGGAGCTGGCCGACTTCCACGGTGAGATCCCGTCGCTGGACTGGCTGCGGCACATGAACCAGTTCGTCGACCACTTGGCCAACCTCTGGATGACCGACCCGTCCCGGCGGGAAGTGTGGCTGGCCATGCAGTCCACCCCCTCCACCCGGGCCACGGGCGCGATCCACGAGAAGCAGTTCGCCGAGGTCGTGTCCCAGATGCTGCGGCCGCTCACACCGCGCACCCCGCGCGCGCGGCGCACCATGATGGCCGAAGTGCTGGTGCACGTGGTCTATTCCATGCTCAATTTCTCGGTGCAGGACGAGCAGAGCAGCGCCGAAGCCGTCGCCGAACTCAAGCGGCTGATGGTCGCCTACCTGCTCGTCGCGGAGAAGGAATCACGTACCGGCAGCGAACGATAGCGGGTGGCCCCGGCGGGAACCGGGACCACCGCGCGGCTCAACCCGCGCTGTCGCGGCCTTCGATGAGGTCGGCCAGCTCCCCCGGGTCCTCGAGCACCACCATCGCGGCGGCGGTGTCGCCGTCGTGCGTCAACGACAGGTGAACCCTTACCCGGGGCAGGAATTCGGCGGCCAGGCCGTGCAGCTTGATGCTCGGCCTGCCCCACGCGTCGTTGACCACCTCGATCAGCGGATAGGGGTTGTCCCCGATCTGCGGACGGCGGGCGAACCGCGACGATGCCCAAGCTTTGAGCACCGCCTCCTTCGCCGCCCACCGCGCCGCGTAGCTGCGCGCCGGGTCGGTGCCTTTGCTCTGGCAGTAGCGCCGCTCTCCCGCGGTGAAGCTTTCCCGGAGCATGGTCGTACCGGCGCGTTCGAGCTGTTCGGCGAACTCGGAGATGGTCACCAAGTCCAAGCCGATACCGAGGATCGTCATAGGCGGGCAGCCTACGGCGTGCTCGACGAGCGCGGGCGTGAACCCGGCGCGGCGAGTTGCCCCGCCGCGCTTCCGGTTACGCGCATCCGATTCCGTCCACCCGGTACGCGCCGTCCTGCCCGAGGCGTGCCTCCGGCGAGAGCAGCATGTCGGCCTCCAGCTGCCGAACCCGCGTGGCCGGTGCGCCTTCTCCGCCGAGCCTGCGATCCGCGGGACGCTCGTACAGCGGCGCGCCGCCGCACATCGCCTCCACGAACCGCTGCCGTCCGGCAAGGTGACGCTCCTGCGCCCTGCGCTGGTACTCCTCGCGCCGCCCCGGCTCGATGGCCTGGATGAACGCCTCCGGGTGCACGATCGCCAGCAGGCCGTTCACATGGCCGAAGCCGAGCGAGGTGACCAGACCGGCCTTCAGCGGAAGGCGATCGCCCAGCCGCAGCGGTTCGCGCACCCAGACCAGGTGCGGGTACGGCCGCATCTTCTCGTCGACGCAGTCGAGGCTGCGGTTGGGCGGGATGACGCCCTGCTCCAGCACCTGGCACAGGCCGATGAGCTGGAAGGCGGCGGCACCGCCCTTGGCGTGCCCGGTGAGGGTCTTCTGCGAGACGACGAACAGCGGAGCACCGTCCGAGCGTCCGATGGCCGTCGCGAGGCGCTCGTGCAGCTCGGACTCGTTCGGGTCGTTGGCCGCCGTCGAGGTGTCGTGCTTGGACACCACCGCGATCTCGTCCGGGGTCACGCCGAGCTTGCGCAGTTCGGTCGCCAACCGGGACTCCGTCCCACCGCGACCGGCGCCGAGCGCACCCAGACCCGGAGCCGGGATGGAGGTGTGCACGCCGTCGGCGAAGGACTGCGCGTAGGCCACCACGCCCAGCACCGGCAGGCCCATCTCCAGCGCGACACTGCCCCGCGCCAGGAGAACCGTTCCGCCACCCTGCGATTCGATGAACCCGCCGCGGCGGCGATCGTTGGCGCGGGAGAAGTAACGGTCGCTGATGCCCTTGGCGCTCATGGCCGCCGAATCCGCGGTGGCCGACATGTCACCGAAGCCGACGATGCCCTCGATCCCGAGATCGTCGTATCCGCCTGCCACGACCAGATCGGCCTTGCCGAGCCGGATCTTGTCGACACCCTCTTCGACCGACACCGCGGCGGTGGCGCAAGCCGCCACCGGGTGCACCATCGCGCCGTAGCTGCCCACGTAGGACTGCACCACGTGCGCCAGCGCCACGTTCGGCAGGGCCTCCTGCAGGATGTCGTTCGGGCGCGGCTCGCCGAGCAGGTTGTCGACGTAGAGCGAGCGCATCGAGGACATGCCGCCCATGCCGGTGCCCTGCGTGTTGGCGACCAGCGAGGGGTGCACCCAGCTCAACAGCTCCGCGGGGCTGAACCCGGAGCTGACGAACGCGTCCACCGTGCACACGATGTTCCACAGCGCCACGCGGTCCACCGAGGCGGCCATATCGGGCGAGATGCCCCAGATGGTGGGATCCCAGCCGGTCGGGATCTGGCCGCCGACGGTGCGCGACAGCTTGGCCCGGCGGGGCACGCGGATCTCGGTGCCTGCTTTGCGCGTCACGGTCCAGTCACCGGAATCGGCGACCGGCGTGATCACCGTGTGCTCCGGATCGGCGGCGTGGAAGGCGCGGGCCTCGGCCTCGCCGCCCACTGTGAACGACAGGTCCTGGTCGAGGAAGACCGAGGTCATCAGGGGGGCCGTGTTGTCGGTCATGGCGCCGTCGTCTTCGTAGCGGCGCACACCGCACCGGGCGACCACGGCGTCGTGGTAGCGCTCGGCCAGCTCGTGCTCCGGCACGTAGTCGCCGGAGGCGGTGTCGTACCAGCCCGGCTTCGGGTCGTTCTCCCAGCTGACCATGCCGGTGGTCCAGGCCAGTTCCAGCACGCCCGCCGCCGACAGTTCGTCGGAGACCTCCATCTCGAAGCGGGTGCGCGCCGAGCCGTACGGGCCGAGCTCGCCCGCGCCGACGATGACCACCATGTCGGCCGGATCCGCGCTCACCTCGCCCCACTCGGGCACGGGCACCGCGGAGGTAACGGTCGGCGGCGCGGGCAGCGCCGCGATCGTGCGACCCGTGTCGGCGTCGGTCCGCGCCTCCGCCTGCTCCGCGGCCTGCTTGGCCAGCGCGGGCAGATCCAGCTTGGCCCTGGCCAATCCACCGGTCAGGTCGATCTGCTGCGGTCCGCTCACGGTCACCTGACGGGCCCGCGAGGTGCACCATTTGAGCAGCTCGTCGGCCATTTCGGTGGTGGACCAGGTCTGCACGCCCGCCTTCTCGACCGCCTCGACCATCGGGTCGTTGTGGCCCATGAGACCAGTGCCGCGCACCCAGCCGATCAGCGCGTGTACCAAGGTGACGCGGGTCGACCACGACTTCTCGGCCCGCCACTTGGCGACCACGGCGTCCAGCGCCGCCTTCGCCTCGCCGTAGGCGCCGTCGCCGCCGAACAAGCCGCGGTTGGGCGAACCCGGCAGCACCACGTGCAGTTGCGCGTCCACGTCGTGGTCGGCGCCCAGCTTGGACAGCCCGCCGATCAGCCGTTCGACCGACCAGAGCAGCACCCGCATTTCCATTTCGGCGCGCGCGCCCGCGTCGGCGAGGTCACCGGCTACTCGCGGCGCCGCGAACGGCAGCAGCAGCGTCGGCGTCATCGCGTCCTTGATTTTGACCTTGGTGCCGCCGGCGTTCTCGACCTGCTCGGTGCCGATCCAGTCGATCAGCGCGTCGATGTCCTGGTAGGACGCCATGTTGGCGGGCACGACCCACAGGGCAGCGCCGTGGCGGGCGTTGTCACGGTAGAGCTTCCGGTAGAAGCGCAGGCGCTCGTCGTTCAGCGCCGAGGTGGTGACAACCACCGTGGCTCCGCCGCTGAGCAGCCTGCCGGTCACCGCCGCGGCGATGGACCCCTTGCTCGCTCCGGTGATCACCGCGATGTCCGAGGACCACAGGCCGGGCTCCTCGGTGCTGCGGGCCGCCTCGGCGATGCGCTCGTACAGCCCGGCGAGCACCGAGCGCGCCTCGTGCATCGCCCGCTGCCGCCACCAGTTCGCCTGCGCGGCAACGGCTTCGCCTGCCCCGATGAACCCGGTGACCGGCCCGTTGCCGCTGCCGGCGTCGTCGGAAAGCCAGAGCCGGGCCAGATCCTCGCGCGCCGTGGCCCACCGGTCGTCGAGCAGCACCGCCTTGCGGGCGTCGAACGCGGGCGCGACCAGACGCGGCCAGTCCGAACCGAGTTCGGCCGACACCAGATCGACCAGGGAGTCCTCGGTCGTCTCCGGCGCGGAGACCCGCTCCGACAGCCCGAGCTGTTCGAGCACGACGCGCGCCGCCGTTGCCAGCACGCCGTCGCGTCCGGTGATCTGTTCGGTGAACTCACCCAGTGCGGCGGCGTCGACGGTCGCACCGCCACCGCCACCCGCGGAGGGCAGCGACACCGCGACACCGCGGCGGGCCGCGACCGCCTGCACGGCGGCGTCGATGGCCGCGTCGACCGACGCGGCGTCACTCAGCGCACCGGAGACCAGTCCGCCCAGGTCGCCGCCGCGCACGCTGGTTCCTTCCCTGGTACCCAGCGACACTTCCGCGGTCACGTGACTGGCCCAGCCGTCACCGAGTTCCCAGACCTTCTTCACCCGGTCGGTGATGGCGGCCGGACGCTTGCCGGACGGGCCGAACACCTTGCGCAGGTGATCGCCGATGGCGTCGGTGAGCACCGTGCCGAAGGGACGGTAGGTGCGGGCCAGCCGCTCCACCGTCGCGGACAGCGCGCCCATGTCGGCGTCGGCCGCGCCGTCGATCGCGCCGAGCGACAGCTCGGAGCCGAGGTCGACGAGCAACTGGTTGCGGCGGGAGGACACACCGTCGCAGAGGCCTTCGATGGTGTCCACCGGACCGATCTGGTCCAGCCGCAGCTTGGTCCACAGCGCGATCAGCACGCGGGTGGCGTCGGCGGCGGTGAACGCGATGTCATCCGGTCGCGGGCCGCCCGAAGCCGGGGCGGGCGCGGCGACCGGGGCGGCGGCGACGGCCGCTGCCGCAGGCGCGGCGGCCGCAGGCTCCTCGACAGGCTCGTCGATCGGCGCGGGATCGGTGTCGGTCGCGTAGACGATCGCCGCCTCGCGCTCGATGTTGAGCACCTCGACCTTGGCGCCACCGAAAGCGGGCAGCTTCAGCGTCTGGCTCGCCAGGTTGGCGACCGTCGGCGTCGCGCCGAGACCGATCTCGACGAACCGCTCGATCCCGAGGCCGCCGTCGGCGACGTCGGTGAACAGCAGGTCCTGCGTCTCGATCCAGCGCACGGGGCTGGCGAACTGCCAGGCGAGCAACTCGACCAGCACCACGCGGCACAGCTCGGTCGGCCGAGCCGCCCAGCTGTCGAAGTCGGCCAGCACCGCGGCCAACGGCTCGGACGGCACCAGATCCGCGATTTCCTGGACGAATGCCCGCTCCAGCGAGAACGGCTTGGGCACCAGGTTCGGGATGTAGCGGCCGACCAGCACCTCCGGGCGCAGGTCCACCGGCAGCAGCTGTTCGAGCTTCTGCCGGAATTCCGGCACACCCTTGCGCAGCACCGTCGAGTGGAACGGCACGTCGATGCCGGGGACCAGGATGAACGCCCGCTTGCCACCGAATTCGGCGCGGCGGCGGTCGATCTCCTCCTCCAGCGCCTCCAGTCCGGCCACCGTGCCCGCGATCGCGTACTGCGACCCGCGCAGGTTCAGGTTGACCACCTCGAGGAATTCCCCGACCCGGTCACCGACTTCCTTGACGAAATCGACGACCTCCGCGTCGGGCAGCCCGATCTGCGAGGGCCGGATCGCGGCCATGCGGTAGTCGCTGCGCCCCTGCGCGTCCCGCGGCACCAGCTCGTGCATCGCCGAACCGCGCTGGAACACCACCTCGAGCACCGCCTCCAGCGGAAGCACCCCGGCGACGGCCGCGAGCGCGTTGTACTCGCCGACCGAGTGGCCCGCGAGCATCGCGCCCTCGACGAACGCACCGGCCTCGCGCAGTTCCGCGACCTGGGCGACACCGAGGGTCGCCATGGCGACCTGGGTGAACTGGGTCAGGTGCAGCACGCCATCCGGGTGCCGGTGCTCGACGCCCCGCGCCTTCAGGTAGGTCGGGTTGTCCCGCACCACCGCGAGGATCGAGAAGCCGAGCGCCGCACGGGTGTGCTTGTCCGCGCGCTCCCAGATCTCCTTGGCCGCCTTCGACCGGGAGCGGGCGTCCAGCCCCATCCCCTTGCGCTGGATGCCCTGTCCGGGGAAGGCGTAGACGGTCTTGGGTGCGACGGTGCGACCGGTCGCGGTCATCACCAGCTCGCCTTCGGTCCGGCAGGAGACCTCGACGATCTCGCTGCCCGCGTCGACCGCGACGCGCTCGACGCGCACGTCGATCGCGGCGCCGGGGCGGACCATGCCGAGGAATCGGGTGGTCCACGCGGTCAGCGACCGCGCGGGCGCGGAACTGTCCGGATCGACCGCCGACACGACGTGCTGAGCGGCCGCCGACAGCCACATGCCGTGCACGATCGGGCTGCCGAGCCCGGCGAGTTTCGCGGCGGATTCGCTGGTGTGGATCGGGTTGTGGTCGCCGGAGACGGCGGCGAAGGCGTGCATGGTGCGCGGGGCCACGATCGTGACGTCGCGGCGACGCCTGCGCGGAGTGTCGGTGGCCGCGTCGGACACCGTGCCCGCCGCGCGCGGCGGATCGGTGAGCTCGCCCGCGCCGTTGCGTCCGCGGATCGCGAATCGCTCGGTGAGCGTGGCCAGCACCGGCATCGACATCCCGGTCTCCGGCTTGTCCAGCATGGCCGTGATCCGCACGTGCACCTCGACGACGCGGCCGAGGTCGGTGTCGAGGGTCTCCCCGGCTTCCGCGCGCACCGCGAGCACGCTGGTATCGGCGGGCAAGTCGCCGGCCAGGTGCACCTGGTGGTCCAGGTGGACCAGGTCGAGCATGCCTTCGATGACGCTCTCGCCCTTGGCGGTGCGGGTCGCGCCGAGCACCGCGAACACAGCGGGCCAGCAGGCGCCGACCAGCACGTCGGGCACGGTACGGCCGAGCGTGCTCAGCGTAGCGGGCAGACCGGAGCCGGTGACTCCAGCGTGGTCGGCGATCAGATCCGGTGTCCAGGCCAGGTTCACGTGCGCGACCTTGCCCTTGACCTCCGGGAGATCCTGCCCCGCGGCGACCGCGAGCAGCGCGCTCATGGCCGAGTCGGCGTCGGCCTCGGTGACGACCGGGGCACCACCGTTGTAGACGGAGGTCGGCACGGTGATCCGGATGCGCACCGCCTTGCCCGCCGCCAGCGGAACCGTCAGCTCCAAGTAAGCGTGCTCCGGCTCGGGGCCGGTGGTCTCGACCAGTGTCGCGCCGCTGGAGGGATGCACCGCGCCCTGGCCGTCGACGACCCATTCGGACAGATCGCCGAGCCGATGCACCGGGCTGATCGTGGTGCGCCCGGCCCACTGGACGTCCGGTGCGGCGAGCACGGCGTCGATCGGGCCGCTGGTGACACCCGCTGTGCGCCGCGCGTCCACCGCGGCGGGCGTCACGCCGTCACGCACCAGGGAGTACGCCGTGTCCTGTTCGAAGCGGTCGAGCAGTTCGCCGACCGGCTCATCGACCCGGGTGATGCCCGCGACCGAGACGGTGCCGGGGATGACGCACACCTGATCGGCCGAGTAGCGCGGATCGTGCGCCTGCCACAGCGAATCCGAGCGCCACCAGCGGCGCACGTCGGCGTCCACGACCGGCACGAAGTTCACCGGCTTGCCGGGGGTCTTGCACAGCGACACGAAGAACGGGACGTCGGCCGGGTGCAGCAGGGTCTGCGCCGCCGCCGGGTAGGCGTCCTTCAATGTGCACAGCGCGGCGACCGGGTCCTCGAAGTCCTCGTCGCCGGCGAACAGCGTGGGAATCTCGCCGCGGTCGGCCGGATGCAGCCGGGATTCGGTGCGGCGCATCATCTCCGCGAACCGGTCGCGCCAGGTGATGTCCAGCCACACCGAGCGGGTGGCCTCGGCGATCGCTTCGCCCAGATCGCTGCCGCAGTCGAAGTCCTTGCGGCGGTCCAGTCCCACCGCGAGCTCGACGTAGCGCTCCAGCCAGTCTTGGTAGGTCATGGTGACCAGGTCGCCGAAGTAGGGCTTGGCGGTGGCGTTCAGCGCCGCGATGATCTCGTCCCGGCGTGCGGCGACCGCGTCGGCGTCGCCGGCGACCTCGTCCAGCAGGCGGCCGGTGCGCGAGGCGGCGTTGTCGATCTCGTGGATGTCGGCGCCCAGTTGGCTGCGGCCCGAGGCCATGCCGCCGGACGCGGTGCCCGCCCCGACCCAGTCGGGGGTGCCGGGCGTGTCCACCAGCAGTTGCTTGACCTCCGGCGCGGTGGTCGCCTCCAGCGTGGCCATGGCCGCCGTACCGACCAGCACGCCGTCCAGCGGCATCACCGGATAACCGTGCCGCACCGCCCACCGGCCGGTGAGGTACTCCGTCGCGCGCTCGGGGGTTCCGATGCCACCGCCGACGCACACCACCACGTTGGCGCGGTTGCGCAGCTCGGCGTAGGTGGCCAGCAGCAGATCGTCCAGGTCCTCCCAAGAGTGGTGGCCACCGGCCTTGCCGCCCTCGATGTGCATGATCACCGGGTAGTCCGGTACCGCGTCGGCGATCCGCAGCACGGCCCGGATCTGGGCCACCGTGCCGGGCTTGAACGCGACGTGCGGGATGCCGACCTCGGTGAGCTCCTGGATCAGCGCGACGGCTTCCTCCAGCTCCGGGATGCCCGCGGTCACGATGACACCGTCGAACGGGGCGCCCGCCGAGCGGGCCCGCTGCACCAGCCGCTTACCGCCCAGCTGCAACTTCCACAGGTAGGGGTCGAGGAACAAGGAGTTGAACTGCACCGAACGCCCCGGGTGCAGCAGCTTCTTCAGCTCGGCCACCCGGTCGGCGAAGATCTGCTCGGTCACCTGTCCACCGCCGGCCAGCTCGGCCCAGTGGCCCGCGTTCGCCGCGGCCGCGACGATCTTCGCGTCGACCGTGGTCGGGGTCATGCCCGCGAGCAGAATGGGCGAGCGCCCGGTCAGCTTGGTGAACGTGGTCTCGACCACGATGCGCCCGTTGGGCAGCCGCACCGGCCGCGGCGCGAACGCCGACCACGGCGTCGCCGGCTCCGGCGCCGCACCCGGGGTGAGCAGGCTGCGCTGTCCGGCACGGGTGGCGGCCGCGATCATGCCGAGACCGGTGCCCTTCAACGTGCCCCCGGTGACCCGCGACAGCAGATCGCCCGGGCCCAGGTCCAGAATCCATTGCGCACCCGCGGAGATCACGCCCTCGACGATGCCCACCCAGTCGATCGGATCGACCAGGATCTCGCGCGCCAGCCGGCCCGCCAGCTCGGCGTCCAAGCCGCACTGGGTGGCCCAGCTGCTCACCAGGTCGACGGTGTCGGCCAGCGCGGGGTGGTGGAAGGCCACGTCGACGGCCACGTCTTCGAAGACCGGAGCGAACACCGAGCCACCGCGCACCTTGGTGTCGCGCTCGCGCGCCTGCTCGTCATGGATCTGCGCGCACCGCTGACGCACCCGCTGCAGCTGCGCGGGCGGGCCGGAGAGCACCGCGCGCCGACGACCGTTGCGGATCGAGACCACCACGGCCGCGGCCGGATCGGCTCCCTCGCACACCTCGGCCACCACAGCGCGCAACTGCTCGGGATCCACATTGGATACCGCGACCATCGGCGAACGATCGCCGACCGGCATCAGTCCGCGCCGACGCGCCACCAAACCACCTGCCGCGCCGATCATCTGGGCCACCGCGAGCAGTTCCGCGTCACGCGCGCCGCCGGCTTCGACCGCGGCCGCCGCGAGCAGACCCTGCGAATGCCCGACGATCGCCACCGGCGCGTGTTCGGCCGGATCCAGACCTTGCAGCCGCAGCGCGCGCACGGCCGCCACCTGGGTCAGCAGCACACCGGGCATGGACACCGCGGCCGAGCGCAGCACCCGCTCGGACGGAGCCGCGGAGATCTCGCCCTCCTCAGTGTCGGCGAGCTCGTTCTCGAGCATCCAGCCGATCGGGTCGAAACCGACGGGGCGCACCACAAGCAACTGTGCCGCGACCGGCTCGAGCAGCGTGGCCGCCTCATTGACCAGCGCGGTCAGCTCCGGCTCCAGCGCGCTGTCGCGCCCGATCTCCTCCAGCTCGTTCAGCCACTGCGCACCCTGCCCACCGAAGGCGAGTGCGTACGGCTCGCCGCCGAGCAGACGATCCAACAGCGGCGACCGCGCCGAGCCCGACGCGGCCTTCCCGGCGGCGGCAACCGCCTTCGTGCTCTGTCCGGCCTCGGCCTTGGTGCTCTCGTTGATCGTCAAGACGCTTCGACTTCCTTCTCCATGCGACATGCCTCGGCGACACGCCGGTCCCTACCGGTTCACGAGTGATCGCGGGTGATCGGCCTGATACCGGCGAGGATGGCACAAAATCATGAGGAAATCCTCACGTTTGCCCCCGCGTGTGGCCGTTACTTTGGGGTATTCCGGTACACACGTACTAGAATCGCGGGGAACATGACTGCGCCTCATGTTTGAACCCCCTGGTCCATCGGGTTACCAACGCGTAGGAAACATGAGTGCCCCTCATATTGAGGGTTACTGAATCGTTATAATCCCAGGTAAGGTTACTGACGAGTACGCCACACCCTCCCAATGCTGCGTAAAGGACGAAACGCCCGGTAGAGTTTGGACGGTCGTACCATCAAGCGCGAGTGGCGAAATTGGCAGACGCGCCAGATTTAGGTTCTGGTGTCCACGGACGTAGGGGTTCAAGTCCCCTCTCGCGCACAGATTCCCGTCAGATGTGACACTTTTTCGTGCCGCGTGTTGGAGTGCACTCTCACACACGGAGGCTGACCAGTGGAAACATGCTCTGACCTGCCTCGATTCTTGGCCAGATCTGCCACTTCGCGACAGTGGTGACCCTCTCGGAAAGTTCGCTGGCACCGCCGCCGGGGGTGGTCAGCGGTGATCGCGCCGGTCATCCCGCCGCAGTCGCCGTTGCAGGAACACGTTCACGGACCGCTGGTCACGAACCGCGTGGTCCGTCCCGCCCATGGCGACCTCGTCTACGGGCTCTGCTGTGTCGGGAGGCCGGATCCTCGACAAGATCACCTTCACCGCGCTGGGCTGGCGTCCGGGCATACGTCTTTCCGAACATCCGGAACAATCAGCATCTCTCGACCTTGGGGCCGATTATGTCGTGACCGGCGAGCTTCCCCACGACCAGCGTCCGCACCTGGTCACCTGGATTGCGCGGCGCGGTGCCAGGCGGCTTCGAGACGGCGGTGTGGGCGTCAGCGTTTCTTGGAGACATGCATGATGATCCGGGCGGTGACGAAGGCTTTGCCGTCGGCGTCGAGGACATCGACCGGGACGAGGAGTTCGGTGGGTTCATCGCCGAACTCGGGGATGGGGTCGAGTCGGGCGACGGCGGTCACTGCGGTGGTTGCCTTGGATTTGTATTCCACGGTCATGCCGACCGGGATCCACCGGTGGGTGGCCGGGATGGTGGCGTCGGTCATCATGCCGCCGGCGAGCTCGGCCATGTTGCAGGAGGCGATGGCGTGGTAGGTGCCGAGGTGGTTGTGGACGCTGCGGCGGTTGGGCGCGCTGACTCGGCACATTCCTGGTCGCAGCTCTTGGAGCAGAGGGTGCACACTGCGGAAATAGGGGGCTTTGAAGCACAGCGCCTGGGTGAAGAACCAGTTGCCGAATGGCAAGCGTTGCAGTGTGTTCCAGAGCGCGAGGTTGGTGCTGCCTGGCTGGTCCGTGGTGGTTGTCATCGACGGTCTTCCTCGGTTCGAGCGGTGTCAGCGCAGTGCCGCGGTGACGGCGCTGTACATGGTGGTTTTGATGGCGGCGAGGGTGGCGGGGTTCTTGCCGAGGATGGGGGTGAGCCGGTCGATGGCGGTGGTGAGGACCGCGGATTCGGCAGCGGTGGCGTCGACGAGTCCGGCGGCCAGGGCATCCGGGCCGGTGAACCGGTGGCCGGTTGTCATGGCGGTCACGGCGGCGTGAGGGCTGAGCTTGGCCTGGATGAGGGCGGCCATGCCGGGGGTGAAGGGAATGTTGATGTCGACCTCGGGGAAGCAGTAGTAGCCGCGGTCCTGCCGCATGACGCGGTAGTCGTGGGCGATGGCCAGCATGGCCCCCGCGCCGAAGGTGTGGCCGTTCACCGCGGCGATGGTGGGCAGCGGAAAAGTGAGGATTCGGACGAACAGTTCCTGGACGCGGCCGACGTACCATTCGGCGCGGTCGCCGTTGGCCATCAGCCAGTCCAGGTCCAGGCCGTTGGAGTAGAACTTCCCGTCTGCGGTGGTGATCAGGCCCTGGGCGTCGCGTTCGACGGTGTCGAGGTGGGCGTGGACGGTGTCGAGCCAGTCCGGGGAGAACCGGTTCTCGTCGTCGCCGAGGTTCAGTACGGCGATCTTGTCCTGGTAGCGCAGGTTCGCGGTCATGGTGTGGCCTTTCACTTCGTTGTGGGGGTGCGGGGGACCAGAGGGACGGCCAGTACCGCGCGGACCGCGGCTGCAAGGCGTTGACGCACCGCGGGATCGGGGTCTCGGCGGCCGCGCAGCAGCAGCGCGGTGGGCAGTTCCACCACGCATTCACGGATGACGCCGACGGCCTCGCGATCGGCGCGGTCGAACACACCGCGCGACAAACCCACGAACAGCTCGATAAGGGTCTGATCGAGCTGGCGTAACTCCTCGGCGATGTCGTCGGGAAGCTCGCTGGAACCGAGGAGCTCCTCGCGGGGCACGGTCAGCAGGAAACGCCCCGAGACCGGCTGCTGGACCAGGAATTCGGCAGGAGTGTCGGCAGCGGCGACGACTGCCTCGATCACCTCCTCGCGGGAGCTACCCGCGGCCAGTGCCCGATCCACGGCCTCGCGCTGCAGAGTCAGGAAACGCTGCGCGGCGCGCAGCCAGACCCGGCCCATCAGCCCGGCGCGGGAGCCGAAAGCGTGATAGATCGCGCCATTGGACACCGAGGCGGCCTCCGAGAGCGCCCGGACAGTGACCGCAGCGGGTCCGGAGTCGACTGCCAGCTGTTCGGCAGCATCCATGAGTGGATCCAGAGCGTGCACACGAGGGCGGGGCATGATCGAAGCATAACAGAGCTCTTGCTCTGTAACTCACCGGCCGGGTGGTCGATGTGGGATTTTCGCAGCTCAATGACCCCTCGGCGGTTCAGTGGGAGCTCGGTGACGCGACTCACCCAATAAGTGGAGCCCGTGCTCTGGTTTAATTATGGAGCATTTGCTCTCATATATGGACATCATCGCACTGCGATTCAACATCTCGCTCAACGCGACGACCTGGTTCTTCGGCATCGCGGTGCTGTTGTGCCCGCCGACGGCCTACTTCCTGACCTACCGGATGTGCCTTGGCTTGCAGCGCGGCGATCGCGCGTTACTCGCCCACGGCATCGAGACCGGCGTGATCAAACGCCTGCCGCACGGCGAGTACATCGAGATGCACCAGCCGTTGGGCCCGGTCGATGACCACGGCCACCCGGTTCCGCTCGAGCATCAAGGCGCCCCGGTACCGAAGAAGATGAACAAGCTGGGGTCGGCGGGCAAACCCGGACCGGGTTCGTTCCTCCGCCCGATCCGGCGCCCGAAGCGGAGCGTCTCCTGACGACCGAGCACACCGAGGAACGCAGGCAACTGGCCGTTCTCCGGGAATACCAGCTGCGCCGCGACGGCGAACGACACGACCGATGAGACTGCGCCGTGTCAGGCACGCCGAAGACTACGGACTGCTGGTCCCTGCGGCCACCGTCGCCAGCGAGTTCGCAGGGCAGGTCGTAAGAGACACTCTGCGCGCCCACGGGATTCGTTCAACTGTGGGATGGACCGACCGGCGCGGTCGACGCCATCGCCTGCTCGTTCTCGTCTCCCCCGAGGACGCCGTCCGCGCCTACGACGTGATCTGCGCCCACACGAGCCGGCCTGAGCCTTGAAGGTGTCCGCGGTGAATTCACGACGGACGGGAGCCGGTGGTCATCCCTGGTTTGGGCAGCTCCGGCAGTGGTAGTGCGTCTGATGTCCGCTATCTCGGATCCTCGGAGAGGAGAAGAAGATGAGCCGGGTCAATCCCATTCAGGTGCAGAAGTATTTGTCCGGCGTCGATTATCCGTGTGATCGTGACGGGATCGTTTCCGCCGCGAAGGACAATGGTGCGGACGAGAACGTTCTCGATGCTCTCGAGTCGATGCCCGACCGGACCTATGACGGTCCGAACGCGGTCAGTAAAGCCGTCTCGTCCGCCTAGGCGCAACCTGCGGCTGGAGTCCGCTTTCATCAACGGTTGATATGTAGCGGACGGCTGATGTAGCCCGAATGCCGCGTACAGCCCCTCCGGCAGTGTCTGTACTACCGCGACCGCGACTTACTGTCCGCGCCGTGCACCTCGGTGTCGGCGTCGTCAGGGCAGACCCCGCCGGAAGGGTCGGGGGCGCGAACGAGCAGTCCGCGTTTGCGCACCTCGGGCAGGGAGAGGGTTCTGTAACCGAAGTCGTCGAAAAGGACAGTGATGCGGTCCTGTTCGGCGGACAGGACGACGCCGCAACCCCATTGTTCGTGGCGAACCCTGCTGTCGAGCGGGAATTCATCGGTGCCGCGGGCGCGGCCGGAGGCGGTGCCCGCATCGCAGGTGTCGCAATTGCCGCACGGTTCGAGCAGTTGCTCGCCGAAGTACCCGAGCAGGTAGCGGCGCCTGCAGTCGGTGGTTTCGGCGTAGCCGCGCAGCATCCGCAGGCGAGAGGTAATCAGCGTTTCGTGCGCGGTGGCGGCATCGCGGGCCAGATCGGCCGCGTCGTCGGGGGTCAGGTCCGCATCGAAGGCGAGGCGGCCGGACCCGGTTGTGGTGAGAGCGCCGGCCTGTTCGAGCAGGTTGACCGCGCGCGTGCGGCGGGCGGGCGCCGCGTCGACCTCGTCGGCGAGTTGCTTCGGCGGAATCGGGTGATCGTGCCGCGCGAGTGCGCGGGCGACCGCGTCGACGGTATCGGTGGGCGGTTTGCTGGTGGTGAGGAACCGCTGCAGGTTCAGATCCTCGGGCCGATAGAACAGGATGGTCTCGGCGGGGTCGCCGTCACGTCCGGCCCGGCCGATCTGCTGGTAGTAGGAGTCCAGCGAGTCGGGCACCGAGGCGTGCGCGACGAACCGGACATCGGGCTTGTCGATGCCCATCCCGAATGCGGAGGTCGCCACCACCACGTCCACCTCGCCGTTCAGGAAATCCTGGTGCACCCGTTCGCGGTCGGCGGTCTTCATCCCGGCGTGGTAGCCCGCTGCCCGCACACCGGCCGCGTCGAGTTCACGGGCGTAGCGATCGGTGTCCTTGCGGCTGGCGGTGTAGAGGAGACCACATCCGTTCCGCGGGTCGCCGGCCAATTCGCGGATATGCGCGATGACGGCGTCGTGCTTGTCGGATTCGCTGGTGAACCGGCGCGCCGCCAGGTGCAGGTTCGGTCGATCGAAGCTGGCGATCACCTCGCGGTGATCCAGCATGCCGAGCCGGGTCACGATGTCGCGGCGCACCGGCGGCGCCGCGGTGGCCGTCAACGCGATCACCCGCGGGTGCCCGAGACGTTCGCACATCGGACCCAGACGCAGATAGTCGGGCCGGAAGTCGTGGCCCCACGCCGAAACACAGTGGGCTTCGTCCACCACGAACAGAGCGACTTCGAGCGCGGCCAACGCCTCTACCAGCTCCTCTTTGGCCAACTGCTCCGGAGACAAGAACACGTACTCGGCGTCGCCTCGGCGCAGGGCGTCCCAGGCGTCCCGGCGCTCGCCGCGGCTCTGTGCGGAGTTCAGTGCCACCGCGCGGGGAGCTCTGCTGTCCTCGATGCCCTCCATCTGGTCGTGCTGCAACGCGATCAAGGGGGAAACCACCACCGTCGGACCGTCCACCAGCAAGGCTGGTACCTGGTAGATCGCCGATTTACCCGCTCCGGTCGGCAGTACGGCCAGCACGTCGTGCCCGTCGAGCACGAGCTCCATCGCCGTCAACTGTTCGTCCCGCAGCCGTGGCAACCCGAAGATCTCCGCCGCCAGGCGCCGCAGCTCACGACCGCGCCGATCAGAGTCCGTCATAAGCAGAACACCGTTTCGAGGTCATGGGCGTGGGTTGATCCGCTGCCAGCGGGGTCGCTCGGAGCGCATGGCGGCGGCGCATCGGCGGCACAACGCGAGCCGGTGATCACCGGTGTCGGCCAACCACTGCGCTTCACCCCAGGGCACATGGGGGAAGCGGGCCAAGTGAGCACGGGACAACGGCACGCCGCACAGGGTCTGGTTGGTGCCACGCACCCAGGCGTGGGTGTCGCCACCGGGGTAGCGAATGCCGTCCTCGCCGGTCCACCGGCTCGAGGCGGCCACCGCCAATTGCGCGGGTCTGGGCATAGTGGTCGCTTTCCCGGAATCCCATGGCGGAAACTGCGGTATCCCCCTGGCGCGGCGTCCACGAGCGGTATCGGGACGGCTCGGCACCGGCGACGAGCCGTCCCGACAGCACGGCGGGCACAGAACTCGGACCGACCGGTTGTGTGTTTTGCGGCGTGAGTGGGCACCCAGACCGCATGGGCGGCGAAGACGCTGACAACACCGAACGGAACCGCTCCCCTCGTCCGCGCTCGGTTTCCACGGCCGACGACCTCCCCCGGTCTTCGGTGCGGCAGGGCCGGCAAGTCGGTGGGACCAAACTGCCCACCCTGCGGCGGCTGACCGAAATCGCTCGGCTCATCGAGCGCACGGACTCGACGGTATATCTGCGTTACTCCCACGGCCCGGACCGGGACCGTGAGGCAGGTGGAAGCCGCGACTACGAGGCCGACCACGACATGCCCGGTCTCTCGGTCAGCACCATCGAGCCCGAGGATTGGTGGACGCGCACGCCCGTGGAGTGGATCGCGCGCAGGATTCGGCAGTACGCCGACCTGGGCGCGGAACAAGACCGTTATGCGTGGCTGTTGACCGGCCAGGTCGCCGGGGCCGGACCCGATCACGAACCTCTGCTAACCGGTATCAAGCCCCTGGCTCGATTGAGTCCCGATGTGATCGCCGAAGCCGCCCGGCTCTACCACGAACGGTTCCACGTCGGTCGCGACTCCACGCAGGAAACCCATTCGTAGCGATCACCTGATCAGGCGCGTCCGACGAGGTCGGGCGACCGCTGCCGGGCTTCGTGCGATACGGCAGCACGAACATGTACAAACCGGTGCCCATGAGCACGAAGAGCGGGGGCAGCGGCAGGTAGAACACCCAGAGCGCGGACTCCATCATTCCCAGCGCTGCGGCGACGAAACAGACGACGACCGTCGCCGTGAAGAGGAGGGACATCCAGCGGTGCAGCTGCCGGTGCCACTAACGGGCGTCCGATCAGGAAGGCGCCGATCAAGCCGCCGAAGAAGACCCGGGGCGAGTTGGGAAACGGGCGTGATGCGGGCGAACGAGTCGCGCACGAAACCGAGCACCGCGAGCCCGAGGTAGGTCATGATCACACGATCACGCCGAATACCACCATGGACTGCACAAGACGCGCGGGCAGCCGGCCGGGCGGCTGCCCGCGGTGGCGAACTGCGGCATGTCGGTACCGAATACGCCGACGACGACGCCGTAGGCGGCGGAGACGATGATCATCCCGGCCGCCATCGACACATTTCGGGGGAGATACGTCAGTTTTACTCGGCCGCATATCATCTCGCGTACCCCGTGAGGAAAGATGTGGCGCATGACCGCTTCTCGAGTGTTTCGTTCGTTGTCGCGTACCCTGCCCGCGGTGCTAGCCGCCGTCACCTTCACCGCGACCGTCGGCATCGCGACCACACAAGCCCTGCCCGACATTCCCTCGTTGCCCGGCCCTGTGCAGCGCCTGCAGATCCAGCCGGGCAAGAACAGCACCGAGGCCAATGGCAATGTCCTCAAAGGTAAGTCCGACAGCTACTCCATCGCCACGGTGCCGGGGCAGCGCCTGAGCTTCGACGTGTCCTCTCCGAACGGCAACGCCCGCGTCTCGGTGGCCCCGCTGATCGGGCCGATGGTCGCCACCGAGGTTCCGCACGCCGATCTCGTCGCCGACGGCAATGACTACCAACTCCTCGTGTCCTCCGCCGACGGCACTGCGACCGGCTACACCCTGACCGTCACCGCCTCCTGACGTTTCCGATTCCCACCGGCCTGATGTGCCCACGTCGCAGCCTTCAGGCCGACGGGTAGGTGTACCGGCAAGCGAAGCCAGTCACAGCGCTTCAATGCCTCACACGCTGACGGAGGTGGTGCCGATCTCCGCCATCCGCTCGACCACGTAGGCCGGGTCGAGCAATGCTTCGGGAGTGTAGAGGCCCGGCGTCACGGGTTCGCCGCGCAGTCCGAGCAGTCGTTCGACGCCGAGCGCGACGCCGAGGGCGGTCCAGGGGCGCTGCCCCACCGGGTGGACGAGATAACGGCTCGTACTCAGCGACGCGCCCGCCCGCCCCACTCCCTCGAGTTCTATCCGGACCTCGATGGAAGCTGGTTCGCCGCGGCGCCTGCTCGCGGTTTCACCGAACGCGAACGCGAAGCGGACGTTCGGCGCTCCCGTCGCGACGGCGAGGCTGGGCACGTCCAGGATGGGGACGCTCTGGCCCGGCAGCACGACGCCGTCGACACTCGGCACGTCCACCTGCGCGTCGGGCTCGCTCAGCCAGGTGAAGACCCCGTCGCGACGCACGAATCCCGCCGGGGTGGCGGCAAACATGCGCTCCAGATCGGCAGCAGCCGCTGGGCCGCCGGTGTCCGTGTCGTCCAGTACGACGCCGATCCGTATGGTGTCGATCCGGTCGAACTCCCGTGCCGCGTCCAAGGTCGCGAGAACGACCAGACCGGCACAGCAGTGGCCGGCCACCAGGATCGGAGCGGCACTCGGCCGCTGGACGCCCGCGGCCACCTCCGGTGCGATGTCCACCATGCCGCTGGAGATGCTGAGGTACGGCACCCCATGGTCCAGCGCGTAGCGCAGCCCGTGCAGGCGAGCGTCCCACACCGTCGCGATCACCGCCGAATAACCGTGGTCGGCCGGGAGCCCGAGATCGCTGCGCTCCAGATCGATGGTCACGGCCGTCGCCGCGCCGAGTTCGTCGGCGACTCGCTGCGCCCGACCGAGATCGCGGCCCGCGATCGTCAGCGGCAGCGTGGGATACCACCGGCGCAGTACCGCCGCCGCTCCCGAGCCCGCCTGGCCCGAACCGCCCATGATCAGGACGGATTTCGAATGTTCCACTGTGATTCCTCTCCGAAGGGTGAAGCTACATTTTGTAACCTACTATTTGTAGCTACACTGAGGCGAAGACGCAAGGGAGGACCATGACGACGACATCCACCCGCCTCTCCAAGCAGGCGAGGCGGGAGCAATTGCTCGACACCGCCCTGGCGATCGTGCGCGCCGAGGGCGCCGACGGCTTGACCCTGCCCACCCTCGCAGAGGCCGCCGGGGTGAGCAGGCCGATCGTGTACGACCACTTCCGCACCCGTCCCGGCCTGCTGCTCGCGCTGTACCGGCGACTCGACGAACGACAGCGAGCCGCTACTGCCCAGGCGCTGCGGGAGGCCGCGCCCACCGCTGCGGAGCTCGCCCGTGTCACGAGTACGGCATACTTCGCCTGCGCCGCCGACATGCCGGAGTTCAACGCCATTTCCGCCGCGTTGAAAGGAAATCCGGACATGGAGGCGATCCAGCACGAGATGTACGACAGCTACGCGGACCTGATGGCCGACGCGCTCCTGCCGCACTCCGGCCTCCCGGCCGACGCGCTTCGGTTGCGCTGCGTCGGTGTGCTGGGTGCGGCCGAGGCGATAGCGACCGAGCTGAACCGAGAACGCACCACGGTCGCCGAAGCCATCGCGGCGCTCACCGACCTGATCGTGGGAAGCCTCGACGCCGGAACCGACTGCTAGCCCCGGCGGCCAACCTCCGCGCGGGCGACCCGGGCGCCCGGACCTGCGGCTGCGCCCCCACGTGATGCGCTGTATTTGCCGGTTTCCTTGCGAGGGAGCCGGTGCGACGGTCACGCTGAAAGGTATGCGGACCCGCGAAATCGAGGTCGGGTGCACCTACATGGTGCTGGTCCCGCAGCGTCTGCCGCGCAGCCGCTACCCCGACTGCGACCAGCTGGGCTCGCTCTCGTGGGCGTGGTCGTGGCTACGAGGCGGCAGGTTCCGGCTCACCGTCACGGAGATCGACCACACCTGTGATCCGATCATCGTCGAAGGACTGCGGATCACCGCGAACTCCCGCATCGCGGTGGTGTTGACGACCGAACAAGCTCACGATCTCGGCCTGCCGTTCGGCGTATTCCGGGTGCGCGGGACGTTGTTCGACGGTGAAGACCGGCCAGTGCGCCTGCCCGAGGTCGAACCGCTACGGGTCCCCGCCCGCTGGCTGCGACCGGTCGAGCAGCCCTGCTTCACCCACCGCGACATCGATTGCTTCCCCTACCTCTGAGGTCGGTCGCCAACCAGCCGGGTCGGCCGCGCGACCACCACGCTTCCCTGATTCGTATCACGCGCCGTCGAGCCGGACGGCGAGCCGAGGCCTGTCGGTGAACACCGTACGTCGAGCCGGTCCCCGGTGCGAGGGGTCGAGCGCGAAGCAGATCGTCGGCACGGCGCGAACTCCCCTGGACCGGGTCAGTGGACGAGCTGGTCGGCCCATGCCTGCGGCAGGGCCGCAGTCGACACATCGGCGATCTCGTGCAACCGCTGCGTCGGAGTTCCCAAGCGGCTGAGTTGGATCAGCCCTTGAGCGACCACCACGACGTTGGCGCTGACGGCCGAGAGCGTGGCTTCGTCGTCGTCTCCGGCGCCGCGCATGGCGGGTCGCAACCGCTCGGCGACGCCGTGCTCCATCGCGGCGGTGGTCCGGCTGCCGATAGCGGCGACTTCGGGGATCCGGGTACCGAGATGGGCGATGCTGTTGATCATCAGGCAGCCGCGCCGATCCGGATGCGCGGCACAGTCTTCGATGATCGCGCGGTAGAGCGCACGCACCGCGGATCGCGCCGAGCCGCCCGCCGAACCCATGGCCTCGCGGACCAAGTGCGCACGCCGCTCGCAATAGCGTTCGAACGCAGCGAGAAAAAGTCCGCGCTTGCTGCCGTAAGCGGCGTAGATGCTCCCGTTGCCGACACCGGTCGCGAGCGAGACATCTTCTACCGACGTGCGGTCGAAACCCTTCGACCAGAACAGCTCGGTCGCGGCGTCGAGCATGTTCGATTCATCGAACTGTCGCGGCCGTCCCATGTCCTCACCGTACCAATCACTGTGCGAGGTCACACACATCCACTTGTTCTGGAGCCGCTACTCCACAATACTGTTGACATGTCTTCCAACTTCACCGCCCGTCCTCGCAAACGAGTGGGCATTCTGGTCTTCGACGGCGTGAAGATGCTCGACTTCGCCGGGCCCGCGGAGGTGTTCGTCGAGGCGAACCAATCGGTGGCGGGGTACGAGGTGGTCTTGGTCTCGGCCGACGGTAAGGATGCCCAGACCTCGATCGCCGCGCGGATCGAAGTGAGCTGCGCGGTCGCGGACGCGGGCCGCTTCGACACGGTGGTGATTCCGGGGAGCGAGCTTCCACCGGGCAAATTCGTGACGCCCGAGGTTCTGGCAGCCGCGCGGCATCTTGCCTGCAACACCCGGCGGCTGGCGTCGGTCTGCAGCGGCGCGTTCGTGGTGGCCGACCTGGGCCTGTTCGACGGCAGGCGCGCGACCACCCACTGGAAATTCGCGGCCGACCTCGCGCGGCGATACCCGTCGATCGAGGTGGACCCGGACGCGATCTTCGTGCGGGACGGCAACCTGTACAGCTCAGCGGGGGTCGCCGCGGGCGTCGATCTCGCGCTGGCGCTGGTCGAAGAGGACCACGGCGCCGACGTCGCGCGGCGTGTAGCGCAGTCGCTGGTGGTCTACATGCAGCGCGCGGGCGGTCAATCACAATTCTCCGCGTCGCTGAGCGGACCGGTGCCGCGCAGTCCTCTCGTCCGCGGAGTGGTGGATTTGATCTGCGCGGATCCCGCGTATCCGCACACGGTCCAGACCCTGGCCGCCCACGCGCGGGTCAGCGTGCGGCATCTGACCCGGCTCTTCCGCGCGGAACTCGAGCGCTCGCCCGCGGAATACGTCTCGTTCATCCGGTTCGGTATGGCCCGGGACATGCTGCACGCCGGATACAGCGTGACGGAGGCCGCCATGGCCGCGGGGTATGGCGGCAGCGAGGCGTTGCGCCGCGCGTTCGTGACCCGGCTGGGCATCTCCCCGAGCAAGTACCAGCAGCGCTTCCGTTCCACCGGCTCGGCCGCCGGGCTGGACGTGGTGATGGAACAGGCCGTGTCCTGATCGGAGGCTTTTGTGGCCCGTGGGGAGGGGCGCGGCACTGGGTATCCGACCGAGACTGGCGCATGCACAGCGCCGTCACCGCGCGCTGGAGAAAGGAATGCCATGTCCGCCCCGGCAAGTCCGACCATCGTCCTGGTCCACGGCGCGTTCGCCGATGGCTCGAGCTGGTCCCCCGTCACCGAACGGCTGCTCGAACGAGGCCATCGCGTCGTCGTGCCCCCAGTGTTCAATCGCAGCCTGTCCGCGGACGCGGCTTACATCGAGTCGTTCGTCGAGCAGATCGACGGCCCGGTGCTGCTGGCCGGGCACTCCTACGGCGGCGCTGTCATCACCGTCGCCGGCGTCGCGGACAATGTCGCCGGCTTGGTCTACGTGTCCGGCTACGCCCTGGAAGAAGGCGAGAGCCTCGGGCAGTTGCAGGGCGGATTCCCGGATTCCGACCTGGCGGCCAACCTCGTCTACGCGCCGTATCCGGTGGAGGGCGCCGAGCCCGGCACGGACGTCTCGGTCGACATCGACGCCTTCCCGAATGTCTTCGCCGCGGGTCTCGATCCGGCGAAGGCCAAGGTCCTCGCGGTCTCGCAACGGCCGTTGTCGGCGATCGCCTTCAACGAGCCCGCCTCGGCGGCCGCGTGGAAGACGAAACCGGCGTGGGGCATCGTCTCCAGCGCCGATCGCACCATCAATCCCGACGTCGAACGGTTCGGCTACAAGCGAGCCGGACTGCGCTCGATCGTCGAGATCGATGGACCACACCTGGTGATGCAGACCCACCCCGACGAAGTCGTGGCCGTCATCACCGACGCGATCGCTCAATTGTCCTGAGTCAAGGCAGTCCCCTCTACGAGAAAGGCACCATCATGTCAGGAAACCCGCTGGGCATCTCGCTCGAACAGGCGGCGCAGGAGTTCGTCGACGCGACCTCGCAGCCGCCGTTCCTCTACCAGCTCCCGCCCGAGGAGGGCCGCAAAGCGGTGGACTCCGTGCAGGACTCGCCGATCTTCAAGCCCGAGATCGATGAGGAGTGGGTCACCGTCGAGGGTGGGCCGACCGGCTCGGTGCGAGCCCGGATCGTCAAGCCGCAAGGCGTCACCGAGACGCTGCCGGTGATCATCTACACCCACGGTGCGGGCTGGGTGTTCGGCGACGCGCACACCCACGACCGCCTGGTGCGCGATCTCGCAGTCGGCGCGCACGCGACCGTGGTGTTCCCCGAGTACGACCGGTCACCGGACGTGCGCTACCCGGTGGCCAACGAGCAGTCCTATCGCGTCGCCCAGTGGGTCACCACCGAGGGCGGCGAGAAGGGCCTCGACTCGTCCCGGATCGCGATCGCGGGTGACTCGGTCGGCGGCAACATGGCCATCGCGCTGACCTTGATGGCCAAGGAGCGCGGCGACGTCTCGTTCCTCCAGCAGGTGCTGTTCTATCCGGTGACCGACGCCAACTTCGACACCGGCTCCTACGAGCAGTTCGCCGAGGGCTACTTCCTCACGCGCGAGGGCATGAAGTGGTTCTGGGATCAGTACACCACCAGTGCGCAGGAGCGCGCGCAGATCACCGTTTCTCCTCTGCGCGCGAGCACCGACCAGCTGGCCGGACTGCCGCCCGCGCTGGTCATCACCGCCGAAGCCGACGTGCTGCGCGACGAGGGCGAAGCCTTCGCGGGCAAGTTGCGCGCCGCGGGTGTGCCGGTCACCCAGGTGCGCTACGGCGGGATCGTCCACGACTTCGTGATGGTCAACGCGCTGCACGACACCCAAGCCGCCAAAGCCGCGGTAGCGCAAGCCGTCGCGACGCTGCGGTCCGCCCTGCACACCGCCTGACCTGTACCCGACGACCGAATTCGAAGGAACCGCACCTGTGAGCACCGAGTCCACCAGTTCTTCCCCCGCACCGGCCATCGTGCTGGTCCATGGCGCGTTCGCCGATTCCTCCAGCTGGAACGGAGTCATCGAACGGCTGCGCGCACAAGGGCATTCCGTGATCGCGGCCGCCAATCCGCTGCGCGGCCTCGACAGTGACGCCGCGTATGTGGCCTCGGTTCTCGACTCCGTCGAGGGGCCGTGCATCCTGGCTGGTCACTCCTACGGCGGGAGCGTCATCACGGTCGCCGCCGCGGGGAGAACCGATGTCGAAGCGCTGGTCTACATCGCCGCGTTCATTCCCGACGAAGGTGAGAGCGCACTGCAATTGACCGACAAGTTCCCCGGATCGACGCTCGGGCCGACCACCAGGCCCTCCTCCTACCCGCTTCCCGACGGGGGCGCGGGCACCGAGCTCTACATCCGGCAAGAGGAATTCCACCGGCAGTTCGCCGCCGACGTGCCCGCCGCCACCGCGGAGCTGATGGCCGCGACTCAGCGGCCGGTCGCGCTTGCTGCCCTGCAACAGCCCGCGACCGCAACGGCTTGGCGGAACATCCCGTCGTTCGCGCTGGTCACCAGCGAGGACAAGAACATTCCGGTGGAAGCGCAGCGATTCATGGCCGAACGCGCCGGCGCGCACGTCGTGGAGGTCTCCGCTTCACACGCCGTCTCGGTCTCCGCGCCCGATGCGGTCAGTGACCTGATCGCTCGCGCGGCGGGCAGGTAGCCGGAGTCCAGGTAGGTCGCACAGCCGAAGGTCCCGCGCAGCAGCGTTTTTCGCAGCGCGGGACCCAAGGTGCACGGCCTCCTACTCCCGACGGAACCCGCGCTCGGGCCGCGCGACTGCTGACGGTCCGCGCTGTGCCCTCAGCAGCTGACGACGGCGGTGGCGAAGCCGTCGAGGAGCAGGACGGGATCGGTGAGCGGTGTGGCTCGCAGGCCCGTGGACCCGACCTGCTCGACGCCGACCGGGAGGAAAGAGGAATCGAGGGGAATCGTCAGCACAGCCTCGGTCTTGTTGATCACCACGAGTTTTCGTTCGCCGGAGGCGGTGACGAAAGCTTGGGCGTGTACCCGTGGGTCGGGAAAGGCGGTGCTGGTCGCGGCCAGCTGATCACCAGGGCCGAAGTGCCGCAGCAGCAATGCCAGCGCCTCGTAGCGCAGGTTCGGGGCGCCGGTCTCCCAGTCGATCAGCGATGTGCCGGGAATCATCCCGGGGTAGTCCATGAACTCCGCGATGCCGACCACGTCGACGCCCAGCGCCACGAGTTCGGCCCAGAGATAGGACTGGACCGCAGCGCTGAGCGCCCAATATTCCTCGGGGAT
Organism: Nocardia sputi; assembly: GCF_023501985.1. Classification (NCBI taxonomy): domain Bacteria; kingdom Bacillati; phylum Actinomycetota; class Actinomycetes; order Mycobacteriales; family Nocardiaceae; genus Nocardia; species Nocardia sputi. The sequence continues at coordinate 115,132 of NZ_JAMFLC010000020.1, read as the reverse complement.
CTCGGGGTTCGGATTCATCACATCAGCGGGGTACGTGCCGATTTCGTTGATGAACGTTTTGGCGGCCGGGGCGAGCCTGCGCCGGATCCCGTCGATGAACCGCGCCTGCTCCAGGAACCCATCGGCTCGCGCGAAGAAGATGTCGCGCCAGTGTTCGTATGGCGCGTTACCCTCTGGGCCGAACGGGTTGACGATGTCCGACGACGCGTAGAAGTGATAGGAGAACGCGTCGACCGGCACGCCGGGACGGTGTACGGCCGGATCCAGGAACTGCCAGTAATACTCCGGATCCCGGTGCATGTGACTGAGCGACAAGCCGACGAATTTCATGTCGGGGTCGAGCGGACGCAGTCGTTCGACGATCGCGTCGTACAGCCTCGTGTAGTCCGCCGGCGCGATCCGGTGCCCGAGGTCGGGTTCGCACAGAACTTCCCAATAGGCGAAACGGTAGTGGTGTCCGGACTCGTGGCGGCGACCCAGTTCGTCGGTGAACCCGCCGGCGATATACCAGCTGGCGACGCGGTAGAAGTAGTCCGCGACCTCGGTGAATGTCGGATCGCGGAATTCGGTGCCTCGCTCGTAGTCCCAGTGGATCTCGTCGGGGTCCTCCGCGACGGTCACCGGCTCCTCGGTGCGGAACATCCAGGCCGGGATGGTCGCGAAGTTCGCGACGACCGGACGCCCATCCGCGGCGTCCATGAAGTCCTCGACCAGCGGATCGAGCAGCTCGAAATTCCAGGACGTCTCGGTCGCGGTGGGCGGGGCCAGCTCCGCGACCGCGATGCGCGGATGGGAGTACCAGGGCAGGAATCGAACGAGCTCGGCGTCGAGCGCACGCAGTGCGTCGAAGGCCTTGTCGTGGATCGGTGAGCCCCGGCGCAGCGGCGGTGCTGTCCACAGGTGGGTGGTCAACGTGGTGCGCGAAGTGCCGGTGGTCGCGGCCCAGTCGACGTGGATCGGGTTGGCAGGTGCGCCAGTCATTTCGTCTTTCTCTTCTCTGTGGGAGGTGGGAAACCGAGCGCGGGCAGCAGGGCTTCGTCCACGATGGCCGTTCGGACGCGCTCGTCGGGCCACTGCCCGGTGTCGATCTGATGCTTGATCACCAGCGCCTCGCCGATATCGCTGACTATCGGCGTGATCAGGGCGCCGTCGATTTCGCCGAGCGCCGCGTAGTGGTCGAGGACCGTTCGGGTGAACCGGCCGCCGCGCAGGTCGAAGACATTGCGGTACAACGACTCGACCAGATCGGGCCGTCGCTGCCGTTCACCGAGGATCGCGGCCGTGGCCGACCCGGTCGGACCGGACAGCCAATCGGTCAGCTGCTCCAGCGCCCGGAGCAGGTCCCCGCGCAGGTTCCCGCCCGCCGGGGACGGCATTTCGACCGGGTACGCCTGTGCCAGCGCCTCGATCAGCAATTCCTCGACCGTCGACCAGTGCCGGTAGAGCGAGGTCTTGGCGACGCCGGCGCGCCGCGCGACCCCCTCCATCGCCAGCCGCCCCAGGCCGGTCTCGGCAGCCTCCGCGATGACGGCCGCATGACAATCGGCACGTAACTCGTGCTTGGTGCGGCGACCCTTCTCCGCTGGCTTCATCGCATTCACGATCGCCAATATAGCTACGAAAAAGTAGCTATGCAACTGTAGCTACAAATTAGTAGCTTAATTTTGGCACCGCTTCGCCTCCAGGCCGTGGAATCGAATTCAACGGTGCGCCGAAGACTTCGACGCAACGGCTCGAAGCATGTGGCAGCGAGCCAGACGACCATGAGATCGCCGGGAGATCACGCAGGAGGACGAACGCTCAGTCGCAGACGGCACCGATCGATGCCGAGCCCACCAGCTTCGTGTATTTGGCCAGGACGCCGCGGGTGTAGCGCAGCGGCAGGGGGTCCCAGCCTTCGCGGCGGCGGGCGAGTTCGTCGGCGTCGACCAGCAAGTCGAGAGTGCCCGCGGCGACGTCGAGGCGGATCGGGTCGCCGTCGCGCACGAACGCGATCGGGCCGCCGTCCACGGCTTCCGGTGCGACGTGTCCGACGCACAGGCCAGTGGTGCCGCCGGAGAACCGTCCGTCGGTGAGCAGCAGCACGTCCTTGCCCAGGCCCGCGCCCTTGATGGCGGCGGTGATGGCCAGCATCTCGCGCATCCCGGGGCCGCCTTTCGGCCCCTCGTACCGGATGACGACGACGTCGCCCGCCACGATCGTGCCGTCTTCGAGGGCATCCATCGCCGGTCGTTCCCGATCGAAAACCCTTGCGGTGCCGGTGAACACGTCGGAGTCGAAGCCCGCCGACTTGACCACGGCGCCATCGGGCGCGAGAGAACCGGTGAGGATGGTGATGCCACCGCTCGGATGGATCGGCGACGCCATCGCGCGGATCACCTTGCCGTCGGGATCCGGCGGGGCGATGTCGGCCAGGTTCTCGGCCACCGTCCTTCCCGTCACGGTCAAGCAGTCGCCGTGCAGCAACCCGGCGTCGAGCAATGCCTTCATCATGACCGGCACGCCGCCGATGCGATCCACGTCGGTCATCACATGGTTACCGAAGGGTTTGACGTCGGCGAGGTGCGGGACACGGCGCCCGATCCGAGCGAAATCGTCCAGCGTCAGGTCGACGTTCGCCTCGTGCGCGATGGCCAGCAGGTGCAGCACGGCATTGGTCGACCCGCCGAAGGCCATGACGACCGCGATGGCGTTCTCGAACGCGGGTTTGGTGAGGATGTCGGCGGGAGTGATCCCCTGCCGGATCAACTCGACCACGGCCTCGCCGCTACGACGGGCGTAACCGTCACGGCGACGATCTGTCGCGGGCGGCGCGGCGCTGCCGGGCAGCGACATACCCAGCGCCTCCGCCGCGCTCGCCATGGTGTTGGCGGTGTACATGCCGCCGCAGGCGCCCTCGCCGGGACAGATCGCCCGCTCGATGGCGTCGACGTCCTCGCGGCTCATCAGCCCGCGGGCACACGCGCCGACCGCCTCGAACGCGTCGATGATCGTCACCTCGCGCTCGCTGCCGTCGGAGAGCTTGGCAAGGCCGGGCAGGATCGACCCCGCGTACAGGAACACACTCGCCAGGTTCAGCCGGGCCGCGGCCATCAGCATCCCGGGCAGCGATTTGTCGCAGCCGGCCAGCAGCACCGAGCCGTCGAGCCGCTCGGCCTGCATCACCGTCTCGACGCTGTCGGCGATCACCTCACGCGAGACCAAGGAGAAGTGCATCCCCTCGTGCCCCATGGAGATGCCGTCGGACACCGAGATGGTGCCGAACTGCATGGGAAAGCCGCCGCCGGAGAAGACGCCGTCCTTGCAACCCCTGGCGAGCCGGTCCAGGGACAGATTGCACGGAGTGATCTCGTTCCACGAGGAGGCCACTCCGATCTGCGGCTTCTCCCAGTCCTCGTCGCCCATACCGACTGCGCGCAGCATCCCGCGGGCGGCGGTTCGCTCCAGGCCGTCGGTGACGTCGCGGCTGCGCGGCTTGAGATCGGGAACCTTCGGATTCTCTGGCACGGTTCCCCATCATCCTCGGTCCGCTCCGATTACGGCGGCGACCACGCCGGATCCGCGAATTCCGTCCACTGGAACGGCCCTGTACGCCCAGAGCGTAATGCCGGGCGAACCCGTCACCCGCAACCGTACGCTCGGACCATGACCGAGCACCCGAGACTTCACTCGATCCCCGGTGGACGCGACGACCGGCCTCGGCAGCCGGAACCGCAGACGCCCCCGGAACCCCTCTGGCGCGAGGTGCTCGGCGAACAGTTGCGCACGCTGCGGCAGGACCGGAGCGAGACGCTGGTGGAAACCGCTAAGCGGGCGGGCATTTCCCCGCAGTACCTGTCGGAGGTGGAGCGGGGACGCAAGGAGCCGTCGAGCGAGATGATCGCCGCCCTGGCCGGATCACTCGGGACCACGCTGGGTGAGCTCACCGGCCAGGTGGCGGACGAACTCCGCGCCCGCCGCAGGGTCGCCTTCCTGCGGCGGTCGGCGCCGCGCTCCGGCACCGGGCCCACGCTCATGGCGTCGGCGGCCTGATCAGTCGCGGCGTCCCAGGACCTGGTCGACGAGGCCGTACTCGACCGCGGCCGATGCGGTGAAGACCCGGTCGCGGTCGGTGTCGCGCCGTAGCCGCTCCACCGTTTGCCCGGTGTGCCGCGACAGGATCGACTCGATCTCCGCCCGCATCCGCACCAGCTCGTCGGCCTGCAGGATCAGATCGGGGATCGTTCCCTGCCCGCGCGCGGCGGGTTGGTGCAGCACCACCCTGGCGTGCGGCAGCAGGGACCGGCGGCCGGGCTCGCCGCCCGCGAGCAGCACCGCGCCCACCGCGATCGCCTGGCCGACGCAGGTGGTCTGCACGGGCGACTGGATGTGCTGCATGGTGTCGTACACGGCCAGCATCGAGGACAGGTCGCCGCCCTCACAGTTGATGTAGAGGTTGATCTCCTGCTCGGGGCTCTCCGATTCCAGGTGCAGCAACTGCGCGATGAGCGCGTTGGCCACACCGGAGTCGATCGGCGTGCCGAGATAGACGATCCGCTCGGCGAGCAGGTGGGAGTAGATGTCGGTGATCCGCTCGCCGCCGCGTGGATGCTGGGCGATCACGTTGGGGATGGTGTAGGTGCTCATGATGTGTCCACTTCCGGTATGAGCGGGCCCCTGCGGGGTCACGCTGCGCTGCCGCCTCCAGGCCTGACCGCTCATGCTGTGTCTTCTGTCGGCATCAGCGGAGCCTTGCGGGGTCACGCTGGCGCTGCCGCCTCCAGGCCTGACCGCTCATGCTGTGTCTTCTGTCGGCATCAGCGGAGCCTTGCGGGGTCACGCTGGCGCTGCCGCCTCCAGGCCTGACCGCTCATGCCGAGATCCCGATCCGCTGACGTTGCGGGACGATCTGTCCGAACGAGTCGACGATGTGGTCGATGAAGCCGTACTCCTTGGCTTGCGCCGCAGTGAACCAGCGGTCGTGCAGCGAATCCTCGTAGATCCGGTCGAACGGCTGGCCGGTGTCCTCGGCGATGATGCCGAGCACCGTGTCCACGGTGTAGCGCAAGTCGTCGGCCTGGACCTCGACATCGACGGCGGTGCCGCCTATGCCCGCGGATCCCTGGTGCATCAGCACCCTGGCGTGCGGCAACGCGAAGCGCCGGCCCTTGCTCCCCGACGACAAGAGGAATTGCCCCGCGCTACAGGCCAATCCGAGAGCGAGCGTGGAGACTTCGCATGGCACCAGCCGCATCACGTCACGGATGGCGAGCATCGACGGAACCGATCCGCCCGGCGAATGGATCCACAAGGAGATGCCCGCTTCCGGGTCCTCGGCGGCGAGAGTGAGCAGCTGGGTCATCAGCAGCGTCCCGTTGTCGTCGTCGAGGGCGCCGTCGAGCACGACTATGCGGCGGCTGAGCAGCTGCTCTCTGGCCCGCCAGCTGAACATCGGGGTCTTGTCATCGTGAGTCATGGTTCCACGGTGCCGGACTCACAGCGGCGAACCGCGCCCGTGCTGCCGTCGGCGGATCTGCTCTCAGCAGTCGAGCGACGACGCGGACGCCGAGGACCGCGGCGACTTCGGCGACACCCCCAGCCCACTCGCTGCGCGTGACGGTCGAGGCCGCGTCCCGCTGTACGACGCCCTCGCCTACTGGCGGAATGGGCCGAAGCCAGCCCTCTGGCCGAGTCGAGCGCTGAACTGACGGCTCGCCGGTCTACCGGTGTCTGTTCGAGCGCCGTCGAGCTCCGATGCGACGCGAGGAAGACGACAATGCCCGCCGACGCGTCGTGCGCCGGCGGGCATCGATGCCGGGAACGGGGCTCGCTAGGATTCGCGGCCCGCGGTGGAGGCGGAGCGCTGCCTGCTCTGGGCGCGGGCGCGGCGGCGTTCGGCCTGCAGTTCGGCGAGTTCCTGCTCGAGGATGTCGGCGACACGGAACGAACCGGTGTCGTAGATGTCCGGTTGGCGTGCTGTCGGCGGCTGTGCGACGTCCGGCTTGGGGCTGTTCTTGCCGTTCTTGGGTTCCGGCATCAGGCTGTCGATGTCAGCGAGCGGGCGCTGGGCGACCGCCGGGATCTCGGCCGTCGGGACCTCGGTGTCCGGCACCGGCGTACGCGGCTTGGCCGAAGCGGTCTGACGAACAACGACTTTCGCCGCGGTCGGCTCCTCAGCCGGGCCACGCGTAGCGGTCTCGGTCGCGGAAACCGCTCCGAGCGCCACGGGCTCCGCGGCCACGGGCTTCTTTCCGTTGGTCGAGGGCGCGCTGCCGTTGGCGGCGATCGTGGCCTCGGTGTCCTTGACCTTCACCGGTGTGGTGGGACGCGTCTGGAAGACTTCCATCGCGTCGAGATCCTCGATGGACTCGGGCAGCACCGGCTTGCGCGGCGTCGGGACCGGCGCACGCTTCTTCTCGGCTTTCACCATGTCCACGGGCTGCTCGTCGGAAACTTCCGGCGCACCGACGGTTTCGGCGACCTCGGCCTGCTCCTGCTCGACGACCTCCACCGCTGCCGCGGCCACGACGGGCTGCGGGTCGTGATCGGTGTACTCGTGCGGGATGCCCGGCGCCTCGGGCGCGACCGGCATGCGGTATCTGGGCAGTGTGAGCCGGATCTGCTCGGCCGGGTCGGGCAGGTCGCGGACCTGCTCGGTGGCCCTGGCGATGGCCATGCCGTAGCGGGCGCTCGCGGCGTCGTGGATGAGCAGCGCGACGCCGATCATCACCGGCGCGATGGCGTGCACGGCCGCGTCGTACCAGGCGCCCGCACGCAGGTAGGGATAGGTGTTGAGGCTGACGGTCAGGGCCAGCAGGGCGATTTCGGCCGCCGCGACCTGACGGCGGTTGTCGACGACGCCCCATTCGGCGACCTTGTTGGTGCCGATCATGATGATGATCAGGCAGACGCTGATCATGCCTTCGAGCAGGTAACTGAACCAGTACAGCGGATCGGTCGCGCCACCCGGGGCGATGTTGTGCTGGACGTTGACCGCCGACCACAACATGCCCGCCGCGACCACACCCGCCAGCGCGCGCAGCGACCAGGACCGATGCCGGTAGAGCGAGGCCAGCTTCGCGTGCGGGCTGGATTCGCGTCGTTGCGCGGCAATCGCCTTGCGGGCGAGCAGGAGGTCTCGCATGTCGGCCTTCTCGATCGCTTCGGTGGTCTGCCTGGCGCGGTCGGATGCCGCGGCGGCAGCCTGCGCCTCTTTCCAGCGCTGTCCGCGCTCCTGGGTGCGAATCCGTTCGGCGAGCTCACGTTCGGCATGCAGTTCGTCTTCCGACAGCGCCTCGGTAAGCGCCGGATCGAACTGGTAGGCGAGCCGTCCACGGGCCTTCTCGACCCGCCTCGCCAGCTGTGTAACCTCGTCCTCGATGGGATGTTCGATGACCATCAGCGCTCCCCGCCGGGGAGATTCGATGGCAGACAAGTGATCACGTATGGCAACGGCACGTTTCATTCATAGTCGATCCACCGCCGTCGGCGAAACTATTCATTTGCCAACTCGTAAAACTATTCGGCGCGCCGTGGACGACACACGCGGCACGGCGTGATTTCCCCTCTGTGCCCTGGTTCGACGCCCTGGCGCCGCAGCCCGGGCAGCACGTCCTTGCCGCTGGTGTCGAACCGCGCTTCCAACCATTGACCACCCTATGTCGAGGTGGTTCGGTTTCCCGCGAGCCATTCCGCCGCCACGGCTCGAACCGCGGATCTCGGCGCGCGATAACTGGTTGTGCGCGAGCCGTCAGTGGCGACCCGCCGCGCGCTCGCTGTCCACCGAATCGAGCACTCGGGACAAGGTGTCGAACAGCAACCGGTCCAGCCGGTCCTGCTCGACGTCGTCCCGGGCCGACCACTGCACCGTGAGATCCTCGGCCATCGCCCACCAGGAGCGCACCACCAGGCGTTCGGCGGTCGACCGGGCGGACCTGCCGAGAGCCGCGAAGACCCGGTCGGTCAGCTCGTCGTGCATCTGCTCCATGATCGACTCGAGCACCGGGTCCTGCCCCGCGGCGCGCAGCAGCGCCACCAGCGGGCCACTGCGCCTGCGCATGTAACCGACGAAGTTGGCGATCATCGACGCGAGCGGGTCCGCGGCGTCCGGATCCGGACCGGTGGCGCGCAGGAATCGCTGCGACGCGGCGCCGACGAGCTGGGCGTAGTAGTCCTGCTTGGTCGGGAAGTAATGGAACAGCAGCCCGCGTGAGATGCCGGCCTGCTGCGCGACCGCGTCGACGGTGATCTGGTGCCAGGGACGGTCGATCAGCATGCGCAGACCGATGCCGATCAGTTGTCTGCGTCGATCGTCCGCCGAGCGGCGGCCGCCGGGCTCCACGGCAACCTCCGACATCCACCCTCCTCTATTGAGCAATGCTCAACAATATGCTACCAATGACCCGACCGGAAGTTGAGCAATGCTCAGCGAGCCTCGAGGATGGGTATGGATTTCACGCATTCCGACCGAGCCGTCCGCCTCACCGATCAGGTGCGGCAGTTCGTGCGCGACGAGATCGAGCCGCGCGACGAGGAGCACGCCGCCTTCCTGCGGGAGTCGCCCTGGGAGGTCCCGCCGGTGGTCGAGGAACTGAAACAGAAGGCGCGGGCCGCGGGTCTGTGGAACCTCTTCCTGCCCGACCCGGAGCTCGGCGCCGGCCTCACCAACGTCGACTACGCGCCGATGGCCGAGGCGATGGGCGCTTCCGGCTGGGCGCCGGAAGTGTTCAACTGCAACGCGCCCGATACCGGCAACGCCGAGGTCCTGCTGCACTACGGCAGCGCGGAGCAGCGCCAACAGTGGCTGCGCCCCCTGCTGGAAGGCACGATCCGCTCGGCGTTCTGCATGACCGAACCCGAGGTCGCCTCCTCCGACGCGACCAATATGGCCGCGACCGCCGTAGTGGACGGCGATCAGATCGTGCTCGACGGCCGCAAATGGTGGAGCACCGGCGTCGGCCATCCGAACTGCAAATTCGTCATCTTCATGGGCCTCACCGACCCGGAGGCGCACCCATACCAGCGCCACTCCATGGTGCTGGTCCCGCTGGACACCCCCGGCGTGCGGATCGAGCGGATGCTCACCACCTTCGGCTACCTGGACGAGCCCTACGGCCACGGTGAAGTCACCTTCACCGACGTGCGCCTGCCGCTGGACGCCGTGATCGCCGGGCCGGGACGCGGATTCGAGATCGCCCAGGGCCGCCTCGGGCCCGGCCGCATCCACCACTGCATGCGCGCGATCGGCTTGGCCGAGCGTGCGCTCGAACTCGCCTGCCGTCGCAGCCTTTCGCGCACCGCGTTCGGGAAGCCGCTGTCCAATCTCGGCGGCAACCGGGAGCGGATCGCCAACGCGCGCGTCGCGATCGATCAGGCCAGGCTGCTCGTCCTGCACACGGCCTGGCTGCTGGACACCAAGGGCCTGGTCGGAGCGCGCAGCGAGGTCTCCCAGATCAAAGCGGTCGTGCCGAGGATGACCCAGGAGGTGCTCGACATGGCGATCCAGTTGCACGGCGGCGCCGGACTTTCCGATGATTTCCCGCTGGCGCGCGCGTTCGCGGGCATTCGTTCGCTGCGCTTCGCCGACGGCCCCGACGAGGTACACCTCAACCTGATCGCGCGCCAAGAGCTACGGAAGTACGGTAGCGACCGGTGAGCGCCACGGAGGCCGCCGCCGTCCGGCCGGAGGACGCCTTCGACGTCGACGCCGCGCACACCTGGCTCGCCGACCAGGTGCCCGGTCTGGCCGAGCCGCCGCAGGTGCGCCAATTCTCCGGTGGCGCGTCCAATCTGACGTATCTGCTGCGCTACCCGGACCGCGACTTGATCCTGCGCCGCCCGCCGACCGGCAAGAAGGCGGCTTCCGCGCACGACATGGGCCGGGAGTTCCTGGTGCAGCAGCGGTTGCGCCCGCACTATCGTTACGTCCCGCGGATGGTGGCCCGGTGCGCCGACGCTGATGTGATCGGCAGCGAGTTCTATGTGATGGAGCGCGTGGCCGGCACGATTCTGCGCGGCGATCTGCCGGAGGGCATGAGCCTGTCTCCCGACCAGGCGCGGCGATTGTCCACCGCGGCTTTCGACTGCTTGATCGAACTGCACGAGGTGGATCCGGTGGCCGCCGGACTGACCGGCATCGGGCGGGGCGCGGGCTATGTCGGCCGCCAGGTCGCGGGCTGGTCGCGGCGCTTCGTCGACGCCCGCACCGACAATGTCGGCGATTTCGCCGCGGTGATGGCCTGGCTCGACGCCAACCAGCCCGCGGACGTCGCCACCACCGTCATCCACAACGACTTCCGCCTCGACAATCTGGTGCTCGACCCGTCGGGCTCGGGCGCGATCGTCGGCGTACTCGACTGGGAGATGGCGACCCTGGGCGATCCGCTGATGGATCTCGGTGGCGCGCTGGCCTACTGGGTGCAGGCCGACGACGACGAGGTCATGCGGGCTTCCCGCCGCCAACCCAGTCACCTGCCCGGCATGCTCACGCGGGCCCAGATCGTCGAACACTACTGCGCGCGCACCGGCCGCTCCGCCGAGAACTGGCCGTTCTACGAGGTTTTCGGATTGTTCCGCCTAGCCGTCATCGCGCAGCAGATCTACTACCGCTACCACCACGGGCAGACCACCAACCCGGCGTTCGAGGACTTCTGGATGCTGATCAACTACCTGGACTGGCGCTGCCGGAAGGTCGCCGGGCTCGAGTAGCGCGGACGCGGCGTCGCCGAATGCTCGTCGGCGGTCGCGTCTCGAGCGTCGAGCCGTCCGGCTCGCCGGTCCGCGGCAGTCACCGCGCTGGGCGGCTCAGTTCGGCGCGGCGATCTTGATGATGGTGGATTTGCCGTCGACGGTGGCCACGGTGACGAACTGACGATAGGTGCGGTTGGCGGAGTCGGGCCGCAACTCGGTGATCACCACGTCGTAGCGCCCGTCGAGCATGGGGGTGATCATGACGCAGTGCTGGGTTCCCGCTGGTACCGAGGCGATGCCCGCGTCGATCACGCCCACCGGTGGTACCGCGGCGTCGGGCACCGTCAGCGATCGCGCGACCGCACCCGAGCGAGCCACATAGTAGGCATGCTGGAAGGCCAGGATCACCTCCGCGCCGGAGGCCGTCGAGCCGGTTCCGTTGCCGCGTACCAGCTGTTCGCCGCGCGTCGGCTCGCAGCCGGGGCCGCCGCCCAGCACCGGGTCGGCCACGGTGGCCGATTGCCGTGGCGCGGAGGCCGCGCCCGTGTAGACCAGGACCAGCGCGGCGGCGGCGAGCGAGGCGGCCAGCCCGACACCTCCGACCAGCCAAGCGCGTCGTCGGCCGCGACGAGCGCGGCGGCGAGCGCGCGGCGCCCCGCGCCGGTGGGACGGCGGCTCGTGGGCGGAGAGCATCCCTGGCCACGTGGGCACACGTTCGGCCCGGACCTGGCCCGGGCGGGCGCGTCGGCCGCCGGGCCCGGATGTGTTCGACGACATGATCTCGCCGCACCCCCTTTTACCGGTGCCTACTCGGCCACCGTGGGTTCCCTCTCAATGCCGTTGCGCAATAACAACATTGCATATTTCCCTGGATTTTGTCGGTCAAATGCTCAACAGACAAGACCGAACCACGCCCAGCTGCCCCGGAGCACAGAAACACCGGTTTATCAGGACCGAACGGTCGGTGCGCTCGCAGTCACGCCCGCCCGTGCCGGCCGAGCCCGCGATATGCCCCGGCTAACCCCAAGTCAACGGGTCCAGATGCAAGAAGAAACGCTGACGCTCGGCGTCCAGATCAATGCCGTAGCGGTCGGCGAAGGCCCGGTCGGCGTGTTCGGCGCGCCGCTCGTCCTGCCATGACTCCCGCGAATTGGCCAGCAGGAGAGCGATATCGGCGTACGGGTCGGCGACACCGAGGCGGCCGAGGTCGATGAAACCCGCGACCGTGTGCGTGTCCGGGTCGAGGACGATGTTGGGCAGGCACAGATCGCCGTGACACACCACGGCTTCGACGGACTCCTGGATCATCCTCGGCGCCAACTCGGTGGCCAGCCTGGTGAGCAGGACGGTGGGCGGGGTGTCCTGCTGCTCCTCGGGGAGGAATTCGGGATGGACCGCACCCCGGGCCACCACATCCTGGGCGATCGCGAACATCCGCGCCAAGCCTCGGTCGAACGGGCACTCTCCGGTGGGCACATCGTGCAGGCGTCGCACCGCGTCCGCGATGGACTCCCATGCGCGCGTGAGAGCGTCGGGGCCGACAGCGTCCGCGGCCACGCCGGGGATGGCGCTGGTGACCAGGCAGGCGCCGCCGTCGCCGGTCCGCCAGTCCAGCACCTGGGGACCGGGGATACCGTAGCCGCCGAGCCAGGCGATTTTGTCCCGCTCCAACTCCAGCGCCGTGACCCCACCGGGATCGACGCACTTGGCATAACGGGCGCCGTCGGCGGACCGGAACACCACGGCGTCGGACTCCCCGCCGACGACCGGCTCCCATCGGCGGTCGGGCGGCAAGGCGGCGCGGAAGCGGACGAGCGACTCGGACACGCCATCGACGGTAGCAACGCGGCTCGGGAGTGACCCACCTCGCAGACCTCTGGCAACCGAGATGTATAGTTGCCAAAAGCAACTAGTTGTCGTTGCCAAACAAATCTGCCGGTGGGGAACGTCGAGGTGATTGTCATGTCCGCAACCGCTCGCGAGCGCCCGGTCACAGCGGCCGAACTCGCGGCCGCCGACGAACTCGGTCAGCGGCTGGTCCGGTTCATGCGCGCTCTCAACCGGGCGAAGTGGCAGCCTGCCCGGCCCGGGCCGGACGGGCTGGAGCGACTCGCCTACTCCGTGCTGTTCTGCCTGGTGCACGAAGGACCACAGCGCGCGGGCAGACTCGCCGAGCTGCTGCACGCCGAGGCTTCGACCATCAGCAGACAGAGCAGATCGCTCGTGGCGCACGGCTTGGTGGAGCGTCGGGCCGACCCGGTCGACGGCCGTGCGTGCGTGCTGGCGGCCACCGAAGAGGGCGTTCGCGTCTTCGAGGAGAACCGGGCGCTGCGCAACCGGTGGCTGGCGGGCATCCTGGCCGACTGGCCCGCACCGGACCGCGATACCTTGACCGCTCTGCTCGACCGGCTCACCGCAGGAATAGAGACCACTCCCCGACACCCAGCCGATCCGAAATAGGGCCCATCCATGACGAATTCCACCACCCGGGCTCCGCGGAACCCGGACGCAGGCGCGGACACGTCACTGTCCCACCGGCAGATCCTGACCATCCTGTCCGGGTTGCTGCTCGGCATGTTCCTGGCCGCCCTCGACCAGAACATCGTCAGCGTCGCGATCGTCAGGATCGCCAACAGCCTGCACGGTTTCGACGAACAGGCCTGGGCGACCACCGCTTACCTGATCACCGCGACGATCACCACGCCGCTCTACGGCAAACTGGCCGATATCTACGGCCGTAAGCCCTTCTATCTCACCGCCATCGGCCTGTTCGTCATCGGGTCGGTGGCGTGCACTTTCGCCACGTCGATGTACCAGCTCGCCGCGTTCCGCGCGTTCCAGGGCCTGGGCGCGGGCGGATTGATGTCGCTGGCGTTCACCATCATCGGCGATATCGTCCCCGTGCGGGAACGCGTGCGCTACCAGGGCTATTTCATGATGGTCTTCGGTACCGCGACGGTGCTCGGCCCGGTGCTGGGCGGCTTCTTCTCCGACTACGAACAGCTCGGCGGCATCGAAGGGTGGCGGTGGGTGTTCCTGGTGAACGTTCCGGTCGGCCTGCTCGCCCTGCTGGTGGTGGCCAAAGTGCTCAACGTGCCGCACCAGCGCCAGAATCACCGGATCGACTGGTTCGGCGCGCTGACCTTGGCGATCGGCGTCGTGCCGCTGCTGATCGTCGCCGAACAGGGGCGTCACTGGGGATGGTCCGCGCAGCGGTCGCTGCTGTGCTACGGCATCGGGGCGGCCGGCCTGCTGCTGTTCGTCCTGGTCGAGTTCCTGATGAAGGACTCGGCGCTGATCCCGTTGCGCTTGTTCAGGAATTCGACCTTCAGCGTCACCATCGTGGGCGGGTTCATCGTCGGCGTCGCGATGTTCGGCGCGATCACCATGGTCCCGCAGTATTTCCAGGTAGTGCGCGGCTACTCGCCGACCAAAGCCGGTCTGCTGATGCTTCCCCTGGTGCTCGGCATCACGATCGGCTCACAGCTGGCCGGACGGATCACCAAGGTGACCGGTCGCTACAAGATCCTGCCGGTGGCGGGCACGTTCATCGTCGCGGTCGGCGCGCTGCTGTACGCGCAGGTGCACTACGACAGCCCGCTGTGGCAACCCTTGGCCTACGGCGGCGTGGTCGGTTTCGGGCTCGGCTGTTGCATGCAGACGCTGATCATCGCCGCGCAGAACGCCGGACCCCGTTCGGACATGGGTGTGTCCACCGCGTCGGCCACGTTCTTCCGGCAAATGGGCGGCACGCTCGGCGTCGCGGTGTTCCTGACGATCCTGTTCAACCTGCTGCCGCACCGGATCATCGACGCGTTCGGCGGCGAGCTACCGCCCGGCTTCGGCGCCGACCAGCTCAGTGCCATGCAGGCCAACACCAGCGGCATCGCGGCGCTGCCCGAGCAGTTGAAGGCGCCCATCCTCACCGGCTTCACCGACTCCATGCACGGCGTGTTCTACGCGGCGGCCGGAGTCGCGCTGCTCGCTTGCTTCGTGCTGCTGTTCATGAAAGAGATTCCGCTGCGCGACGATCCCGTGCCCGTCGCGCAGGCACCGATCGAGGAGACGGAAGCCGCCGGATCGCACTGGGACGCGGATGAAGTCTGGGAAGGCGCCGCGCGGGCGCTGTCGGAACCGGAGCCGGTACTCGCCGCGGCGGCGAGCGGTTACGCCTCGGGCGATCCCGCGGGTAACGGCGCGCACCGGCGCGAGCCACGCGCGAGCTTCGACGGCGCGGAGTACGAAGGCCGCTCACTCGGCGGCTACGTCCATCGCGAAGACGGCCGCGCGGTACCCGCTGCCGCGCTCACCCTGATCGACCACCACGGACGGCAAGCCGCCCGGACGAGCGGCGGCGCGGACGGCGGCTACCTCCTCGGGGCGCCGGACGCGGGCAATTACGTGCTGATCGTGTCGGCCGCCGGGCACCAGCCCGCGGCGGTCAATGTCGTCGTGGGCGAGCGGCCGCAGCAGATCGACATCACGCTGCTCGGCTCCGGCGAGGTGTCCGGCGTGGTCCGGTCGGGCACCCTCGGCGAACCGCTGCCGGGCGCGACCGTCACACTGACCGACCTGGACGGTGAGGTCGTCAGGTCCGCGAGCGCGGCGGCCGACGGCGCCTATGTGTGCCACGGCGTGGTACCCGGCACCTACACCCTGGTCGCGGTCGCCGAGCACATGCGGCCCAGCGCGACCGCGCTCACCGTGCCGGACAGCGGGCTGCTGCACCACGACATCGAGCTCGCGCCGATGGCGGTGCTGGCCGGATCGGCGTGGTCGGATGACGGGCGGGCGGTCTCGGACGTGCAGATCAGCGTGTTCGACGCGGCGGGCGTGCCCACCGCGACGACCCGCACCGACGAGCACGGGCGTTATGTCGTCACGGATCTCGCCGAAGGCGACTACACGGTCGTTGCGCGCGGCTACCCCCCGGTGACCAGCCGGATCACGGTGAGCGGCGGCGAAGTCGCTCATGACGTGCGGCTCGGCTACGACCTCGAGGACGAGGAAACCGGAAAGACGCCGCCCATCCGCTGAGCCGCTGGAAGGACGCCGGGCGCGGGCGGATCGATCACCGCTCCCGGCGTGCTCCTGCGCCGGTGGTCTCTCGATCCGACGGCATCCGGACGCGGCCGCCGCCCTCGCACGAGGATGTCCGATCAGTAGCGGCTCACTCCCGCGCCCCACGCCGCTTGTGATCGCCGAACGGTTCGTCGCGTTCCCGGACGGCCGCGCGGAAGCCCGCGGTGACGGCCCGCTCCTGGAAGGCGTAGCCCTCCCTGGTGTGCCGGGAGATGCCGTCGAAGACGGTGCTGATCATGCCGGAGTTCGCCACTCCCTGGGCGTACAGCGCCGAGTTCAGCGCCAGTTTGGCCATCATCAGCTGGTTGATCGGCATGCGCGCGATGCGCGCGACGAATTCCTCGGTGCGCGCGTCGAGTTCGTCGGCGGGCCAGGATTCGATCGCCAGGCCCCATTCGACCGCCTGTTTTCCGGTGAGACAGTCCCCGGTGAACAGCAGGCGCTTGGCGCGCTGGTCACCGAGGCGATGCGCCCACATTCCCGCCGCGGGAACGCCCCAGACCCGGGTGGGCGGATAGCCGATCTTGGCGTCGTCGGCGCAGATGATCTGGTCGGCGAACAGGGCGATGTCACTGCCGCCCGCCACCGCGAAGCCGTGCAGCTTGGCCACGGTCGGTTTGTTCGCCTGCATCAGGCTGGCGAAACCGCGATTGAACCGGCTCATCATCGCGTAGTCGATCATCGGATCCCAGGTCCGCGCCGGGTCGTGGTTGCGGCCCTGGACCACCGGGTCGACGACCGTCCCCGCCGCGTCGCCGGGACCGCCCGCCACCGCGAAACTCTGCTCGGCGAACAGGCTCAGGTCGTATCCCCCGCAGAATCCCTTGCCGCGCCCGGACAACAGGATCACGTGCACCCGAGGGTCCAGATCGGCGCGTTCGACCGCGTGCGCCAGGTCCTGCGGGGTGTCGGGGGTGATGGCGTTGCCCTTGTCCGGGCGGTTGAAGGTGATGCGCGCGATACGGCCGTCTCGCTCGTAGGTGAGTGTCCGGTACTCGCGCGCGGCGTCCGGCTCCGGGCGGCCCGTCCACGGCGAATCCGGCGTCTCCGTCCAATCGCGATACCACGCGCCCGCACCGTCATCGGCCTGGATGTCACTGTCGGTCATCGCTGTTCCCTTCGACGTCGTCCGGCACCTGTCTTCGCAGTCTGGTGCACCGACCATTTGACAGTCAACATTGACTGTGAAAATGTCGCCGTGGACGGAGGGAGACGATGATGGCCGGAGTGCGCGAGGAGCAGAAGCGGGCGACCCGGGTTCGCATCCTCGAGGCCGCCGCCGACCTGCTGGCCGAGCAGGGGTACCGGGCACTGTCCACCCTGTCCGTGCAGCGCGCGGCCGGTGTCAGCCGCGGAGCGCTGCTGCATCACTTCCCGACCATCGGCGCGTTGATCGCCGAACTGGTCGGCCATCTGGTCGCGCGAAACGAGGCGGCCGTTCGCGAAGTCGCGACCGGACTCGGCGCCGGGGCCGATCCCACCGTGCGCGCCTTGACCGCCCTGTACGAGTCGATGACCCGGCCGGCGGCGCAAGCCGAATTCGAACTGTGGGCGGCCGCGCGGACCGATCCCGCGCTTGCCGAGGCGTTGCGCGCGGCCGAACGAAAAGCCGGGCGCGACTTGCACCGCGTAGTGAACACCCTGTTCGATCCGGACATTGTCGCCCATCCGCGCTATCCGGCCGTTCGCGATCTCACCATCGCGATACTGCGCGGCACCGCGATGTCCCGCCCACTGCGCACCACCGAGCGCGCCGCCACGGCAACCATCGATCAATGGGCGCAGGCCATGAACGTCTTGCTCACACAAGGCTGATAGCAATCATCAAGCGCCGCCGTGACTCAATCCGCTGTGATGCGCGTCACTCATCCACTCGATTGTGCTGTCTCCCACACTCTCGCTATCCTGGCTGCACTTTGAGACCAGCGAGTCTCAATGCAGCCTTCGACGGGGCCGGGTTCGACCACCGCACGGCTCCGGCGGAGGCCGATTCCTGCCGGGGAGCGCCTGCGGCGCGTGGACTACCAGGAGCAAACGCCATGCGATCGAAGTGGATCTCGGCGGCCATCGGTATCACGGCGATGGCGCTGTCGTGTGTGGGACCGGGCAGCGGACCCGCCCTCGCCACACCGGACTGTCCGAGCATGTACGTCGTGGCGATCCCGGGAACATGGGAGACCACGGACCATCCGGACAACGAGCGACCCGGGCCCGGGATGCTGGCCGGAGTCACCAATGGCCTGCCGCCCTCGGTGCGCGTGGACTACGTCAGCTACGCCGCGACCGCGTTCCCCTGGGAGAGCGACGTCTACGGCGCTTCCAAGCGCGAAGCCGTGGACAATGCCCGCGGCTTGATCGCGGCGATGGCCAGGGAATGCGGTGCGACCAAGATCGCGCTGCTCGGCTACAGCCAGGGTGCGGACGCCGCGGGCGATCTCGCCGCCGAGATCGGCACCGGCATCGGCGTGGTGCCACCGCATCGGATCGTCGCGGTCGGACTCCTGTCCGACCCACGCCGCTCCCCCACCGATGCGCTGGTCGGCCCGCCGGTGGGCGGCGCGGGAGCGGGCGGCCCGCGCATCGGCGGATTCGGTTTCCTCACCCCGCAGACCCGCACCATCTGCGCGATCGGCGACCTTTACTGCTCCACGGCCTCCGACGATTTCGTGACCCGCTTCGCGGGCTTCCTGGCCCAGACCTCCTATCCCGACCCGGCCTATCTCTGGCGCTACCAGCTCGAAATGGGCGCCATCGTCGGCGATCTGATGTCCAACGGCGGACTCCCGGTGCTGCAGAGCCAGCTGTCGGAGTCGGCCAACCAGGAACGCGCGCGGCTGCTGGACGAGTTCTACCGCTCCGAGGCGCACACCGCCTACGGCAGCTACCCCGTCGGCGGCGGAGCTACCGCCCTGTCGTGGATGCACGACTGGCTGGCCTCGCTGGCCTGAGTCAGCGGGCGAGTCGGCGCGCGACCTCCCCACCCCGTCCGCGACGGCGCCCTGTGGCAGGGGCCGCGGAGGTGCTGGCCGCTCAGCGACTCGGCCGTGCTGCTGGACTGCGGGCGCACAGCGCCGGCGGCCCGCTCGCCCCTCCACGCGCCGATCCGTTCGCGCCGTGCTCGTCGCACGCGGCGCGGGAGAGGCGCGTCGCGCATCGTCATCGGCGGGGCCGAGGCCGCCACATCGAGCGGGTGGTACTGGCGCGCGGGTTGCGCTGACACGTCGAGGGCCGTGTCCTGGTGCACGGCTGCCGGGTACTGGTCCGACATGGCGCGCCGACCCATTCAGCTCGGCTGAGCGCTTCGGGCCGCGTCATCGGATACGCAGGGCCGTCAGCCGCCAGCCGGCAGAGCGGGTCCGGACGATGCGCGCCGCCAAGGCGAAACGACGACTGCCGCGGCCGTACGCGGCGAAGACCTCGGCGGTCCGCGCATCCATGAGGACCACGCTCACCCGGATCGGCACCGCCGCACCGAGAGCGCTGCCCGGCACGAGACCGGCGCCGATCAACGTGCGCACCGCGGCGACGACCGTGGCGTCGGCGACCGCGGCGAGTTGTGGCACCGGTCGCCTGCGGTCGAGCACCTCGAGGACGATTCGTACCGCCGACTCGGCGAACCGGCATGCCTGCGCCCGTGTCTCATTCTCGATAGACGTCGCGGACGCATGCCCGCGACGCACCGCTCCGCGTACACCGGCACTCGCCCGCCCGGAGCCCGCGCGCGGTCGCGGCCGGCACGGTAGCGCCCGAGCGACCGCCGGATCGCGCGGCGCGCTCCGCGCCTCGGCGCCGCGACAACTGTCCAACGGCGGCTCCGGATTAGGAGCAGGCGCCAACCAATCGCGATAACCAGTCATACGAATCCCTTCAGCCTCCGGTGGGTCCAAACCCGTGGCGACCGATTCTGCGGATACGGCACCGAAAATCGCGCGTAGTCGGCTACCCGAATCCAGCCGGGCTCGCCACCACCGGGGTACGGGAGCCCCGAGCAGCGACCACACCTCCACACCGGGAATACCCGCCCACCCCCTACGGTTGCATTGGTTGCCATATCCACCAAAATGAGTCAGACTGGGAACGAAGGAGGCGTCGTGCAGTTCGGAATCTTCACGGTCGGTGATGTGACGACCGACCCGACGACCGGCCGGACGCCGAGTGAGCACGAGCGCATCACGGCCATGGTGACGATCGCGCGCAAGGCCGAAGAGGTCGGGCTGGACGTGTTCGCCACCGGCGAGCACCACAACCGGCCGTTCGTGCCGTCGTCGCCGACGACGATGCTCGGCTACATCGCGGCGCGCACCGAGCGGCTCCAACTCTCCACCGCGACGACGCTGATCACGACGAACGATCCGGTGAAGATCGCCGAGGACTTCGCCATGCTCCAGCACCTGTCCGAGGGACGGGTGGACGTGATGCTCGGCCGTGGCAACACCGGACCGGTCTACCCTTGGTTCGGCAAGGACATCCGCGACGGCATCGCGCTGGCGATCGAGAACTACCACCTGTTGCACCGGCTCTGGCGCGAGGACGTGGTCGACTGGGAGGGCAAGTTCCGCACGCCGTTGCAGTCGTTCACCTCGACGCCGCGCCCGCTGGACGACGTAGCGCCGTTCGTGTGGCACGGCTCGATCCGCAGCCCGGAGATCGCCGAGCAGGCGGCCTACTACGGCGACGGATTCTTCGCCAACAACATCTTCTGGCCGAAAGAACACTTCCAGCGGCTGATCGCGCTGTATCGGCAGCGCTACGAGCACTACGGTCACGGGTCGGCCGACCAGGCGATCGTCGGGCTCGGCGGACAGGTGTTCATGCGCAAGAACTCACAGGACGCGGTACGCGAGTTCCGTCCCTACTTCGACAACGCGCCGGTGTACGGGCACGGCCCCTCGCTGGAGGAGTTCACCGAGCAGACACCGCTCACCGTCGGCAGCCCACAGGAGGTCATCGACAAGACGCTCACCTTCCGGGAGTCTTTCGGCGACTACCAGCGCCAACTGTTCCTGATGGACCACGCGGGGCTGCCGCTGAAGACCGTGCTGGAACAACTGGACCTACTCGGCGGAGAGGTGGTCCCGGTGCTGCGCAAGGAATTCGCGGCGCTGCGCCCGGCGCATGTTCCGGACGCGCCGACGCACGCGAGCCTGGTCGCCGCCCGCGACGCCGCCCTGGAGGCGACCCGATGACCCGCATCGCGATCGTTTCCGCGGGCCTGTCCCAGCCCTCGTCGACCCGGCTGCTCGCCGATCGGCTCGCCGCCGCCACCGGCGAGGCACTGACCGCGTCCGGTGCGGATGTGACATTCGACGTCGTCGAAGTACGTGAGCACGCCCGCGATCTGGCCGACAACCTGCTCACCGGATTCGCCCCCGGTACTCTGCGCGCGACGATCGACAGCGTGTCCAGCGCCGACGGGTTGATCGCCGTCACGCCGATCTTCAACGCCTCCTACAGCGGCCTGTTCAAGACGTTCTTCGACGTACTGGAACCGGACGCGCTGGCAGGGATGCCGGTGCTGCTCGGCGCGACCGGCGGCTCGGCACGCCACTCGCTGGCGTTGGAGCACGCACTGCGTCCGATGTTCAGCTATCTGCACGCGGTGGTCGCGCCCACCTCCGTGTACGCGGCGTCCGAGGACTGGGCGTCCGCGGCGGCGGGCGGATTGCGTAGCAGAATCGACCGCGCCGCCGGGGAGTTCGCCGCCATGCTGACCACCACCCCACGAGCGCGCGCCGCCGATCCGTACGACGAGCCGGTACCGTTCGCGCAAATGCTCGGCACCCACTGAGCTTTTCGCGATCACCCGGCGCCATCCCTACCCAACTAGTTCAAAAATCAACCATTTGAGGAGAACGCCATGTCGACCACGACCACGAACACCCTGACCGCGGGCACCTGGGTCATCGACCCCGCCCACTCCACCCTCGGCTTCTCGGTACGTCACCTGATGGTGAGCAAGGTGCGCGGCCGGTTCACCGACTTCTCCGGCCGGTTGGTCATCGCCGAGGACGGCAGCGCCTCGGCCGAGGCCGAGATCCGGGTCGACTCGGTCACCACCGACAACGAACAGCGTGACGCCCACCTGCGCACCGCGGACTTCTTCCAGGCCGAGCAGTTCCCGGTGGCCACGTTCAAGTCCACCGGATTCCGGGTCAAGGGCGAGGACTTCGTGGTGGACGGCGAATTCACCATCCGCGGCGTCACCAAGCCGGTGTCGCTGGACGTGGAATTCCTCGGTGTGAACCCCGGCATGGGCCAAGGGCCGGTCGCGGGCTTCGAAGCCAAGACCGTGATCAATCGCCGCGACTTCGGCATCACCATCGACATGCCGCTGCCCGACGGCGGCGCCGTGATCGGCGACAAGATCACGCTCACCCTCGAGGTCGAGGTCGGTCTGCGGTCCTGAGTTCTCGACGGTCCCGCAGGAGTTCGGTGCTCCTGCGGGACCGTCCTTTTCCTCAGAACAGGGTCATCGGTTCGGCCGGAGCGGGGTCGGGCAGCGGGTCGATCTCGGGCAGCCGGGCGCGGACTTCGTCGTGGAAGCGACGGGCCAGCTCGAGCGAACCGGCATTGTCCGGCGTGTGCACGAACACCGTGGGCGACCGGCCTTCGCGCAACCATTCGGCGACCATGCCGACCCACGGGCGCCAACCCTCGACGGTCCGCTCGACGTCGTCGCGGCCGTGGTAGCGCACGATCGGGTATTCGGTCAGTGCGCGCATCCGGCGCTGCACCCGCGGCTTCTTCGACGCCGCTTCCTGTTCGGCCGCGCTGGTGGGCGGACCGTCGAAGAGCACGGTGGTGTCGAACGGAACCCATTCGGCGCCGACCCGGGACAACACGTGTTCGAGCCGGTGTACCGCCTGCTCGTCGGCGAAGAACGCGGGATGCCGGACCTCTACGGCGAGCCGGTAGGCGCGCGGCGCCTGACGCAGGAATCCGGCAAGCGCACCGAGATCCGTCGGGCCGAACGAGCCGGGCAGCTGCACCCACAGCGCGTGGATGCGCTCCCCGAGCGGCTCCATCGCGGCGAGGAAAGACCTCAGCTCCTCCTCGACGCCGGACAGCCTGCGTTCATGGGTGATCGGCTTGGGCAGCTTCAGTACGAAGCGGAACGACGGATCGCATTGAGCCGCCCAGGATTCCACCGTTCGCCGCGACGGCGTCGCGTAGAAGGTCGTATTGCCCTCGACGGCGTTGCACCAGGTGGCGTACCAGCGCAGTCGCTCCCCCGGCGGAAGGTGCCGTTCCTGCCAAGCCGCGTGCGTCCACATCGCACATCCCACGTTCAGCCGCATGTTCTCGACGCTAACCCACCCTCCCGACACCGGAGCCGGTCACTCACTCCGGCGGCACCCGGCCCTGCTCCGGGCTCACCGCCGCGCACGCTTCCGCGGCCGAACCCAGCCGAAGGTCAGCTCGACGGCGCGCTTCCAGTTCTCGTACTCGTCCTGGCGCAACTGCGCGTCCATTCGCGGAACCCATTGCGCGGCCAGTCGCCAATTGTTGCGCAGCCCTTCCAGATCCGGCCAGTAGCCGACGGCCAGGCCCGCGGCGTACGCGGCGCCGAGCGACACGGTTTCGGCGACGAACGGACGCAGCACCGGAACGTCCAGGACATCGGCCACGATCTGCATGAGCAGGTTGTTCGAGGTCATGCCGCCGTCCACGCGCAGGGTCGCGGCCTGGAGGCCGGAGTCGGCGTTCATCGCCTCCACCACGTCACGGGTCTGCCAGGCGGTTGCCTCCAGCACGGCTCGGGCGATGTGCCCCTTGGTGACATAGGAGGTCAGTCCGGCGATCAGGCCGCGGGCGTCGCCGCGCCAATGCGGCGCGTACAGGCCGGAGAACGCGGGCACGACGTAGCAGCCGCCGTTGTCTTCGACTGTGCGCGCGAGGGTTTCGATTTCCGGCGCGCTGGTGACCAGCCCGATGTTGTCGCGCACCCATTGCACGAGCGAACCGGTGACCGCGATCGGCCCCTCCAGCGCGTAGACCGGCTCCGGTCCGATCTGGTAGCCGATCGTGGTGAGCAGGCCGTGCTCGGACCGCACCAGCTCGCTTCCGGTGTTCATCATCAAGAACCCGCCGGTGCCGTAGGTGCACTTGGTTTCGCCGCGCGCGAAGCAGGTCTGGCCGAACAACGCGGCATGCTGGTCACCCAGGGCGGCGGCGATCGGGATGCCGGGGACCACCCGGCGGGTCATGCCGTAGGACGCGGTCGAAGGCTGGATGCGCGGCAACATCCGAGCGGGAATACCGAAGAAATTCAGCAGTTCGTCGTCCCACGTCAGGGTGCTGAGGTTCATCAGAAGGGTGCGGCTGGCATTGGTGACGTCGGTGAGGTGCAGGCCACCGTCGGGACCTCCGGTGAGGTTCCAGATCAGCCAGGTCTCCATGGTGCCGAAGAGCACCTCGCCCCGCTCGGCGCGCTCGCGCAGACCGGGTACGGAATCCAGCATCCAGCGCAGCCGCGGCGCCGCGAAGTAGCCGGCCAGCGGCAGACCGCAGCGCTCGCGGATCCGGTCGGCGCCCGGCTCGCGCTCCAGTTCCCGGACCAGTTCGTCGGTCCGCACGTCCTGCCATACGATGGCGCGCCCGATCGGCGTGCCGGTGCGGCGATCCCACACCACGGTGGTCTCGCGCTGGTTCGCGATGCCGAGCGCGGCGATCCGGTCGGCGGCGACGCCGGAATCCCGCAACGCCTGCGGCACGATCCGCTCGACGTTGCGCCAGATCTCCAGCGCGTCCTGCTCGGCCCACCCCGGCCGCGGGTGATGCTGCCGGTGCGGCCGCTGGGCCACGCCGACCAGCCGGGCGCGCTGATCGAACAGGATGCACCGGGTCGAGGTGGTGCCCTGATCGATCGCCAGCACGTAACGCTGCTTCACGCTCGCCCGCTCCTCGTCGAAATCCGCCGGTCGCCGGCCGGACCGATCTCAGTGGCCCGCACCGAGATCCCGCGATACCGCGCGAGCGGCGTCGAGCACCTGACCGACCAGTGCGGGCCGGTGCCGCAATTGGGCGTCACAGAGCCGGTCCACCGCACCGGTGATGCCGATGGCGCCGACCACCAGGCCACCGGGCGCCCGGATCGGCGCCGCGATACCCGCCTCGCCCGTCCGGAATTCCCCGGTATCGCCCGCCCATCCGGCCTGCCGCACACCGGCGAGCGCCCTGGTGAGCGCGACACGGTCGATGAGAGTGCGGTGTGTGAGCGGGGCCAGTTCGCCGCGGCGGACCGCCGCGGCCAAGTCGATGTCGTAGGCGAGCAGGACCTTGCCCAGCGCGGTGGCGTGCGGCGGCAGGAGCTCGCCGAGTTCGAGCGCCTGTTCGGTGTTGTCCGGCCGGAATACGTGATGGACCACGACCACAGCGCCGTCCATCGGCGCGCCGATCCGCACCGACTCGCCCGTGCGAGCCGCCAGCGCGTCGGCCCAGTTGATCGCGCGGGAGCGCAATTCGTTCGCGTCGAGGTAGCTGGTGCCCAGATGCAGTAGCGCCGCTCCGAGCTGATACTTGCCGGTCGCCGGGTCCTGCTCGACGAAGCCGACACCCTGGAGCGTCCGCAGGATGCCGTGCGCGGTCGGTTTCGGCAGCTCGAGCGCACCCGCGATGTCGGCGACGCCGAGACGGCCGGAACCTCGGGCCAGCAGCCGTAGGACGGCCGCCGCCCGCTCGATCGATTGGATCGCACCCGGCATGTCGGGAAACCTATCCTCCAGGTGGCGATTCGACAATGTCGAACGGTTGGTAATACCTGGGCAACATCAGTGAAACCAGGTGTGAGCTGCGCCATACATCCTCCTGACCGGTCGGACGGTAGCGGCCCAGCCTTACGGCAACCAGTCGAGGCGTTCGACATTGTCGAACGCCGACAGTATCCGGGCCCGGCATTCCGCCGTAATTTCCAGTGACACGCACGGTCGCGTCCGCGGCCAGCGGGGTGAACGGAGGCTCAACGATGAACTTCGGCTCGATCTTTCTCAGCGAAGCACTCGGCACAGGAGTGCTGGTGCTGCTCGGGGTCGGCGTGGTCGCGAACGTATTGCTGACCAAGTCCAAAGGACTGGACGGCGGCTGGCTGCTGATCAACGTGGGATGGGGGTTCGCCGTCCTGGCCGGCGTCTACGTCGCCTACAAGACCGGCGGCCACCTCAATCCCGCGGTCACCATCGGCATCCTGTTCAGCGGCGCGGAGGAGTTCGCCCCCGGCATCGCGATCTCCGGCTCCACGACGCTCGCCTATCTGAGCGGCCAATTCTCCGGCGCGTTCGTCGGCGCGACGATCGCCTACGTCGCCTACAAACGCCACTTCGACGCGGAGACCGACGCGGAGAAGAAGCTCGCCGTTTTCGCCACCGGACCCGCGATCCGCGCCCTGCGCTGGAATTTCGCCACCGAAGTGATCGGCACGTTCACGCTCGTCCTGGTCATCCTGACTTTCGGCCACACGCCGAGCGGGCTCGGCCCGGCCGCCGCGGCACTGTTGGTCGTCGGCATCGGCGCTTCGCTGGGCGGCCCGACCGGGTACGCCGTCAACCCCGCGCGCGACCTGGGTCCGCGCTTGGCACACGCGCTGCTGCCGGTGCGCAAGCCCGCCCCCGCGGATGCGGTCCTGGTGCCGGTGGGCGCGGGCGACTCCGGACCGGTCGCATCTCCCGAGGCCGACGCGACGACACACGGCAAGGACTCCGACTGGGGATACGCCTGGGTGCCGGTGCTCGGGCCGCTGGTGGGCGGTGCGCTCGCCGGTCTGGCCGCCCAATTCCTGTTCTGAATCCTCCTCCGCGACAGCACGTTCCGAAAGGACCTCGATGAGCAAGTTCGTCGGCGCCATCGACCAGGGCACCACGAGCACCCGTTTCATGGTGTTCGACCACAGTGGCAACGAGATCGCCCGCCATCAGCTCGAACACGAGCAGATTCTGCCGCGCCCCGGCTGGGTCGAGCACAATCCGACCGAGATCTGGGAGCGCACCCGTGCGGTCATCCAGAGCACGCTGACCAAAGCCGATCTCGACGCGAGCGATCTGGCCGCAGTCGGCGTCACCAATCAGCGCGAGACCACGGTTGTGTGGAACCGCAGGACCGGGCGGCCGTACTGCAACGCGATCGTCTGGCAGGACACCCGCACCGATCGCATCGCCGCCGAGCTGGAGCGGGCCGGGCACGGTGACACCATCCGGCGCAAGGCGGGCCTGCCGCCGGCCACCTATTTCTCCGGCGGCAAGCTGCGCTGGATTCTGGACAACGTCCCCGGGGTGGCCGCGGACGCCGAACGCGGTGACGCGCTCTTCGGCACCACCGACACCTGGCTGCTGTGGCAGTTGACCGGCGGAGTCGACGGCGGCGTGCACGTCACCGATCCGACCAACGCCAGCCGCACCATGCTGATGAACCTGGAGACGCTGGACTGGGACGAGGAGCTGCTGTCGCTGTTCGGGGTGCCGCGCGCGATGCTGCCGCGGATCGCGCCGTCGGCGAACTCGGATCTGTTCGGCACCACGCGCCCCGACGGCCCGTTCGGCGGCGCGGTCCCGCTGTCCGGCGTGCTCGGCGACCAGCAGGCCGCCACCGTGGGGCAGGTCTGCTTCCGGCCCGGCGAGGCGAAGAACACCTACGGCACCGGAAACTTCCTGCTGCTCAACACCGGAACCGAGATCGTTCGGTCGCAGCACGGGCTGCTGACCACGGTCGCCTACCAGTTCGGTGCGGAGAAGCCGGTGTACGCGCTGGAAGGTTCGATCGCGGTGACCGGCTCGGCGGTGCAGTGGCTGCGTGACCAGCTGGGCATCATCTCCGGCGCGGCACAGAGTGAATCGCTGGCCCGGCAGGCCGAGGACAACGGCGGGGTGTACTTCGTCCCGGCGTTCTCCGGGTTGTTCGCGCCGTACTGGCGTTCGGACGCGCGCGGCGCGATCGTCGGCCTGTCCCGCTACAGCACCAACGCCCATCTGGCGCGGGCGACGCTGGAATCGATCTGCTATCAGACCCGCGACGTGGTCGAGGCGATGCAGGCCGACTCCGGCGTGCGACTGGATGTGCTGCGGGTGGACGGCGGCGTCACCGCCAACGAGCTGTGCATGCAGTTGCAGGCCGACTTCCTCGGCGTGCCGGTGTCGCGTCCGGTGGTCGCGGAGACCACCGCGCTCGGCGCGGCCTACGCGGCGGGCCTGGCGGTCGGCTTCTGGAACGACACCGACGAACTGGAACAGAACTGGAACGAAGCCAAACGCTGGAGCCCGACCTGGTCGGAGCAGCAGCGCGAGCGCGGCTACGCGCGCTGGAAGAAGGCCGTCGCCCGCACCCTCGATTGGATCGACGTCGACGAATGAGGGGCGACGCCGACCTACCCGTAACACCGAAACAAGGAGAGATACCGCTGTGTCCGCACGATTGGACTCCCGTTACCGCGCCCGCGCGGTGAACTCCCTCGGCGACGCCGAGATCGACGTGCTCGTCATCGGTGGCGGGGTGGTCGGAGCGGGCGCGGCCCTCGACGCCGCCTCCCGCGGCCTGACCGTGACCCTGGTGGAGGCCAGGGACTTCGCCGCGGGCACCTCGAGCCGCTCCAGCAAGCTCATCCACGGCGGGCTGCGCTACCTGGAGCAGCTCGATTTCTGGCTGGTGCGAGAAGCGCTGAAGGAACGCGGCCTGCTGCTGCATCGGCTCGCACCGCACCTGGTGCGCCCGGTGTCGTTCCTGCTGCCGCTGCGGCACCGGGTGTGGGAACGCGCCTACATCGGCGCGGGCGTCGCCCTGTACGACACCATCGGCGGCGCACGCGCGCTGCCGATGCACCGGCACCTGTCGCGCACACGCGCGCTGGAGCTGGCGCCCGCGCTGCGCGAGGACGCGCTGACCGGGGCCATCCGGTACTACGACGCGCAGGTCGACGACGCCAGGCACACGATGATGATCGCCCGCACCGCGGCCCAGCACGGCGCCACCGTGCTCACCCGCACCAGAGTGACGGGGCTGCTGCGCGACGGCGAGCGCGTCGTCGGCGCGGAGGTCACCGACCTGGAGACCGGCCGGGTGCACACCGTCCGCGCGCGCCGGGTGATCAGCGCCACGGGGGTGTGGACCGACGAGATGAACCGGATGACCGGCGTCGAGTTCCCGTTCCACGTCCGGATGTCCAAGGGTGTGCACATCCTGGTGCCGCGCCACCGCCTGAATCTGGACACCGGCCTGATCATGCGCACCGAGAAGAGCGTGCTGTTCGTCATCCCGTGGGGCGGGCACTGGATCATCGGCACCACCGACACGGATTGGTCGCTGGACAAGGACCACCCCGCCGCCAGCAACGCCGACGTGCGGTACCTGCTCGACCACGTCAACCGAGTGCTGCGCGAACCGCTCACCCGCGACGACATCGTCGGGACCTACGCGGGGCTGCGGCCGCTGCTGTCCGGCGCGTCGGCCGACACCGCCACGCTCTCCCGCGAGCACGCGGTCGCCGAACCGGCGCCCGGTCTGTTCGTGGTAGCGGGCGGTAAGTACACCACCTATCGGGTGATGGCCGCCGACGTCGTGGACGCTGCGGTGGCCGGGCTCGGCCGTGCGGTCGCCCCTTCGGTGACCGAGCACCTGCCGATCCTCGGCACGGTGGGCTACCACGAACTCGCCGCCGACCTGGACAGCTTGGCGCAGCGCGCGGGCCTGCCCCGGGCGACGGTCGAGCGTCTGCTCGGCCGTTACGGCTCGGCGATCACCGACCTGTTCGACCTGATCGCCCGCGAACCGGAACTGGGCAAGCCGCTCACCGGCGCTCCGGAGTACCTGGGCGCGGAGGCGGTGTACGCGGTGACGCACGAGGGAGCTCTGCATCTGGACGACGTGCTCACCCGCCGCACCCGCATCTCCATCGAAGCGGCCGACCGCGGCTTGGCCGCCGCCGCCGAGGTGGCCTGGCTGATCGGCGCCCACCTCGGCTGGGACGGCGCGGCGACCGAACGCGAGATCACCCGGTACGGCCACCGGGTGCACGCCGAACTGGCCGCCAACCAGGCCGCCGACGACGTGTCCGCCAACGCCGCACGGCTGGTCGCCGTCGTCTGAGCCCGCCGGCGTGGCACGGTTCCCGCGCGCAACCGTGCCACGCCGGGCTACTCGTCCGATCCGCTGTGCCCGCGCGGGGTCGATTCGTCGGTCTCGAGCTCTTCTCCGGTGGGGTGCTCGTCGGCATGCGTCGGCTTGGTGTGCTCGTCGGCGAAATCCGCGTCCTGCTGCATCGACTCCGCCGTCGTCGGATCGAGATTCGGTGTGCTCATACCGCGCGCGTACCCACCCACGCCGCCGCGACGCAGACCTGATCCACACGCACGTCCGGTCGCGCACCTCACGCGAAAAGCGCACTTCGAGGGCGTGGCGGTTGACCTCGAGTGGGGTTGAGGATGGACAGTGGTTCCATGACTCGTCCAGCGGATTTCTGGAATACCGTCTACGACAACGACACCGCACCTTGGGTGATCGGTGAACCGCAACCCGCCATCGTGGCCTTGGAGCGCGAAGGGGGTATCAGCGGCCGCGTCCTCGATCCCGGCTGCGGCGCCGGTGAGCACACCATTTTGCTGACCAGGCTCGGTTACGACGTGCGTGGGATCGATATGTCGCCGAGCGCGGTGGCCTACGCGCGCGCCAATGCGGCCGCGCAGGGTGTGCCCGCCGCCGCGTTCGAGGTGGCCGACGCGCTCGCGCTCGGTGACCGGCCGGATTTCGCCGGTGACCCGCCGGGCTCCGCGCCCGCGTTCGACACCGTCGTCGACAGCGCGCTGTTCCATGTCTTCGGGACCGAGGACGAGGCGCGCGCCGCGTACGTCCGCAGTCTGCACGCGGTCTGCAAGCCGGGCGGCACGGTGTATGTCCTCGCCCTCTCCGATGCCGAGCCGGGATTCGGCCCGCGAATCAGCGACACGCTGATCCTGGAGTCCTTCCGCGAGGGCTGGACAGTAGCGGACCTGCGACCGGCACGGTACCGCGGCCGGGTCACCGACCTGGTGGCCCAGGACGCGGCGGCCCTGGAGGTTTCCGAGACGGGCCGGGTCGACGCCGCCGCGTGGCTGGCCCGCATCCGCCGCCTCTGAGCCGCGCCGCTCACACCCCTTTGGGAGCTTTGCCGCCCATGAAACCGAACAGATAGCCCGCGACGCGACGCATCTGGATCTCCTCGGCGCCCTCGGTGATCCGGTAGCGCCGGTGGTGGCGGTAGATGTGCTCGAACGGCTTGTGCCGGGAATAGCCGAGGCCGCCGTGCACCTGCATGGCGCGGTCGGCGGCCTCGCAGCACAACCGGTTGGCCCAGTAGTTGCACATCGAGACCTGCTCGGAGGCGGCGAACGTGCCGTAGGTGTCCATCGACCAAGCGGTCTTGTGGATGAGCGTGCGCAACATCGCGCACTGCGTGTGCAGTTCCACAAGAGGGAACTGGATCGCCTGGTTGGCGGCCAGCGGCTTGCCGAAGGGCTTGCGCTGCTTGGCGTAGGCCACCGACTCGTCGATGCAGTATTGCGCCGCACCCAGGCTGGACGCGGCTTGGCGGATCCGGTTCTCGTTGAAGAAGTGCTGGACCACCGCCAAGCCGCGTCCTTCACCGCCGAAGACGGCGGTGTCGGGGACGCGAACGCCGTTGAGCGCGACGCGGGCGTGATCGGTGGGCATGTTGAAGGTCCAGAGGTATTCCTCGACGACGAACCCCGGAGCGTCGGTGGGCACCAGGAACGCGGTGACGCCCGTCGCGTCGCCGGGGCCGCCGGAGGTGCGCGCGAAGATCAGGTCGGCGTCGGCGATGTGCACGCCGGTGTTCCAGGTCTTCTGTCCGGTGATCACCCAGCCGTCGCCGTCGCGGACCGCTGAGGTCTCCATGTGGGTCGCGTCGGAGCCGTGCTCGGGCTCGGTGATGCCGAAGGCGAAGAACTTCGTCCCCGAAGCCAGCCCGTCCACCCACTCCGCTCGCTGCGCGGGTGTGCCGTATTCGAGCATGAGCAGCAAACCGACGTTGTTGGCGACGATGGCGTGCTCGTTCTGCAGATCACAGTGCAGCCCCAGGCCGCGCCGGGCCAGGTGCTCGCGGATCACGGCCATGCCCAGGTTGGTGCCGTCCCGGCCGCCGTACTGCGCCGGGAAGGCGTACCGCAGGTGACCCGCGGCGTCGGCGCGCCTGCGGACCTCGGCCAGCAGCGCTTCCCATCGCGCGTTCGGCAGGCCGCCGCGCTCCCAGTCGGTGCGGGCGTCCTCACGACGGTGGTCGAAGAAGCGGATGTTGTCATCGATCTGCTCGAGCGGCGCGATCTCCCGGTCGATGAACCGGTCCAGTTCGGCGAGGTAATCGACCAGTTCGGCAGGTAGCTCGAAATCCATCGAAGTCTCTAGCCTTTCGCAGTGGGTCGGATCTGCATCAGCAGGTCCCATTCGATTTCCGAAACCCGGCGCCCGCTGGCCGCCATCACGATGTCGCGCACGCTGCCGTCCGAGTGCGCCGCGGCCTGCCCGGCCAGCCCGACCCCCCATGCGAGCGTGCACATCACCTTCCACCAGCGGAAACGGTCTTCGTCGAACTCGCCGCCCGCACGGCGGTAGCCGCGCGCGAACGCGCCGCGGCCCGCGAATCCGCCGAATTCCCGGTCGTCGGCGCGGAAGCGCCACATGCGCAGCGCGGGCCAGGCCACATCGCGCATCGGATCGCCGTGACGCTGCGCGCCTTCCCAGTCGAGCACCGCCCGCAGTCCCTCGGGACCGACGACGATGTTGCCGTTGCGCATGTCGGTGTGCAGCAGCGCGGTACGCGGCGGCGCGGGCGGGCAGCGGCGTTCCAGCCAGCGCAGCGCGAGGGCGAACACCGGCCGGTCCGCCAAGAGCGCGCGCACGTGCTCGCCCGCCTCGATCAGCTGGTGCTCGGGATCGGCGGCGGCCTCGGGCAGCCGAGCGGGGGCGGTCGCCGGATCGATGGCATGCAGGCGGCCCATGGCCTCGCCGAGCTGTTCGGCGACTCGTTCGCCGAGACCCGCCGACTCCGTCAGCCGTAGCACCTTGCGCGGCACCGTCTCTCCGTCCACCCGTTCGGAAACCACGAACGGCCCGTCGGCGTAGGCGCTGTCGGTGCAGATCGCCACCACGGGCGGAACCGGGACACCGTTGCCGCGCGCCAGCTCCCGGACCGCGGCCTCCACGTCCACGGGGACGAGCTCGATCGCGTTCGGCACGATGGTCGCGACCAAGCGCCGCTTCGCGCCTCCCATATCGGCGTCGAAGGCGACGTTACGACGGCGGGCGCCCGCGGAGAGGTATTCGACGTTCGACACCGTCACCGCGTGGCCGCTGCCCGACCCGAGGAACTCCGCCAGGCCACGTGCCAGGTCGGAACTCACTCGCCCGCCCACGCGTCGTACCCCGGCTTGGCGATCGCGAGATCGGCCCGCACCACGGAAACCAACGCCGCCCAGAGCTGTTCGTCGTCTCCTTCGGGTACCGCGGCAAGCAACTCACGCTCCTGCTCGGCCGCGGCGGGGCCGGATTCGATCTCCCTGCGGACGATCCTGGCGAGATTGGCGCCCACACGCGCCTTGTGCTGCAACCCCGCGGGCAGGGCGGGCAGCAGCGTCTCCTCGAGCAACTCGGCGAGCGATTCCAGCAACTCCGCTGCCGATGGGCGATTCTGCATTCGTTCCCCTCGGTCGATCCCGGCCCTCAGCATGGCACGCGCCGTCGCCGTCCCGATCGGTACTTTCGGCCGTCACTCCCGGTCGTCGAGCCGCAACAGCCCTGCGGTCGTCGAGCGGAAACCGCAGGCGGCGAAGTAGAACGGCGGGTTCGACACGCTGGACGGCCTTGCCGATGCCGGGAAGCTGCACTACATTCCTGCGATCGCGAGACCACTCGGTCTCCAATCCCTGCGCGACGTACCCGCGACGGCACAGCGTGGGACCCGCGTTGACGATCGGAGCCGGCTCGATGGCGATGCTGCTGTACTACCTACTCCTACCGCTGTACCTGGCAGAGGCTTTCGTCGACCTGCTGGATTGAGCGCCGCCTCACTTGTCGTCGCGTGAGTCCTCCGGTCGAGGTGGCGGCACACCCCGGGCGATACGGTCGAGGTATGTCAGTGCACAACGCCAGCGGTTCGTTCGGGACATACCGCCTCGAACGCTTGCTGGGTCGTGGCGGTATGGGTGAGGTCTGGTTGGCACGCGACCGCACCGGCGCCGCCGTCGCATTGAAGGTGTTGTCCGCCGCGTATTCCGCCGACCCGGGCTACCGGCTCCGTTTCGAGCGGGAGGCACAGGCGGGCGCTCGGGTGCGCAACCCCCACATCGTGCCGATTCGTTCCTTCGGTGAGGTCGATGGTCATCTGTTCTTGGAGATGGCCTACATCGAGGGCGTCGATTTGGCTACACGGCTACGGTCGGGGGCGCTGGCGCCGGTACGGGCGGTGGAGGTGATCGCCCAAGCCGCCGAGGCGCTGGACGCCGCGCACGCGGCCGGGCTCGTTCATCGGGATGTGAAACCGGGCAACATTCTCGAGCACACCAGCGGTTTCGTGTATCTGATCGACTTCGGTATCGCCCGGGCCGTCGACGCCACCGCGCTCACAGCGACCGGTCAGGTGGTGGGCACGTTGGGCTATATGGCCCCGGAGCGGTTCACCGGCACGGCCGAGGCGCGCTCGGATGTCTACTCGCTGGCCTGCGTGCTCTACGAAGTCCTCACCGGAAGCCTGCCCTTCGGCGACGGAGATCCGGCGCGACAGATGCGCGCGCATCTGATGTCGCCACCGCCGCGCGCATCGGTGACCGCACGCGGCGGCCCGCCTGCGCTGGACGCTGTCATCGCTCGCGGCATGGCCAAGCAACCGCTGGAACGCTATGCCAGCGCGGGCGAATGCGCCGCAGCGGCACGCGCGGCTTTGGAACAGCCCGTGTCGGCGGAATCCGCCTCTACGGGCCCGGATACCGCACAATTGGGCAGTCACCCACCTACCCGCGTCATGACCGCCCCTCGGTCGGCCGCGACCCGACCGACGCCGCGCTCGCCCGAGCCCCGAACGTTCTCACCAGCTTCAACCGCGAACCCGGATTCTCCACGAAAGCCTCCGGTCCGCCGATCGTTACCGATCGCCGCAGGGGCAGTACTCGTCGCCGCGGCAGCTCTGTGGCTGGGCGGCGATCTCGGATCCGACTCCGCTCCAGGCACTGTGACACGCGAGACTTCCGCCGAGGCCCGCACGGACGACCTGCCTCCCGCGACCGGCGGACAACCGTCGGGTCCGGCTGGTGCGGTACAGGACGGAGACTTCGCTTTTACCGTTCCCGGGGTGGTGTCCGAGTCGGCCGCAGGCGGTTCCTACACCGTCGTGACGCTGACAGTCACCAACGTCTCCCAGCGCCAGCAAGCCTTCGTCATCGCCGATCAACGCCTTATCACCACCGCGGGTCGCTCCCTCGCCCCCGACGCCACCGCGACCACCGAACTGAACGCGTCCCGCAACAGCGTCGACCGGATCGATCCCGGCAGTACTCGCACGATTCGACTGGCCTTCTACCTACCCGGCCATGACAAGGACGGGAAGAAGAACGACAAGAAGAATGACAAGAAGGACGACGTCCCGAGAGAATTGGTCCTGTACGGCGCGCCCTCGTCCCCCGGCGTCAGCCTGCCGGTCCGCTGACCGACCGATATCAGCGCAATCGAATTCGCCCAGTCGACTGGGAGTCGGAGGTGCTTCGGCGACAGCGACAACGGCTGTCTGAACTTCACCCGGCTTGCTTGGCGCCCGGCGGCTGGTGGAAGCCGGGGCCCGCCTTGGGTTCGACGTCGCGCGGGTCGATCGGTTCGCGGCAGTGGTCGCAGACGAGCATCGGCGAGGTCTCGTGCCCGCAGGTGCGATGCTCGAGGACGATGGGCTTGCCCTCCGGCCCGACCAGATGGTGGTCGCCCCAGACCATCATCGCCGTGACGATCGGATACAGCTCGCGGCCCGCGGCGGTGAGGTGGTAGTCGACGCGCCCGCCGCCGTGATCGGTGCGGGTGAAGATGCCCGCGTCGATCAGCATGCGCAGGCGGCTGGTGAGCAGGTTGCGGTTGGTGATGCCGATATTGCGAGCGAAATCGCTGAAGCGGTGCACCCCGAAGAACGCCTCGGCGATGAGCAGGATGGTCCACCGGTCGCCGAGCAGTTCGACGACGCGGGTGACCGAATCGTCGGCCGGGCGCCGCAATGTCATGACGGTATTTTCGCATCCCTGCTCGGTATTGCTTTCCTACTAACAGTATCGGAATAATACTAAGTAGACCGGCGCCCGCTCCGGCCGGACAGTTGGGAGTGTCGATGACGACCACGAACCACCCGACCGACGACTACGTGCGCCTGCTCGACCCAGCGGTGCGACCGGATCCGTATCCCCTGCTCGCGCGACTACGCGACGCCGGTGCGTTCCGGATGGGGACGGCTCCGGTAGTCGTGCTGACGCGCTACGCGGATTGCGCCGCCATGCTGCGCGATCCGCGCGCGAGCGTCGACCGGTCACTGGCCCGGTTGCAACTCGGCTCGATGCCGATCTATGACGGGACGCGGGAGGACGGTGCGGCGCGTGCGAAGCCCTCGTTCCTGTTCCTCGATCCGCCGGATCACACTCGCCTGCGCCGCCTCGTGTCCGCGGCGTTCACCCCGCGGATGGTACGGCGATTGGAGCCGCGGATCACCGAGATCGTGGACGACTTGCTCGACCAGCGCGCCCGCGAGGGCGGGTTCGACGCCGTCGACCACTTCGCCTATCCGCTGCCGGTGACCGTCATCTGTGAACTGCTCGGCGTCCCGCTCGCGGACGAAGCACGGCTGAGCGCCTGGTCCGCGCTGCTGTCGCGCACGCTGGACCCGACCTCCCGCGCGGCCGCCCGATTCCGCGCCGACCC
Source organism: Nocardia sputi (assembly GCF_023501985.1). Lineage (NCBI taxonomy): Bacteria > Bacillati > Actinomycetota > Actinomycetes > Mycobacteriales > Nocardiaceae > Nocardia > Nocardia sputi. The sequence continues at coordinate 78,469 of NZ_JAMFLC010000020.1, read as the reverse complement.
GGCGCGGATCCAGCGCGCCGGGACCGAACTGCACGCTTACTTCGAAGATCTCATCGATCGACGCCGCCACACACCGGGCCCGGATCTACTGTCCGAACTCATCGCTGCGGAAGACTCCGGCGACACGCTCACCCATGCCGAATTGATCTCGACCTGCGCACTGCTGCTGGTCGCCGGCCACGAGACCACCGTCAACCTGATCGCCAACGCGACCCTGGCCCTGCTGCGCAGGCCGGAGGAACTCGCGGCCCTGCGCGCGGATCCGGACCGGGCGGCGGGCGTGGTCGAGGAGACGCTGCGCTTCGACCCGCCGGTCCAGCTGATCCCGCGCGTCGCCGCCGACGACCTGACCATCGGCGGCACGAGCATCGAGCGCGGCGACCTGGTGGTGCTGCTGATCGCGGCCGCGCACCGCGATCCCTCGGTGTTCGGCGACCCCGGCCGATTCGACCCGGCGCGCGAGGACCGCCACCTGGCCTTCGGCCTCGGGGCGCACTTCTGCGTCGGGGCTGCCCTGGCCCGCTTGGAGACGCGAGTGGCGTTGACCCGGTTCGCGCAACGCGTCGAATCCCCCTCGCTGCCCGTTGACCCGCCACCGTATCGAGAACACGTCAACCTGCGCGGCCCCGCGCACCTGCCCATCGAATTCGCTGCGATCCGGCCCAGGTAGTCCCGCCGGTCAGCCGTCGTAGGAGACGTGCGGCGTCCATCCGTCGGCGGGGCGGACGGCTGCCGCGTGCAACGCCGCGGCGACCCGGTCCCGCGTGAAAGCGCCCTCCCCCAGCACTCCTTCGACCTGGACGGCGACCGCACGGATCCCCGCGGGCGCGAGTGTGGCGTCCAAGCTGGTGACCAGGTTGCGCACCGCCGCCTTCTGGATGCCGAGCGAGGCGGCTCGGTGCCACGGTTTATCCGCGGCCGCGCTGCCGGTGACCAGCACGCGGGCGCCCTCGGACAGGAAGGGCCGCGCCGCCTGGACGGCGGGCAACAGCGCAGCGGCGCCGACGGTGAAGTCCTCGATCAGTTCGGGAATCGAGAGCTGTAGCGGATCGGCCTCTCGGAAGACGCTGGGGTTGAAGTGCAACACGTCGATACGGCCGTGGCGCTCGCCCACTCCCGTGACGACCTCGCCCACGTCGGCGGGGTCGCTCAGATCCACCCCGACACCCTCCGCGTCGAACCCCTCCCCGCGCAGTTTCTCGGCCATCGGCTCGGCCTCCTCGGGAAACCGGCAGGCCAGCACCGTGGCGAAACCGTCGACGGCGAACAGGCGGGCGACCGACAGCCCGATGCCGGGACCGGCGCCGAGCACGAGGAGCACAGGAGCAGTCATGGGTCCCGAGCCTAGGTGCGCCGCCGAGCGGCGTTGTGTGCCGGGACTATTCGACGACGGCCTTGATCCGGTTCAGCGTCTCGCGCATCCCCTCGACGTTGGTCTTGCGGCGCGCCCACCCGGCCAGCGACCAGTACAGCCGCAGCACGGGATTGCTGTGCAGCTGGAACGACTCGGTGACGTCGGTGCCGCCCTCGACCGGCTCGAAGACGTAGCGCCACGTATTGACCGGCATGCCGCGCGGTCCGAGCACGGTGAACGCGAACTCCCGCCCCGGCTCGCAGGCGACGATGCGGCACACCGTCGCGTACTTCAGCCCCCAGCCGTTGCGGTTGACATGTCCGCGGAACTTCACGCCGACCGCGGGACCGGTGGCGCCGCCGAGCCACTCCGCGGCGAACGTCTCGGGACTGAATCGCCCGGTGTTCTCGATGTCGCTGACCAATTCCCAGATCTTGTCGGCGGGGGCGGCCATGCGCACCGTCACGCTGTCATGCATGCGGCGAACGCTAGCAGGCGGTACCGCCCCCGCTTCCGGGCCGAGCCCAGCCGCGGCCACGCGTGCCGCCCAGCCGTCCACGTCGGCCAGCCACTGGCCAGGCTGCAGCACCCAGCACGTGGCGAGTAGATCGTGGCCGAGGTGCGCGAGGGCCGCGTGTTCCGGCCAGTAGTCCCGCGTCCACTCGGGGTCGTCGGTCGCCGAGTCGATGCCACTGCGGACCACACCGACCAGCTCGAACTGCAGATGCTGGACCAACACCCACGCTCGAGCGTCCATCGGCTTGCGACGCAGCCGGTCGAGCAGGGCGTGGGCGGCGGCGCGCCCCCGGCGATCCATCCAGCGGAAGGTGCGCCGATGCCCGTACGGCGCCACCCCGTACAGCGCGAGCACGGCGACGGCGACGCCGAGCACCGTCTCAACCAGCCGATCCCGGATCACCGGTCCGATCGGTCCGCCCGTGGTGGCGACCCCGCCCGCGATCAGCGCGACCGGGGTGATGAAGACGACGGCCAGCGCGTAGTTGCGCGGCACGAACAGCTCGATACAGAACTGCAGCGCGGCGATCAGAACGACCAGCGCGTAACCGGTCGGCCCGAGCTGATAGATGAGCGCGAACAGACCGAGGCCCGCGATCGTGCCGACGAACCGGTGGATCGCGCGCACCTGCCCGCGCACTCGATCGGGCCCGGTTTGCAACACGATCAGGGCGCTGAGCACCGCCCAGTGCGGCCGCTCCAGACCGAGCAGCGCGCTCAGGCCGCCCGCGCCCAGGCAGCCCGCGGCAACGCGCATCGCGCTGATCGTCGCGTGCGAGGAGAACGACAGGGAACGCCGCAGCCGGAAGCCGACTCCGGGACGGGCGAACGAGACCAAGGGATCGACAAGCAGATCGTCGGTGTCGTCGTCGGGAACGTGCCCGGCCAGCCTGCGCCGGGCGGTTTGCAGGGTGGCCAGCAGCTCGGCTTCCCCGGGATCCGAGGGCGGACCCGCGTCGTAGACCGCGGCCCACGCGTCCGCCATCGCCGAGCCGGCCCGGTGGCGCAGCTCGATCGCGGGCGTCCCCGCCTCCCGCGCCGCCACATAGGCGTCGACCGCGCGGACCGCGGCGTCCACCGCCACGCGTTCGGGCTTGCGGCGATCCCGCAGCACTCCGGCCATCGAAACGACGACCGACGCGACGACACCGCAGGCGGCGCACAACAACAGCGTCGCCATCGCCGTCCCGGTCTCGACGGCTTTCATCGACCCCGCACAGACCAGTGCGAAGAACAGCGCGCCCGGCGGCCCGAGCCGCAATGCGTCGATGACGAAGACCGCCACGACCGCGATCGCCGACACCACGGCCACCATCAGCAACGACGCACCGAGTCCCGTATCCAGCAGGCCGCCGATGAGCGCGCCGACGCCGCTCGCGGCGAGCAACGCCACACCGGCGGCCAGCACGACCCTGCCGCGCACCCGGAACGGGCGCCCCTCGCCATAGAGCACGGCGAAGGCGCCGAACATGACGAACACCGCCGTGTCCGGACGGCCCAGACCGGTGATGATCGCGGCGGGGACAGCGAACGCCACCGCAGCGCGCAGCGCCACGCTCCACCGCCGGCCCGCGGGCGGCAACGCGAACAACAGCGAGCCGACGCGGCCCCTCGGTGGCACCGGATCCGGGTATGTCGCGGCCACCTGCTGTCCTCTCTGGTCAGGACGAATCCGGTCCGGACGAATCCGGTGCGGACAAATCCGGTCTGGACGGACTGCCTGGTGCACACCTTAGATTCGTGGCATGACCGCCGACGCTCATATTCCCCTACCCACGCGCGTCCACGCCTTCGGCGACGACGCGCTCGGTGATCACGACGCCGTCGCCCTGGCTTCGCTGGTGCGCGACGGGGCGGTCTCGCCACGCGAACTCGCCGCTGCCGCCGTGGCGCGCGCCGAGCAGGTGGAAAAGCTGGCGGCCGTCGCCTACCCGAGCTACGGGAAACCTCTGCTGCCCGCCGACCGGACCGGCACGTTCTACGGCGTGCCCAGCTTCGTGAAAGACAACCTGGACGTGGCGGGCATGCCGACGAACCAGGGCACGGCCGCGTTCCACGCGACGCCCGCTCGCGCGCACAGCGGCTACACCCGGCAATTCCTCAGCACCGGCCTCACCGTCCTCGGCAAGAGCGCCATGCCCGAATTCGGCTTCAATGCCAGCAGCGAGTCGCCGCACGTCGCGCCCACCCGCAACCCGTGGCACACCGACTACTCGGTGGGCGGCTCGTCGGGCGGGGCGGCCGCGCTGGTGGCGGCGGGTGTCGTACCGATCGCGCACGGCAACGACGGCGGCGGATCGATCCGGATTCCGGCCGCGTGCGCCGGGCTGGTCGGCTTGAAACCGACGCGGGGACGGCACGTGGTATCCGGGCTGGCTCGCACGCTGCCGGTGGATATCGTCAGCGAAGGAGTGCTGACCAGGACCGTGCGCGATACGGCGGCCTATGCCGCGGCGGCGGAACGCTATTGGCGCAATCCCGCGCTGAAGCCGATCGGCCGCGTCGACGGTCCCGCGAACCGCCGCATGCGGATAGCGCTCGTGCTCGACAACATCGCGGGACCGCTCGCCGCCGGCCCGACCCGGGATGCCGTCGAAAGGGTTGCGCGCACGCTCGAAGCCTGCGGCCACTCGGTCGAACCGGTGCCCCTGCCGTTCGACGCCACGATCGAGAACGCTTTCCTGCACTACTGGGGCCTGCTCGCAGCCCTGGCCACCACGACGGGACGGCTCGTCGACCGGAGGTTCGACGCACGGCGCGTGGACGACCTCACGGTCGGTCTCCGCGCCCTCTTCCTGCGCCGGGCCCTGCACGCCCCGCTTACGATTCGCCGGTTACGGGCGGCGACGGCCACCTACGAACGGGAACTCGGCCCCTACGACGCGGTGCTGCTTCCCACTCTGGGCCACACCACACCGGAGCTCGGCTATCTCAGCCCGACCGTGCCGTTCGACGAACTCATCCAGCGGCTGCGCGCCTACGTCTGTTTCACCCCGATCAACAACATCACCGGAACGCCTGCCATCACGGTTCCGGCGGGCCTCACCGCCGCCGGGGTGCCCATAGGAGTCCAATTCGCCGCCACACGCGGCAACGAGCGCACCTTGCTGGAGCTGGCCTATCTGATCGAAGCGGAACAGCCGTTCCCACGCCTTCTCCCCTGAGCCCTTCCCACTCGACTTAGGTTAGGCTAAGTTCTTTTCCGGGGGATTCGGACGGACTCGGCCGCAGGCCGGAGAGGACGAGATCATGGGCGCGAACGTCGATCTGACGGGAGTCCCGGAAACCATGCTGTGGACGCTCTACAACCGGGCGTCGGAAGCGAAACGGGCGGATGGCATTCTGCGCGACCCGGACTGCGTCCGGATCTTCGACGCGCTCGAGTACGACTATGCGCGAGCCTTCGGCGCACCCGACGGCACGCACGCGGTGCGATCGCTGCGGTTCGACCTCGCACTGCGGCCGTGGCTGGCCGAACACCCCGGCGGGACCGTGGTCGAACTCGCCTCGGGACTGGAGACCCAGTTCCAGCGGTGCGACGACGGACAGGTGCGCTGGCTGTGTGTCGATGTGCCCGAAGGCATCGCGCTGCGCGAACGGTTCCTTCCACCGAGCGAGCGCTGCCGTCACCTGCCGATCAGCGCGTTGGACACAGCCTGGCTGGACGAGGTGGAGGCCGACCGCGGCGTCTTCGTCACGGCGCAGGGGCTGCTCATGTACTTCGAGCCCGACGAGGTGCGGCGCCTGTGCATCGCGATCTTCGACCGACTGCCTGGCGCGGAATTCCTGTTCGACATCATCCCGCCATGGTTCTCCCGCAAGACCATGCGAGGCTTCCGTAAAACACCGCACTACACCGCTCCCCCCATGCCCTGGGGCGTCAAGCGCAGCCGGGTGGCGGCACTGCTGCGCGAGTGGAGCCCGCGGGTGGCCGAGGTGAGCGTGTCGTCCTACGGACCTTCCCGCGGCCCGCTCGCGGCGAGTCTTCCGATATTCGAGCGCCTTCCGGTGCTGCGCGACATCCCGCCCGCCATCGTCCGTGCGCGTGGCGCCGAGTAGGTCAGGGGGCGCCGACATTCGCCCCGGACGACGGGCGGTCGCGGTGCACCGGACCGTGGGCGTCGTCGCAGTGATCCTCCAGCACCGGCAGCAGGCGCTGCTCGTGCACGGCCGCCGACGGGCCGACGACATGGGTATGGTCGACCTGCAACGTGGTGTGGGTGATGCCGTAGGCGTCGTGAAGCAGATGCTCGATTCGCTGACGCAGCCCGTGACAGTCGGCGCCGGCCCGGACCAGCACGTGCGCCGACAAGGCGATGTCACCGGAGGTGATCTGCCAGACGTGCAGATCGTGCACCTCGTCGACGCCGTCGATGTCCACCAGCCTGCGCCCGAGCGCGTCCGGATCGACGCCCGCCGGCGCCGCCTCCAGGAAGATCCGGCCGGATTCGCGCACCAGCCCGAGCCCCGCCTTGACCATCAGCGCGACGACGATCAGCGTGGCGATCGCGTCCGCCCTGGCGAAGCCGGTGGTCAGCACGACGAGACCGGCCACGGCGGTCGCGATGAACCCGTACAGGTCGTTGAGCACATGCTGGAAGGCGCCCTCGACGTTGAGGCTGGAACGGTTGGCCTTGCTGATCGCCCAGGTGGCCACGATGTTGACCACGACACCGGCCAACGCGGTCACCAGGACGAGCCCGCCGGTCACCTCGGGCGGCTCCAGCAAACGGCGCACGGCCTCGTAGGTGAGCCAGCCCGCCAGCACGAGCAGCGTGACACCGTTGGCCTGCGCCGAGAGGATCTCGGCGCGCTTGTAGCCGTAGGTGTACTTGCCGTTCGCGGGGCGGGCCGCGAATCGGATCGCGATGAGCGCGAGCACAATGGACGCGGCGTCGGTGAGCATGTGCGCCGCGTCCGACAGCAAGGCCAGCGAGTTCGCCAGCACGCCGATCACGACCTCGACCGACATGAACCCGACGATCAGGGCCAGCGCGATGGTCAGCCACTTGCGGTCGGCCTCACCGGACAGCCCGTGCCCGTGCGCGTGACCATGTTCGTGCCCCATCGACCCAGCCCCTTCCATCAATCACCGAAATATATGCGCATGTTTGCATCTGTCATGTCAGCTTAGCTGACCCTGCGCGGCGCGCGATAGCGCAGCCAAGTGAGCTGGATCACGTCGCATAGGGGTTCGGCGGCGGGGTCAGCCGAGCAGGGCGTGCACTGCCGCGTATGTCGACACAGTGGCGATCAGCCCTGCGGAAACACTTGCGACCACGTTTACCGCCGCGAACAGATACGCTCCCCGGTCGGCAAGCCGCACGGTCTCGTAACCGAAGGTGCTGTAGGTGGTCAGCGCTCCGCAGAACCCGGTGCCGAGCAGAACGAACAGTGACGAGGGCAGTGCGGTCCCGGCCCCGGCGAGCGCGCCGAGCACGAGACAACCGAGCAGGTTGACCAGGAAGGTGCCCCAGGGGAACAAGCTGTCACGGCGATCCTGCACCGCCCGGTCGATCAGATACCGCAGCGGCGCGCCGATCGCGCCGCCCACGAGGACCAGCAGCACGTTCATCGCACTCCTTCCCGTGTCTGCCGCAGGCGCTCATACCCCGCCCTGGTGAGCCACATGGCGGTGAGCGTGGCGAGCAGAGCGCAGATCAGCGTGCCCGCCAGATAGCAGGTCGCGACGAGGATCGCGCCTGTCCGCAGCAGCTCGCGAATTTCATTGACATAGGTGGAGAAGGTCGTGAATCCGCCCAGCACGCCGACGCCGAGGAAGGGGCGCAGCAACCGATGGGCGGCCCAGATCTCGGTCACCGCCACCATCAGCACGCCGATCGCGAAGCAGCCCGCCACATTGGTGAGAAAGGTGGCCGACGGGAAGTGTCCCGGCTGTGCGGGCAGCCACTGAGCGAGCCCGTAGCGAGCGAGCGCTCCGAGCGCTCCGCCCGCGGCGACGACCACCGACACCGGGCCGTGCGTACGCCAGAACTCCCGCGCGGGGTTACGCGCGCGGCTCGCGGTGTCGATCGGTTCGTCGGTCGGTTCCCCGCCCATCGCGCATCTGTTACCCGAGGTGTCCGGAGCAGCGCCACCCCAGGTCACGACGCGGCCGCGCTCATCGGTCCCCGGCCTGTCCGGCACCGTCGTGCGCGACGAGTACCGAGCAGCCGACGTGGCGTGCGGCCTTCTCCGCGGTGCTGCCCATGAAGCGGCCCCAGATGCCCGAGTGCCCGCTGCGCCCCACCACCAGCAGGTCGGCATCGTGGTCGGCGGCGGCGGTGGCCAGTTCCCGCGCGGCCTGACCGGCGCGCAGTTCGGCCCGCACCACGATGCCGCGCCGGTCGGCGGCCTCGGCGGCGGTGGCGAGCCAGCGGCGACAGGTCCGCTCCCCGAGCGAGCGTTCGTCCTCCATCTCGCCGACCACCGGACCGTAGTGCGGCAGATGCTCTTCGACGGCCACGACCGTGAGCGTGCAGTGCTGCACCGCCGCCAAGTCGAGCGCCATCGTCAGGGCGGCCCTTGCGCCGGGAGAGTCGTCGTAGCCGACCACGATCCGCTGGAACACCTCTTCATTGTGATCCCTCGGGTGGGCCGGAGCCAGCACTCGGGCAACCCTTTGGCAATCATGCGGTGGCCGTGGATCGCTCCGCCGCGAGCACTTCGGCGGCCGCACGCTCCCCGGAACGGATCGCTCCCTCGATGTAGCCCGACCATTCCGTGGCGGTTTCGCTCCCGGCCCAGTGGATCGCGCCGACCGGGTGGCGCAAGGCCGAGCCCAGGGTGGTCAAGACGCCCGGCGGGTAGAAGGCGCCGTAGCCGCCGCGGGCGTATGGGTCGTCGGCCCAGACCTTTTCGTGCCATTCGAGCGGTTCGCGGGCAGCGTGCCCGAAGGCCCGTACCAGTGAACCGATGATCATGGCGCGTCGCTCGCTCGCGGGAAGGGCGGCCAACCGCTGCGCGGCCCGGCCCGGCACCAGCGCGCCGAGCACACCGGGACCACCGGGGCGGGTGGCGTCGAAGGTCACCGGCACGGGATCGCGCAGGTTCAGCGACTGCCCGGTGAGCCGGTCGTCACGCCAGAACGGCCGCTCGTAGACCGCGAACGATTTCAGCACCGAGCCCATCGGCATGCGCTGGGTCAATTGGTCGCGCGCGGCGGGCAGCGGCGGATCGTAGGCGATGCGTCCGGCGAGCGCGGGCGGCACCGCCACGATCACACGCTCGGCCCGCACGTCACCGGCGGCCGACTCCACCCGCACACCGCCTGGTCGGCGCCGAATCGTCGTGACCGGCGCGCCGAGACGCAGCGCGTCACCCATCTCCGCGGCCATGGCCAGCGCGGGCCCGTCGGCGCCGTCGACGAACAGTCGCGTCACCGTTTCGGCGGTGATCCCCGCCTCGACGCCGCCCGCCGAGCGGATCGTAGTCAGCAGACCGAGCATGGAGATGCTGCCGACGTCGACGCACAGTTCCTCGCCGATCATCACCTCGGCCAGGTTCCGGGCGCGCCGCTGGGGCACATTCCGGCGCAACCAGGTCGCCGCGGTCATCGCGTCCAGCCGGTCGGCGCCCGGCGTGGTCCACGGGCGCGCGAGGTCGACCCGGGCGGCCATCCGTTCCAGCCGCCACATGGCCTGGGCGAGCACGACGAGCACGAGCGTCGGCAATGGCGGGCGCGCGCCGCTGAACGGCCGCCGGACCACTCCCTCGACCATCAGGTCGAGCCCTTCGGGTGGCGCGTATATCGCGGCGCCGTACTCCTCGGCCAGCGCGGCGAGCCTGCCGTGCGCACCCGAGATCCACTGTCCGCCGAGGTCGACGGCCCATCCGTCGCCGACCCGCGCGGTCAAGGTGCGACCGCCCGCACGATCGCTCGCCTCCAGGACGACGACGTCCCGGCCGGCCGCTCGCAACGTCCGCGCCGCGCACAGTCCGGCGTATCCGGCGCCGACGACAACGACGTCCGCACGGTCCATTGGTGGCCTCCCGTCGCCGCACCGTAACTCGACAACCACTGTCGATCACGCATCGCCGATCCGCAACCGGCACGGTGATCCGGGCCGCAGGGACTGCGCATCGCTGCCACGATCCCGATCCGGCGCGAGGCGTCCGATTGCCACAACGTCCGATCCGCTGTTCCAGCGCAACCGACCGCTCACCCGCCTGTCCGCCGCGTAAGCCCAGAAGGCGCTCGGCGACGGCCGCCGAAACCGCGGCCGGAAACGAACCGATCGCCGAAGGCACTGCGCGGCTGCCCATCCTCCGCCCGGCAGCATGACTCCCGGCGCGGCGGCTATCGCGTCAAGGTGGCGAGGGCGGCGAGGGCGGCCTCCTGAAATGTCGCGGCCAGCGTGCGCGGCGGGGCCGTGACACGTCCGCGTACCCACTGCCTGCAGTACTCCTGCGCTGGTCCGACACAGATCGCGTGGGCGACCGGATAGCCGTCCTCGCCCACGTCCGCGGTTGCCCGCAGCTCTCGATACCGACGCTCCAGCGCACCGAAGAAGACCCGATTGTGTTGTGCCAGTTCCGGCTCCGCAGCCCGCGCGACCTCGTCCGGCAGCGTGGCGAACAGGAAACGGGCGAGATCACGATGATCTTCCACCCAGCCGAGATGGGCCGCGAGCATCGCGCGGATCGCCTGCTCGGCGCCGACGTCGGACGTGTCGAGAACCTCCAGCACCGTCCGCTGATAGTCGAGCATGCCGAAGACGTAGACGGCGGCGGCCAATTCGGCCTTCGAGCCGAACGCGTGGAACATGCTGCCGCTGGACAAACCGAGACGATCGCGCACGCCCGCCACCGTGAACGCCGGATAGCCCTTGGCCAGCAACTGCCGCGTCGCTTCGGCCAAGATCCGCTCGCGGGTGCCCACGGCCGTCTAGCCGTCGAACTCGGCATCGATGCCGGACCGCACCGCCGCGAGCACCTGAGCACGGACCCGCAGCTTCGTCCCGGTGTGCGCGGCGAAGTCGATTCCGGTCAACCGGTGCGCTTCGGCCGTCGCGCGCGTGCGCAGGTCGTCCGCGTCGGCGGCGAGCACGTCGAGGAAGCCGAGCTCTCTGGCCTCTTCGGGTCCGACCAGGATCCCGGTGTTCGCCGCGCGGTCGAATCCGGGGGCGGTGAGCCGATGCCGTGCCAGCTCCACGCCGTAATGCGGGATGGTCAGCCCGATCGCGACCTCGTTGAGACCCACTTTGAAATCCCCCACGACGCCGAACCGCACGTCCGTGGCCAGCAGCGTGAACGCGCCCTGGGCGATCGCGTGCCCCGGGCATGCCGCGACGACGGGATACGGGAACCCCAGCAGCCGATGGACGAGGTTGCCGCCGGCACGCAGGGTTCGGCGGATGTCGTCGGCGGAACGCGAGAACGTCGCCAGGTCGTAGCCCGCGGAGAATACGCGTGGGCGCCCGGTCAGCAGGACGACGGCGCGGTCGGCCTCGGCTCGGTCCAGGGCGGCGGCGATGGAACCGATCATGTCCTCCGACATCACGTTGGCCTTACCGTCGTCAAGCGTGATCGTGGCGACCCCGTCTTCGAGCTGGTAGGTGGCGAGTTCGGTCATGGCAGCCTCCTCTAGAGCGATGCTCTAGAGTATCACTCCAGAGGGGCTGGCAGCTATCCACGGGCTCCCGGTCACGGAGTCGGTTTCGGACAAGGTGTCGTTGTGGCAACGATCCGAAACGGCGACCGCGGATCGACCGATACAGGACACACACGATGCTGCCGAAAGAGCCTGGCGCGCGCGGGCTTCGGACTAGCCTCGGGACAGGTTCAGGTGGAGGAAGCGACATGACCGCAGCAACCGTCATCCGTCCGCTGGCGCCGAGTGAGGCGATCTTCGCCAACAGCGAAGTCCTCGTCGGCTATTCGATTCGGATCGCGGGTCGGTTGGATCTCGCTGCCCTTTCGGCGGCATTCGAAGCCGTGGTGCGCTCCCGCCCGATCCTCGGCGCCCGCTTGGAGCCGGACGGGTGCGGTGGGCATTTCCTGCTCGAATCGCCGAGCGCCGCACCCGAGATGACGGTCACCGAGGGTGATCCCGAGCAGTTGCTGACCGGCGCCCGGCTGGATCAGCGCAGAGCGCTCGCCTCGCTGTGCGTAGTCCGCGACCGCGCCTCCGCGGGCGTCACTTTGGTGACTCACCACAGCGTCGCGGATGCCTATCATTCGCTGGCCGTGTTCGCGGAGCTGTGGTCCTGCTATACCGACCTCGTCCGCGGGCAGTCGGCCGAATCGGAGCCACACGGCTTCCCGCGATCGGTGGAAGACCTGCTACACGAACGCGGCGTGCGGAAGATCGGCACACCGGTTCTGCCGTACCGTCCGATGGGCGTCGCTCGGACCATCTCCGGCCCAGAAGATCCCGACTACCTCCTTCCCCGCACCGCGCGCTGCAGGCTGACCCGCGCGCAGACCGCCGCGCTGATCGAGCTCGGGCACCGGGAGGGCACCACGATCAACGGCATCGCCTCCGCCGCGATCCTGCTCACCGAGGCCGAGTTGCGCGGGCTGCCGCTGACCGACCTGGCCTACACCTATTCCGTCGACCTGCGCACCCGGGTGCGGCCGCCGATCGGGGCGACAGAAGGCACCAACGTACTCGGCTTCGAGAACTTCGCGCCGGGCCCACGGACCGGCGCGACGCTCGTCGAACTGGCCCGCGCCATCAGCGACTCGCTGCGCGCCGGACTCGACACGGGCATGGTGCAACAGACCCCGCTGCACATTCCCGAGATCGCCGCGGGCCCTCCGCCGCGCGCACCGGGCATCGTGCTCGCCACCAACTGGGGACGGGTGCCCAGACCGCGCGTGCCGGAGGACCTGCGAATCACCGACTTCCGCTCGATCATGCTCGGCAAGCCGGACAAGACCGGGCACCGGCTGCAACAGCCGAGCGGCACCATCATCATCAGCACCTTCGACGACCGGCTGAGCATCGAGATCCACCACCCCGAGGAAACCACCGATGAACAGCGGCTGCGCGTCCGGCTGCTCACCACCCACCTGTCGGGTTTCAGCGCGGCAGGCGCCGCATAGCGCGCGCCGCGGACGTACGGGACAACGTCTGCAACGGATCGGTGAGCAAGTCGGTGAAAGCCAGTTCCGCGGCCCCGATCAAGGTCGCGTCACCGCCGAGTGCGCTGGTGCGCAACCGGACCCGTTCGCGGACGGCTCGAAGGCCGTTCACCGCCACCCGGCTGCGCACCTGCGCCGCGGACGCCAGGTAGATCTCGCGCAGCACGCCACCGAACACCACCATCGACGGATTGAAGATGTTCACCAGATTGGCGACGCCGCGGCCGAGCCATTCGCCGACCTGGTGCAAGGCGTCCCGTGCCGCCGCGTCGCCGCGGGCAGCCGCCTCGATGATCGCGTCGACCGCCGCCTGCCCCGAGGGTTCGGTCCGTCCCGCCGCCGCGATCAACCCGAGTTCGCCCGTTTCGACCTCCAGGCAGCCCCGGGAACCGCAGGCGCACGGCCGCCCGGCCGGATTGACGATCATGTGCCCGACTTCCCCGCCGTAGCCGCCTTCCCCGCTGAGCAGTTCACCGTTGACGATGATGCCGCCGCCGATACCCACGTCGCCGTGCAGGTAGATCAGGTTCGCCGAGCCTTCTCCCGCACCGCGTTCACGCTCGGCCAGCGCTCCGAGATTGGCGTTGTTGCCGACCGCGACACGGAGGCCGAGATCGAGTTCCCGTGTCATCTCTGCGCCGAAGGGGACGTCCACCCAGCCGAGGTTCGGCCCGTAGCGCACCACGCCGTCCTCCTCCCGGACCATGCCGCAGAACGCGACGCCGACGCCCACGCACACGGCGTCCGCGGCAGCCGCACCGATCACCTCCCTGGCCATCGTCACCAAGGCGGCGATCACGTCGCCCGGGTCGAACGTCCCACCCGGACGGGTGGTCTCGATGCGATCGAGCACCGAACCGCCCAGCCCGACCCGTGCCGCGATGAGGCGGTCCGCGCCGACGTCCAGCGCGACGACGTAGACCCGCTCCGACCGCGGCCGCACCACCAGTGACGGCCTGCCCGCCCGTCCGGTCTGCCCGGGCAGTTCCTCGCTCACCAGGCCTGCCGCCGCCAGGTCCGTGGTGAGCGCGAGGATCGTGCTGCGGTTCAACCCCATCCGCTCGGCGAGCGCGGCGCGCGACACCGCCCCGTCACGGTGGACGTGCCGCAGCAACCCGGCGAGGTTGCGCGTGCGGATCTCCTCGGGAGAAGGTGCTGCTCGCATTCACCGGGCTTTCGTCACGGGGCTGACATTTATCGAAGCAGGAGCGCACGTTTACGGGACATGGCGTCCACTCCGGCGGCCGAGAGCAGGACAAATCCTGGTCACAACGCATCTCGTGCCCGCGCTGTAGTCCATCAGCCCCATCCCGTTGTCGATCACCGCGACCCACCGCGGCGCCGAGCACCGCGTCCAGCATCCGCTCCTTCGAAGGAATGGAGCCCCTTCCGCAATCCCCTCATCGAATCGCGGAAGGGGCGTGCGGTATCAGATCCCGTTGTCCAGCGCCTCGAACACCTGCTCCAAGTACTTGCGGTCCACCATGCCCCAGCGAGCGGAGGTCTTGCTGTCGGGAAGGATCACGCCAGTCCGGGTTCTACCCGCGGACTCCGCCGTATCGTCGCCGCACGCCGTGAGCGTGGCGGCAAGCAGCGCGAACAACAGCGCCGCCGCGCTGAACATGCTTTCGCATGAGCGGGTCTCTCATCTCCGGCCGGAGAAGTCTCCGGCCGGTCGGAGCGGACCGAATGTTGTTCACAGCAACATATTAGACTGTGATGCAGCGCACAACACCTGTTCTGTTGTTCCGGATGGCAATCTCGCCACGCGTACGTTCGCTCGGGTGGAAGCCGTTGCGCCACCGCAGGGAAGACGTGCGGAGAAGGCGTGAACAGGGGTGTCGGACCAGCGCCGACCGCCACGCGCGCGGACGCCACCAGGCCCGGGCGGCCCCGCGCCCGGCATCTGACGCGCGCGAGGAAGGCGTCCGCGCGAAACAGACCACCGGGGATCGGGCGCATGGCGGGCCTCCGGCACAGTACCCTTGGCGATGAATCATGGCGCGGTAGCGACAGACTGGGATCCGGGAGGGGAACAGTGGACACGCTCAAGCTCGACCCGGCGGCGATGGCCGCCTACACCGCGATAGCGGACGCGGTGTCCAAACAATTGGCGTCGGCGGCCGCGGTCGCCTCCGGCGCGGTGGATCCAGACCGGCTGGCCGCCGATCTCGGGCTCGTCGGCGCGGAATTCGCGGCGCGTTTCTCCGCGGCCGTCTCCGAACACGCGGAGGCGTTGTCGACCGCGGGACAGCTGGTCGGCGCCTACGGCCAGGTCCTGCGTGGTTACAGCGAGGAGGCGCAGGGTGTCGACGCCGCGACGGCGACGGCGATCACCCGGTCAGGGGAGGAACTGGCATGAGAAGCCTGATGGGACTGCGCAAACGGTCACACGCCACCCAGCCCGCCACCGAGACCCCCCGGCCGCTGAGCACCGAACCCGGTGTCGACCCGCCGATCGTCGCCGCGCTGGTCAAACCGCTGTTGACGCTGCGTTCCTCGCTCGGTACCGGTGTCGGCGTGCCGAGCGCGGCAGCCACCGGCGCACTCTCGGCCGCCTCCACACAGGTGGCCGATACCGAAGGTCCGCACCGCGAAGGCCTGCACGCGCTGGAATCGACCTGGACCTCCCGCGCCGCCGACAGCGCGGTGCCCGCGATGCGCACCACCCAGACCCAGATCGGCGACATCTCCGACCGGGGACCCGCCTATCTGTCCGTCCTCGCCGACGCGCACGCCACCTCCGGGCGCGCGGCGCGGCAAGTCGACCAGATCATCGCCGACTTCCGGCGCGACGCGCGGGAGATCCTGGGCAACGCGACCTCCGCGCCGGAGACCGACGCCGTCATCGCACGGGCCACCCAGGCGCTGCGCGACGCGCTCACCACCGTGACGGCCGCGCGTACCGAGATGGACGATCACACCAGGAAACTCGACGCGATGGGACCGCTCACGGTCACCTCACCGTCCGGCGTCACGCAAGGCCAGGCCGTCTACCCCGGTAGCACCGGACAAGTCGTGCCCGGCACCACGACGCCCGCCACCACGACGCCCGGCACCACGCAGCCCTTGGACCCCGCACAGGCCGCGCAACTGCAGTTGCAGCAGCAGCTGATCTCCGCGGGCGTGCAACTGGGCACCACGGCCATCAACGCGGGCGTCGACATCGGCACGCACATCATCGACAAGATCGCCGAAGTCGGCATCCACAGCATCGACACCGTGGCGGCGGCCGCGGACAAGGCGATCCCGGAACTGATCAACCCGGGTTCCACCACCAACTCCGGCACGAACGGCGACGACTCGAAGAACTCCTCGAAGCTGTTCGACTTCGGCGGATCGCAGGACCACAAGTCCTCGACCGGCCCCGGCTCGGTGGCCCCGCCGGGCAATTCTGCGCCCGCCGGGAGGGCGGACGTGCCGAAGCCGGAGAGCAGGCCCGCGCCCGCGGTGGGGCCGCCCTTCGCCGACTCGACGCCGCCCGCGCCCGCGGGCCGCCCGGATCATCCCGGTCATCCCGGCACGACCGGCGGCATGGTACTGCCGCCCGCCCCGCCGCCGGGTGGCAACGACCACGAGCACAAGCCGCGCGACGGACAGCTCGGCGTGACCATCCCGTCCGCTGTGACAGCGGTCGTACCGGTGCTGGGCGAATTCGACGATGACACCCCCTGACCGGGAGCATCCCAGTCAGGCCGCCGGTCAAGGTAATCCGTTCGACACGGGTCTGCCGATGCTGCGCATTCCCGCGAGCAAGCCCTCGAAGCGCCGCCGTTCGGCCGGTCGCCGCAAGCAGATTCGCCGCCGCGAGCCGCAGCACGAGGCCGCCGAACCCCCGCGAACCCCGCAGCGGCCGAGTCCACGGCCGCGTCTCGGCGAGTGGGAGCAGTGGCTCGATCCGGCGCCTCCGGCCGCGCGCCCGCCGCAACCGGCGGCCGCGCAGCAACGCCGCACGCCCGCCGAGCCCGAGCCGGCCAAGGCCGAGGACAGCCCCGTCAAGGCGCCCGGCATCGTCAATCGGTCCGGAGTCCATCCCGGCACCCCGGTGCGCCATCCGCGTCGCACGGATCAACAGCGCGGCAACCGCACACTGACCGCCCTGATCGTGCTCGCCATCGTGGTCGCCACCGTCTCGATCGGCGTGGCCATGATCTACGGTTCCGAGGCCGATTCGCGCAAAACGGCGGCGACGTCGCAGTCGCGTGCGGCCGGACCCGCGCCGGCCACCTCGGTATCCACCTCCCGGCTCAAGCCACCGTGGGCGATCGCGACGCCGGGGTGCGAGCAAAAGCGCACCGCCGACGTCGTTTCCGGTACCGATCCCGGCGGCACGGGCAACGGTCCCGACGCCATCTTCGCTTTCGAGTACGCCTATTACGCCGAACGGTCCGGGTACCGGGCCCGCGCGGTGGTCGCCCCCGACGCGGCGGTGGCCTCCGCCGATCAGATCCAGCGCGGTATCAACCAGGTGCCCGTCGGCACTCGTTACTGCGTGCATATCTCCCGGGCGGGGGACGGTCCCGACGGTCAAGCACGGTGGGAAGTCCGGTTGACCCAGCAGTTTCCCGACGAGGAGCCGTACACTTTCACGCAGTTCATCACGACCCGGACCGGAACGGATCAAACGCTGATCACCGGGATCATGGCGGGCTGACCCGCGCTGCTCCGCGCGATGTCGAGCCGAAACGCTCCCGTAGCGCCCCATACCGCCGCCCGCGCGGAATCTATTTGCGAACACCTCTATTCACAGAGTGCGCGGTGCTCTAGATTCCTCTGTGAGAGTGCGTATTTCGCACGACCGCAGAGCGAAAGGTCCGACCGTTGCGTCGTCCGTTCCGGATAGCCCTCGCCATCGTCGCCGTGATCGCGGGCCTCACCGTGCCCTTCCTGTCCGCGCACCCGGCACAGGCGGTGCGCTGGGAGACCCGGGTCAGCGACCGGATCCTCGACATCGGAGTCTCCTCGCCCAACCTCGAGGGTCCGGACTGGTCGGTCAAGGTGGTCCGGCTGCTGCTCCCGCCGGGGTGGTCCAAGGACTCCGCCCGCACCTGGCCGACCGTGTGGGTGCTGCACGGCGGCTTCGACGACCACAAGTCCTGGACCGACAAGGGCAACCTCGAGGCGCTCACAGCGGGCAAAGAGGCGATCTTCGCGCTGCCCGAGACCAGCTGGTGCAGCGCGTATTCCAATTGGTACAACGAGGGGCGCGGCGGTCCCCCAGCCTGGGAGAGTTACCTCCTGGACGACGTGCGCACCCTGCTGGAAACCAGCTATCGAGCCAATACGACGCGTGCCATCGCGGGCAACTCCATGGGCGGTCTCGGCGCCATGAAATTCGCCGCCGCACACCAGGGTTGGTTCAACTCCGCGGCTTCCTTCAGCGGCAACGTCGATCCACTGCACGATTCCGGCGCTCCCGGCGAGCCCGACAAGCCCGGCCGAGGCTGCGGCGCCGAGTGGCAACGGGTCTGGGGCGATTACATCGTCAACCGCGATGTCTGGGTCGCCAACAACCCCTACAGCCAGGCCGACGACCTCACCGGCATCCCACTGTTCGTCTCCTACGGCAAGGCCGACCCCGTGGAATCCGCCGCCTACGAACAGAATTTCCGCTTCGTGGACCGGCTGCAACAACTCGGAGCGCGGGTCGACGAACGCTACGTTCCCGCCCAAGGCCACAACTGGGATGCCTGGAAGATCCAGATGCAAAACGCTTTGCCGATGCTGCTGTCCTCGGTCGGAGCCGCGTAACCCACCGGCCGTCCAGGCCCTGCCGCGCCGTCGGTCCGCCGATCCGTCGTCGAGCGATGTCGTCCGCCGCGGCCGCAGTGGTCGTCGGAACGACGTGCGCCTGTTGCCTCAGTGTGGGGTCAGTTTGACGACCGGGATCACCCGTTCGGTCTTCTCCTGGTACTCGGCGAAGCCGGGCATGATCTCGACCATGGCGGCGTAGAGGCGATCGCGTTCCGGGCCTTCGGTGACGGGAGTCGCCGTGGCCAGGAGGGTTTCGGTGCCGATTTCGAGGGTGACCTCGGGGTTGGCGCGCACGTTGTGAAACCAGTCGGGATTGGTGGGAGCTCCCGCCTTGGACGCGATGACCACGAGGTCGTCGCCGTCGCGGATGAAGGCCAGAGGATTGGTGCGCGGAAGACCGGATTTGGCGCCGATGCTGGTGAGCAGCAGCAGTTCGCGACCGGCGAAGGGGCCGCCGACCTTGCCCTCGTTGGCGCGGAATTCCTCGATGATCTTGGTGTTCCAGTCGCCTGCCATGGCCTGTTCTCCTGGAGGGTCGGGTGCGCCGGGTCGTGGGCGAGCCTACCCAAGTCATCGCAGAGGCCGCTCGCCCGCCGCCGGGCTACGGTGGGTATCGCCGTTCGTCTACCGATCACCTCTGCTGGAGGCGCCTTGCGCACCATCGCTCGCGTACTGCTCGTCCTGACGGCCCTCGTCTGCGCCGCGGTGTCGCTACCGCCCGCGGCCCTCGGTGCGCCGGAAACCGTGCAGCTCGACGACCTCACCACGAGGAAACTCGACGAATTGCTGTCGCTGCGCGCTCAGGCGCCCGCCTCGGCGACCCGGGCGGAGCTGATCGAGTTGCTGTCGCGTCCGTTCCTCGGCACGCCGTACGGCGCGAACATGCTCGTCGGGTCGGCGACCGAGCCCGAACAGCTGGTCATCGACTTCCGCAGGGTGGATTGCTTCACCTACCTCGACTATGTCGAGGCGCTCAGCAGATCCACCGACCGAACCCAGTTCACGACGAACCTGATCGAAACACGCTATGCCGGTGGACGAGTCGATTTCCGGCAGCGCAAACACTTCTTCAGCGATTGGGCGCACACCGCCAAGGTCGCTGCCACCGACGTCACGGCGACATTGAGCGCCGGGGCGGTCACCGTCGCCAAGCAGCTCAACGCGAAAGCCGGCGGCGGCAGTTATCTTCCCGGGTTGCCCGTGGTCGATCGCGCGATCACCTACATCCCCAGCGCTGCCGTCGACCAGGATGTCGTGAGCAGGCTGCGCACCGGCGACTACGTAGGCGCCTACACCGACCAGCCCGGCCTGGACGTCACCCACGTCGGCATCTTCGTGACGACCCCCGCGGGGCCGGTCTTCCGCAACGCGTCCTCGCTGGCGGCCGACAACAAGGTGGTGGACAAGCCTTTCGCCGAGTATGTCCGGTCCACTCCGGGCATCGTCGTACTCCGGGCGCGGTAAGCGCGGGCTCGGTTGTCGAGCCCTCGTTGCGAGTCAGGAAACGGGCGCGGGCTGCCGGACCGCCGATTTCGGCGTCGCGGCGAGTGTCTTGTCCAGGTCCGTGCGCAGGGTGGTGGCCGAGTCGAGCAAGTAGTTCTGCCGCACCTTCCACGGATGACGGTCGCCTTGTCGAGGGAAGTCGCCGATGGAGCGCTGGATGTAGCCGGAGGCCAGATCCAGCAGCGGGTGCTCCCCGAGGTCGCCTCGCGGCGCGGGCACCACGGCGGCGTAGCCCTTGCGATCCATGTGATTGAGCACCTTGCAGACCAGCCGGGAGGTGAGATCGGCGCGCAGCGTCCAGGACGCGTTGGTGTACCCGATGCA
This sequence comes from Nocardia sputi, assembly GCF_023501985.1. NCBI lineage: Bacteria > Bacillati > Actinomycetota > Actinomycetes > Mycobacteriales > Nocardiaceae > Nocardia > Nocardia sputi. Next base: position 57,930 of record NZ_JAMFLC010000020.1, on the reverse strand, counting down.
CACGGCGAAGTTGGGGACGCCGGTGAGCATGGCCCCTTGCCAGACGAACTGCTCGGACAGATCGACCCGCGCACCGTCGACGCTGGGAGCGATACCGCCGAACGCGAGCAGTTGCAGCCCGGTCGCGGTGATCACGACGTCCGCCTCCAGCACTCGGCCGGACTTCAGCCGGATTCCCTCCGGCACGAAGCTGTCGATGTGATCGGTGACGACCTCGGCCTTGCCTTTCTTCATCGCCTTGAAGAAGTCCGCGTCCGGGACGGCGCACAGACGCTGGTCCCAGGGGTTGTAGGTGGGCGTGAAGTGCTCGGCGACGGCCTTGTCGTCCTTCAGGATGCGCGTGGTGAGGCCGGTGAGCAGCTTGCGCGCCGCTTCCGGACGACGCCTGCAGTACTGGTAGAAGCCGATGCCGAACAGGATGTTCTTGGTGCGGATCACGCGATGCGCCAGCCCCGGCGGAAGCAGCTCGCGGACTCTGTCGGCGATTTTGTCCCGGCCCGGCACGGGGCTGATCCAGGTCGGCGACCGCTGCAGCATCGTCACCAGCTGCGCCTGCTCCGCCATGGCCGGAACCAGCGTGACCGCGGTCGCGCCGCTGCCGATCACGACGACGCGCTTGCCGCGGTAGTCGAGGTCCTCGGGCCAGAACTGCGGGTGCACCACGCGGCCGGTGAACGAGGCTGCGCCGGGAAATTCAGGCGCGTACGGCTGGTCGTAGTTGTAGTACCCGGCGCAGGCGTAGAGGAAGCCGCAGGTCAGCGTGCGCTTCTCGGCGACGCCCGACTCGTCGCGGTGCTCGAGGGTCAACGTCCAGCGCGCGGCGCCGCTGTCCCAGTCGGCGGCGATCACCTTGGTGCGATAGCGGATGTGCCGGTCGATGCCGTGTTCGGCGGCGGTCTCGGTGATGTAGCGCAGGATCGAGGGACCGTCCGCGATCGACTTGGCGGCGCGCCACGGCTTGAACGGATAGCCGAGGGTGAACATGTCGGAGTCCGAACGAATGCCGGGGTAGCGGAACAGGTCCCAGGTGCCGCCCAGCGTGTCGCGGGCCTCGAGGACGGCGTAGGTCTTGCCGCGGCACTCGGTCTGCAGCCGGTAGGCCGCGCCGATGCCGGACAGTCCGGCGCCGACGATGACGACATCGAGGTGTTCCGGTGCTACGGCGGTCTCGCTCATCCCTCCAGTGTGCGAGCCGAGCGGACCGCATTCTTGACTTCGCGCGACAACTATTTGATTCTGGACGACATGTCGGTGATCCGGTCGGCGGGCTTACGCGGTTTTCGCGCGACCGTGGCCGAACTGGGCGGCGACGCCGAGGCAATGGCCATCGCGTGCGGCCTGCCGGTGGCCGCCCTGGACGCCGACGACTTACTGGTGCCCGACGAGCGGGTCGCGGCCGTGCTGGAACTGGCAGCGCACCGGCTGCGCTGCCCCGACCTGGGCTTGCGGATATCCCACCGGCAGGATTTGGACATGCTCGGTCCGCTCGCGCTGGCCATCCGGAATTCGCCGTCGCTGGCCGACGTGCTCGAATGCTCGGCGCGGTATCTGTTCCTGCACGCGCGGTCGCTCAGTTTGACGCTGGAGCCCGACCCCTATGGGGACCGCGGCGTGATCGCGCTGCGCTACGGCGTGCGGCCGGGACTACCGACACCGGTCCAAGGCACCGATCTGGGGCTGGCCTTCGTGCATCGCACCATCCAGCGCTTGGTGGACGACCGCTACGGACTGCGCTCGGTCGAGCTGCCCTACCGGCCGGAGGCCCCGGTCGCCGATTACGAGGAGTTCTTCGGCGCCCCGGTTCGCGTGGGGCGGCCGTTCGCGGCGCTGCGGGTGCCGAGCAGTCTGGCCAGCCGCCCGCTGACCGGTGGTGACGAGAACCTGCACCGGCTGGCCATGGCGTTCCTCGCCGAGCAGTCCGGCGACGCGGACGCGGCGATCGGCCCGCAGGTGCGCGCCGCCGTCCGGCAACTGCTCGGCACGGCCGCACCCGAGATAGGCGCGGTGGCAAGGCTGCTGACCGTGCACCCGCGCACCCTGCAACGACGTCTCGCCGCCGAGCGCACATCGTTCGCCGAGATCCTCGACGAGGTCCGCAGGGACGCGGCGCGCCGGTATCTGACCACGACGGATATGCCGATGAGTCAGGTCGCCTCGCTGATCGGGCTGTCCGAGCAGGCGACGTTCACCCGGTGCGCCCGAAGATGGTGGGGCACAACGCCTACCACACTGCGACGCACCGGGGCGCAGACAACGGCGCACTCGCACAACACGTTCGGGTGACAGCTCGACAACGGTCCGGTGTCCGATTCGCCCGTTTCGGTAACGGTTGCCTCCGAAAGCTCTGCGCCCATTCCCTCTTCGACGCCGTGTCTTTACCGTCGATGACGGGGTAGGTGTCAACGGAAGGGGGACTCCATGAACACCGATGCCTGGCTCTCCCGGGTCACGGACACATTGACCCGCCTTCCCGGCTTCACCTCGCAGCAGCGGACTTTCCTCGCCGACGCGCTGGCGGAGCCGGGGCGCTACCTGCTCGTCCACCGGGATCCGGCCCGCACGCCCGCCGGCCGCGCCCATGCGCTGCTGGTCTGCGGCAACGGACTTTTCGCGTTGCGCTTCGCCGAGAGCGTGCCGGGGGAGCTCGACGAGCTGCGCCGCGACGTCGAGGCTCGTTTCGGCAGAGTGCAGTTCGGGCGCGAGAAGGTCGTCGCCCACGATACGCAGATCGTCCTGCTCGTGCCCGCCGGGTTCGGCCCGCGCGTGGACGGCCGGTTCGCCGTCGCCGAGCCGGGCGAGCTCGATCGAGTGGTCCGTGCACGGCACCGGCAGTTGAAGCACAAACGGGTGCGGGCCATCGCGAACACCGTCGCCCACCAATCGGCCCGCGACTACGATCTGCTGGAGATCGAGGAGGCGACGCAAGACCCACCGGATCTCGCCCTGCTCGAACGGGCGCAAGTGCTCGCCCCCCAGCGTGACGCGGCACTGGGCATGCCGTTCCAGCATTGGATGACCTTCCTGGATCCCGAACAAGAATCGCTGGTCTCGCGCACGCACACCGGTCCCGCCCGGCTGGCCGGTCCGGCGGGCACCGGCAAGACCGTCGTGGCCCTGCACCGCATGGCCAGGCAGGCGAAACGATCAACCGGGCGTCAGTTGTACACCACGTTCGTCAAGACGCTCGTCCACTGCCAGGAAACCTACTTCCGGCGCCTGGCACCGGGAACCGAGGGAAGCGTCCAGTTCGCCGGATTGCATTCCTGGGCCCTGGATTTCCTCGGGCAGCGGATCGCGGCACCGAAACTCGATCCGCGCGGAGCCGACGAAGTATTCGGCCGGGTCTGGGAGCAAGCGCGATCCGACTTCGAGGACATCGAGCCGCACGAGAGCTATTGGCGGGAGGAGATCGACCGCGTCATCAAGGGGCGCGAGATCAACGATCTCGACGTCTACCAGCGCACGGAGCGGCACGGACGCCACGGCGTTCGCCTCGGCGACGACCGACGTGCCGACGTGTGGCACAAGCTGTACGTCCCGTACGTGAACGAGATGCGTGAGCGGGGCATCTCCGACTACAGCGACGTGATCGCCGTCGCGCTGGCCGAGATCCGTAACGAACCGCTGGCCGAACCCTATGACGCTGTCGTCGTCGACGAGGTGCAGGACATGACGCCGGCCGGGCTGCGGCTGGCCCACGCCATCGCCGGGGGCAACGGGTCCAGTCCGCTGCTGCTGCTCGGCGACGGCCAGCAGCAAGTGTACGCCGGAGGCTGGCGCATGGCCGACGCGGGCATCGACCTGCGCGGCCGCGGCGAGATCCTGCGGGTGAACTACCGCAATCGCCGCCGCGTCTGGGAGAACGCCGCCGGGATCGACGCGGTGAACGCGCTCGGCGATTTCGACGAGGCGGCCGGTGTGCTGTTGCGCGACGCCGACGTCACCCTGCCCGACGGTGTGGTGCACATCTGGCGTGGGCCGGATCAGTACCTGGAGTCCGCGCTCGTGAGCGGCATCCTCGGATGCGGGAAACCGCTGTCGGACATCGCCGTACTCACCCGCACGCGCCAGGAGTCCAGCCGGCTCGCCGGGGCACTGGACGCCGTCGGCATCGCCACGCTGCCCCTGGAGGACTACGACGGGACACTGTGCGCTGCGGTCAAAGTCGGGACGATACATCGCGCCAAGGGGCTCGACTTCGCAGCGGTCTTCCATCCGACCTGGTCCAGCGGCGCGCAACCGCGCACCAGCGCGAGCCGCGAACGAGCCGAACTCGCCGAGCGGCAGAAACTCGTCGCGGTCACCAGGGCGCGCGACTACGCGTGGATCGGCATCCGAGACGATCGTTCGGGGGCCGACCGGGCATAGCGGAACCCGCGGTCGTCAGGCCTTCCGACGCCCCGCGTCGTGCACGGAGTCGGCGGCCCGGCGCGTACCGATTCACCCGAGGACAGGGGCGAAGCCGAAGGCGGTGACCAAGCCGGGGTCGCCGAAGGCGGTGATCCGGATGATGGAGTCCTTCGTCGTGGTCAGCACCGCGATGCCGAAAGCTCGGTAGAAGCAGTCGGTTTCCCGGCGATAGGCCACGGCGGCGAGTTGCCCGTTGGCCGTCGCCGGGAACATCAACCACTCGCCGGGAGCGCCGAGGACCTGCTCGGCCAGGTAGGCGACACACGTGCGCTTGCCCTCGAACCAGGTGCCCGAAGGCGGCATTTCGAGCACGGCGTCGCGGTGTAGCAGGCGTTCGATGGCCGCGGGGTCGGCGCGGCGGAAGGCGATCATGTACTCCTCGAGCAACGCGCGTTGAGCGGGCTCGCTCGGCGGCACCGCCTGCTCCGCGGCCGCCGAGACCTCCGTGAGCCGTGCCCGGGCGCGCTGCAAGGTGCTCTTCACCGCCGCGATGCTGGTGTCCAGCGAGTCGGCGACATCGGCCGCGGGCAGGCCGAGGACGTCGCGCAGCAGCAGCACCGCGCGCTGCCTGCCGTTCAGATGTTGCAGGCAGGCGATGAGCGCCAAGCGCAGGCTGTCGCGAGCCACCGCGACACCGGCCGGGTCCGCCGACTCCCGCGTCACCAGGGCATCCGGCAAGGGCTGCAACCATCGGACGTCCGCAGGAGCGAGGACCGGCGGCGCGGTCGGGTCCGTGCCGGGGGCCCCGAGGCCGGACGGCAGCACCCGCCGCCCGTGGTGCCGCAGCGCGGTCAGGCATGCGTTCGTGGCGATCCGGTACAGCCAGGTCCGCACCGAGGAGCGGCCCTCGAAGGTGTCGTAGGAGCGCCAGGCGCGCAGATAGGTCTCCTGCACCAGGTCTTCGGCGTCGTGGATCGAGCCGAGCATGCGGTAGCAGTAGGCGAGCAATTCCCGGCGATACGGCTGGGTGCGGCGGCTGAATTCGGCGCCGGGCAGCGCACTGGTCGAGGTCATCCGCAGGTCCTTTCCCGGTCCACAGAACGTGAGCCGTCGCAGATATGACCGAGCGGGACGCCAAAAAGAATCGCTCGCCCCCCGATTCCTTCGCGTCGCTGGGGTGGTCGGCATTACGGGGATCACCGCGATTCCCGCACCGACCGAGGAGACTTCCGATGCAACTCGACGACACCGTGCGCACCCTGATCGACCGCCCACACGCCGCCGTCCTGGCCACCGCGAACGCGGACGGCCGTCCGCAGTCCTCGGTGATCTTCGTCGACTACGACGGCGACACCCTGCTGTTCAGCACGATCGAAGGACGGCTGAAAACCCGCAACATGAGGCGCGATCCGCGGGTGAGCCTGCTGGTGCTCAGCCGCGCCGACGGCCGGTACGCGGAGGTGCGCGGCCGGGTCGAGATCACCGACGACCCGGACAAGACCCTGCTGACCGCGATGTACGCCAAGTACATGGGTGGCGCGACTCCCCCACCGGAACCCGAGGCGCAGCGGCTGATCGTGCGCATCGTGCCCGAGCGTCTCTACCTCTTCCCGCCCGCTTGAATCGCCACTGGGAAGGCTCGATTCGGCCGCTAGACTCTCCGGGATCGACTGGGAAGGGGGCCGCATGGACGCGGTTATCAAGGAGGTCGCCGAGGAGGGCAAGCGGCTGATCGACCGGGCTTGGCTCGGCGAACTCAGCCGCGACCAAGCGGTGCACATGTTCGTCCAGGTCGGTGACGGTATGGTGCGGTACGAGACGGCGCTGACCATCATCGACGACGGCGTACAACGGCTGGCCGCCAACGCCAGGCGGCTGCGGATCCTGCGCTGGTGCGCGCTGCTGGAGCTTCCCGTGTTCGGCGGGTTCGCAGTTCTGGCGGTGCTGCTCGGGGATTACACCACTGCCGGGCTTTCGGTGCTGTTCCTGATGATTCTGCAGATCATCCACCGCACGATGCTTCCGCATCCACTGGCGGTTCCCCGCCAACCCCGCACCTAGCCGGGCGTCCCGGAGGCCCTGCGGCGGTTGCCGTCCGCGCGTCGCGGCGGTGATTAGTGTGCGTTGCATGGATCGCACGACCAGCGCCTCCGGCGCCCATCCGCACGAACCGCACAGCAACGGCTTCGCCGCCAAGCTCAACTGGCTGCGAGCGGGTGTGCTCGGCGCGAACGACGGCATCGTGTCGACGGCGGGATTGGTCGTTGGCGTCGCCGCGGCGACGACGGAGACGGCGGCGTTGTTCACCGCGGGCATCGCGGGTCTCTCGGCGGGCGCGATCTCGATGGCGGTGGGCGAATACGTGTCGGTCAGCACCCAGCGTGACTCCGAACGGGCACTACTGGCGAAAGAACGCAGGGAGCTCAGCGAAGAGCCGGACTACGAGCTGGCCGAACTCGAGGGGATCTATCAGGCCAAGGGGCTGACGCCCGAAACGGCGCGCAAGGTAGCCGAAGAACTCACCGCGCACGACGCCTTCACCGCACACGCGGAGGCCGAACTCGGCCTGAACCCCGCCGAGCTGACCAACCCCTGGCAGGCGGCGTTCTCCTCGGCGGTGGCCTTCACCCTCGGGGCGCTGCTGCCATTGCTGGCCATCCTGCTGCCGCCGGTCACCGCGCGCATTCCGGTGACCTTCGCGGCCGTGCTCGCGGCGCTCGCGCTCACCGGGTCGGTCAGCGCCCGGCTGGGTGGAAGCCCGCGTGGCCGGGCCGTGGTCCGGGTCGTGCTCGGCGGTGCGCTGGCCATGGCCGTCACTTACGGAATAGGGCAGGCCGCCGACGTCGCCGGAATCTGAGCCGGAAGCCGTAATTCCGGACGCATCCGTCCCCGGAGCACGCCGGTGCCGGGCGGAGGCCATCGGCCTCCGCCCGGCACCGGGTCGATCGGTCGGGCGGTCAGCGCTTGAACGCGTTGCGCAGTTTGTCCGCGGCGCGCTTGACGTTGCCGCGAGTCTGCTCACCCCGCCCCTCGGCCTCCAACCGGGAATTTCCCGTCGCTCTGCCGAGGAATTTCTTCACGTTGCCCCGAGTCGCTTGTACCTGATGCGCGAGGCGATCTTCGAACTTCATGACGAATTCCTCTAGTAGTACCAGCGGCGGCCACCCACCGGACGGCCGACCGAGCCGGCCACCAGCAGGACGAGCCCGATGATCAGGACGATGATGCCCGCCGTGGTGAGCAGTGAAATACCGAGCAGCCAGCCCAGGACCAGGAGGATGAGGCCGAGGATAATCATTGTCGTGTTCCTTTTCTCTTGACTATTTCGCGGTCACAGGTTTCGAAGTCGACACCGTCGCGCCGCGATCGGTTCGGGCAGCGCCCGAACGGGGTGTGCGCAGCCACTGGCGCCAGGCCGGCTCGTTGGCAGTCCGGTCGGCCGGAGCAGGGGTGCCCGCCGCCAGATCACGCCGCACCGCCGCCATCTCGCGACGTGACTGCTTGAGTTCCCGACGCGCGGCCGCGCTGCGGCGGCTCACCCGCCAGGCGCCGGAGAGGACCAGTGCCAGTCCGAGCATGCCGACCGCGCCTAGCACGACGCCGTAACCGAACAGCGCTCCGGTGGAACCGTGGAAGTGGTAGTCGAATACCGCGAAATCGCTCGTCAGTTGCTGAGCGGGGCCGGTGTTGCCCACCACGGCGGCAACTCCGATAATCACGGCCGCGATCAAGGCGACGAGCCCGATGATGATGATCATGGCAATCCTTGTTGCGTCGAGTCGTTTGACAACTCCGCTATTCCCGGCGTACGGGCGGTCAAACGCGACGAAAAGGAAAGTTTGAGCGGGCCGAATCGGTCAATGCGAAATGCATGACCTACACAGTTACTCTGCACAACGTTACGCGTGAGTCCGCGTCGGCGATCGAATCCGCGCTGCGCGGCGTCAACGGCATCGATTCCGTCGACATCGACGTCCCGTCGGAGCGCGCGCTCGTGAACTCGACCGACCTCACCTACGGCGAAGTCCTCGACGCGATCCGCCGGACCGGAGCCTCCGCCTCCTGATCGGATCGTTCCGCCGCCCGGCTACCTGACCGATCTGCGCGGGCACCGGCGGGACCGCCTCCGTCCCGTGGCGGGCAGTCCGCCCGGCATCCAGCGACCTCACTCGTCGAACGGCTGGCGGTGCCGCTACCCGTAGAGGTTCCGGGGAGAAGTGGCTCGGTCTCGGCCTCCGGTCATGGAACGGCTTCCGAGCTGGTCGGATTCGACGCCGACACCGTCGCGGCACGCGCTCGCGCCACCCTGGCCACCAGGTCGGCAGTCATCGCCGACACCAGTGCGCACGCACGGAGCACCGATACGGCGCTCGGCCGCTGAACGGCCGCGCATGTCGGCCCCGGCCCGCCCGCCGATGGTTCTCGGCCGCACGCTGGGATCGGGGTCGAGCAGAATCGCTGCGTGAGCGACCTTCCGGCGCTTCGATTCCCGGCATCGAGAACCACTCGCCCTGTCGTGTACACCGATGAAATGGGGCGAGCGACGATGATCGCCCCACCTGCTGCCGCTCCAAGCGCCAGGCTTTCATGGTCCCCCGAGCCTTCGGGGCGACCGCATCGGCAACCGCGGGCGGAGCACGACGAGTATGATCTACGCCACATAGCCTGTCAACTACAGGAGACATGCTGATCATGGGGGAGGTTCACGCTACGCACCCGTTCACGCGGGCTCTCAACAAGCTCATCAACGGAATGCACCCGCCCGTGGGCAAAGACGGACGCGCGCAGCAGATCACCCACCGAGCGCTGGCCGCGGACATCCACCGCGCCACCGGAGCGCGCCTGTCCGCCAACTACCTCTGGAAGCTGCGTACCGGGCAGGCGGTGAACCCGTCCTACGAGACGCTGGAGGTGTTCCGCGGCTACTTCGGGCTCGACAGCCTGGATCCGTTCACCGATCCGCAGCTGGCGGCGGCGCGGGGCAGCGAGCTGGCATTGATCAACGCGCTCAGGGGAAATGTCGAGCAAGAGGTGCTCGAGCTGGTGCTGCGTGATGGTTTACGACAGGGCACGGTCCGCGCGGATTCGGTACTGGCGATGCTGGATGTCCTGCGGCGCATCGAGAACGAACAGAGCCAGTGAGCGATGGCGATCGCGGCCGGGCGCACACTCTGACACGAGTTCGGCCACCTGCTCGCCGAACCGCAGGCCGCGGCACGGGAGCGAGACGACTGCTAGCCACTGTCTCGTGACGCGTGCCGCGTTCGCCACGACACAGGTGGTCCCGTGACCTCGAGATCAGTACGGACGGCTCGGCATTCGCACCCGCCGGATCGGCACCACCGTCCACCAGGTGACGCAGCGCCACACCCATTCCAGTGGGCCGTACTCGAACAGCCGCAGCCAGAGGGCACTCAGCGCCGCCTGCACCACGATGATCGCGACCGCCGACCCCAGAACCGTCGCGTAGTCGTCGGAGCCGGACAACCCCAGACGCGGTGCGGCGAGCAGGATCACAGCGGTTGCGCCGACGTAATTGCTCAAAGCCATGCGCCCCAGCGGCCGCAACACCTCCGCCAGCACCTGACCCGGCTCGATGCGCAGCAACAGCAGCAGCCCGGTGGAATAGGCCAGCGCGCCCAATAGGCCCGCCACCGCGATGGCCGGGGTAGACCACAATTCGAGATACGGCGTGCGGTACTCCCACCTGCCCGCCAGTATCGCGGCGGGCAAGGCGAGGGCGAAGACCACAGCGATCTGCAGCCCCCGCTCGTCCAGAGTGTCCACAATCCCGGCGCGAGCGGTGGCGAGGCCGAGCAGGAACAACCCGGGCGCCAGGGCCAGCCCACCGCCCAGTGCCAGCGCTACGCCGAAGGTGCCGGCCAGGCCCGCCACCAGCACCACCCAGTTCGGCAGCGCCGACGCGGGCAACAGGACCACCAGCCCGGCCAGCGCGTACGGCAGCAGCGCCTCCCCCGGCTGGAAATACTGATGGACCAGGCCGATGACCCCGAGCGCGAGCAGGCGGCGGATCAGGACCAATCGCGGGCGCTCGCCGCACTCCGCCGCCTTGTCCAAGAGCAAGGCGAAGCCGATCCCGAACAAGAACGCCAACATCGGGAAGAACCGCCCCTCGAACACCACCGACAGCACATGCCGGATCGGATGCATCACCCCCGACCCATCCGTCGCCGCCATCCCGGTGATCCGCCAGATGTTCACCACCAGGATTCCGCACAGGGCGAAACCACGGACCGCGTCCAATTCCTCGATGCGTAGCGGATCCGCGTCGTTGTGCATGAACTTCACGGTATCGAGCAGCCGCCCCGGAACCGGGTTCTCGCGGCCGAGATGTCGCACACATTGATTAACGCACTAACTGTTCATGCGATAACTTGAATGCGGACCAAGGAGGCTCGATGAAGAGCGAGATCGACGATCCCCTGCGTTTGGATCGGCAGGTTTGCTTCGCGCTGGCGGTGGCGAACCGGGCGGTGCTGGCCGTCTACCGGCCGCTGCTGGAGCCGCTCGGCCTCACCCACCCGCAATATCTGGTGATGCTCGCGCTGTGGGGCGAGGCGCCGATGTCGGTCAAAGCGATCGCCGAGGCCGTCCAGCTGGACTCACCCACCCTGTCGCCGCTGCTCAAACGCCTCGAAGCCGCCGGGCTGATCAGCCGCGAACGAGACAACCGCGACGAGCGCAACCTGGTGGTGAATCTGACCCCGGCCGGGGCCGAACTGCGCGCGCGAGCCGAGCGCATCCCGCCCGCCGTCGTGCGCCGCCTCGGCGTCACCCTGGCCGACCTCGAGGAGTTGCGCGAAGCCCTCACCCGGGTGAACGAGGCGGCCCGCCGGTCGGTGCTCACCGAGCCCGACGCCCTGTCCCCTCACCGAGGAGCCCAGGCATGACCCGAGAGCGGCGACGGCCCGGTCCGATCCAGTGGATCGGCTATGCCCTCGGACGACGTCTGCCCGATTCGATGCGCGAATGGGTACGCGACGACTTGACCGGCAGATTCGCCGCCGCCAGGCACGTTCTGCGCGGGATGGTGCCCTTCACACCGCTGTTCGCGGCATTACTGCTGTTCCCCGGCGAACTGTGGCTGCGCGGCGCCATGGTCCTGCTCGCGCTGCTGCTGGCCCTGTTCTACACCGTCGCTTTCATGCCGATGAACCGCGCGCACCGGCTCGCGAAGCACGGGTTGCCCGCCGATCTGGAGAATGCGCGGCGAGCCCAGCGCCGAGCCCGGGAGCGCGCGAGGTACGCGGCCCAGCACCCGCGCTGACTGTCGCGCTCCGCAGCGGGTCCGGTGATGGTGGTTTCCACCTAGGGGCTGGCGGCGAGACCCACGAACGCCGCGAACACCGCCAGATGGACGCCGCCTTGCAGCAGTGTCGCCCGCCCCGGAACCACCGTCAGCCCGCCCACCACGACGGTGAGGGCCAGCAGAACCATCTGGGTCGAGCCGAGACCCAGTACCAGAGGGCCCTCCAGCCAGATGCTCGCCACGGCGATCGCCGGGATGGTCAGGCCGATGCTGGCCATGGCCGAACCCAGCGCCAGATTGAGACCGATCTGCACCTGATCGCGGCGCGCTGCCCGTACCGCGGCCAGCGTCTCTGGCAGCAGCACCAGCAGCGCGATCACCACCCCGACCGCCGATTGCGGTAGACCCGCCGACTCGACGGCCGTCTCGACGGCGGGCGAGACCACCTTCGCCAGACCCACCACGCAGATCAAGGCGATCAGCAGCAGAGCGAGAGCGGCCACCGCTGCGCGCACGCTGGGGGACTCGGCGTGCTCGTCACTCTCGGTGACCACGCCGTCCGCCTCGACCGGCAGGAAGTCGTCCGGATGACGCACGGTCTGCACCATCACGAACAACCCGTACAGCGCGAGCGAGGCCACCGCGGCGAAGGCCAGCTGCGCGGGCGAGAACTCCGGACCGGGCTTGCTCGTGGTGAAGGTCGGCAGCACCAGGCTGAGCGTGGCCAGCGTCGCCACGGTGGCCAGCGCCGCTCCGGTGCCTTCGGCGTTGAACACGGCCACTCGCCGCCGCAGGGCTCCCACGAGCAGGCAAAGACCGAAGATGCCGTTGCAGGTGATCATCACCGCGGCGAAGACCGTGTCGCGAGCCAGAGTGGCGGTCTTGTCGCCGCCCTGGCTCATCAGTGTGAGGATGAGCGCGACCTCGATCACTGTCACCGCGACCGCGAGTACCAGGGAGCCGAACGGTTCACCGACCCGGAGCGCGACCACCTCCGCGTGGTGCACCGCGGCGAGCACCGCCCCGATCAACGCCAGCACCACGATCGTCACCGTCGCACCGGGCAGACTTCGGCCCCACGTCGCCGCGAGGGCGAGGACTGCGAGGAGTGGTACGAGTACGGTCCAGCGGGCAAGCAACACACGGATCATGCCCACCATCGTCCCAGCAAATTATCCGCATCCTGGTCGGGTGATCAATCTCCGCCACCCGGCCGCGGGCTCAATCGTCCAGATCGATGCGCAAGCTGAGCAGATCGGTGCCGACCAACCGGACGGCCGCGCTGTTGGCGCGCGGCAACGCGACCAGGCGGGCACGCGGATCGTCGTCCGGCAACAGGTGCGCGGTGCCCGTGTGCCAGCGGCCGTGCAGCCGCAGCCGGACCCGATTGTCGGCCTTGATGTTCCGGACGTACTGCGACCGCTCGCCGAACTCCGAGACCAGCCAGAATTCCCGCCCGACCTTTCGTCCGCCGATCGGGGTGATCCGCGGCTGCCCGCTGATCCGGCCGGTGGTTTCCAACAGGGTCTGTCCGGGCAGTGTGCGGAGGATCGGGTTGCCGACCCGGCGCTGCAACGCCGTCACCACCCGATGCTGCATATCGCGCAAGTTCGGCATGCCGCGACGGTAACACCGGCGGCACTGGTGGGTGGGCTTCGCGGCCTGGGCGATTCGGGCGTCGAGCAGGGCACCGGCACGCGCATGTACAGGCGCCGAACACCGAACGCGACGCCCGCGGTATCACGCGGTATCGGCCGTCCGAGCGACCGCGCCGGGCTCGGGAGACCTGCTCGAGCAGATAGGCGAGTTGCCATGCACACCAACATCTCTGTGATCTTCGACACTGATATGCAGCGCGGCAATATCTCTCGAGGCTCCGCCTGACTATGCGGCGACCAGCACGATTCCGAGAGCCGGGCCCGAGCGGAGACGTCGCATTCGCGCGTCGGCCCGACCGGTGTGAGGGCGCGAAACCACGGGCGGAACTGCGTTTTACGCGCAGCGGCCGCAAAGACTCGATCCTCCGCGCGGCGTAGTCGATCGCCGGGGGCGCCGAGTCGATGTCGTTATGGAAGAACATCCGGCAAGGAATCGACCCCGTGCCCGTCGATAGGTGAGAATTTGGCGGTGCGCACCCAGTTCACTGCCGAGCTCATCGCGTTGACGAATGATCTGACGCTGATGTGCACGCTCGCCCACGACGCCGTCGAGCGTGTTACCGACGCGCTCGTCGACGCCGACCTCACCGCGACCTACGAGGTCTTCGCACTCGACGAGCAGTTGCAGAAGATGTACGGCGCGTGCGAGGCGCGCACCGTGGTGCTGCTGGCGTTACAGGCGCCGGTGGCGCGCGACCTACGGCACGTGGTGACCGCGATCCAGATCGCCGGTGAACTGTCCCGCATCGGCTGGCTCGTCAGCCGGGTCGCCGACAAGGTGTACCAGAGTCATCCCGGACACGTGGCGCGGCAACCCATCCTGGACATCCTGGCCGCGATGGGCAAGCTGGCGGCCGAGCGCACGGCGTTGGCGGGGCAGGCGGTCGCGGGTCACCAAGCGCTGTCCGAGCAGACGCCCCCCGGACGCCCGATGGAAACCCTGCACGAGCAACTCGATTCCGCGCTGCGCGACCAAGCGTCCCAGCCGTCCACCGAAGTGGCGATGGATATCGCGTTGCTGGGGCACCACTTGGAGCGCTGTGTCGACCACACGGCACGCATCGATCGGCTCATCCGCTTCCTCGACACCGGAATTCCCCCGACCGCCCAGCCCGCCGACGAGGAATGAGCCGCAGCCGAGCGCGGGTCAGGCCCCGTCGAGCAAGGGGAAGCGTCCGGAACCGAGCAGCCCCGCGATCGCGTCCATCTTCGCCTGCGGTGCGGCGTAATCCGGATGGGCACGCAGCACCGAAGCGGCGTCGTGCAACCGGATCATCTGCTGTTCTGCCTCGGCCGCGGTGCGGCCGCCCACGCTGACCGGATGGCGCGCGTACACCGGTGTACGCCGGTCGACGCGCCCGAGAGCGAGTGCTCGGTCCACTCGGCGCGAACAGCGGCAGAACGCCGCCGGGTCGACCAGGCCGCAGGTCGCGTTCAGGAAGTTCCCGAGTCGTTTCTTCGCTCGCTGCAATCGCTTTCGATAGGCGGCGGAGGTGATGCCGAGGATCCAGGCGGCTTCGGTCGAGCTCAGTTCGAACACGTCGCCGAGCACGAAGGCGATCCGTTCGTCGCGGGCCAGGCATTGCAGCATGCCCTGACTACAGGTGAGCCGCACCTCGGCGGTCAGAAGCACCGCTTCCGGTCCGCGATAGTCCGCCTCGGACAATCCGTCCGCCAGCCCGTCCCGGTAGGCGTCCAGGCTCAGTTGCGCGGCCTCCTGCGGGGTCTGCCGCCGCAGATTCAGCAGATAGTTGACGCCGATGCGGTAGGCCCAGGTGAGCAGCCGAGCCTCGGCGCGCCAGGTGTGCAGATGGTCGAGGACGCGCACCATGATGTCCTGCGTCGCGTCCTCGGCCTCCGCGGGCCGCCAGACCATGCGCAGGGCCAGCCGGTAGAGCGGGTCCTGTAGCAGGCGCACCACCTGGGTGACGGCGTCCCGGTCGCCCGCGACCGCGCGGGCGACCATGGCCTTCTCCTCCGCCGCGACCCGGTCGTGCTCAGTGCTCATCCGGCCATCATTCGGCCCGCGTCACGGTCGGCGCAAGCGCCGCCGGGTCACACCGCGGGCGCGGTCACGACCGGGCAGCCGCTGCGATCAGGGCGTGCCGGTCGAGCCACCGCGCGACCGCCCGGCCGATCTCCTCCGGCCGGTCCTCCGGCGCGTGGTGGCCCGCCGGGCCGATCGGCGCGACCTCGGCGCTCGCGAAGGCGTTCGCGGCCCAGTCGATCACTTCCGCCGATCCCAGCCCTACGCCGTTCTCCAGCGCCATCAACAGTTTGGGCACGTCCGGTGTCGCGGCGGCCCACACGCCGTAGTTCCGGACCAGTGCCACCACGTCGGCGGGTTCTCCGTCCAGGGGGAACTCCCGCGGCCATACCAGCAGCGGCTTGCGCGATGCCGGAGTCGGATACGGCGCCCGGTACACGTCGTGGTCCTCGGCCGCCAGGTCGGCGACGCCCTTCGGCAGGTTGAACTCGATGAAAGTGTTCTCCTCCAATATCATTCGCTCTCCTTCGGCGGAGCGGAACTTCCGGAACAGTTCGGCGCCGAGCGAAGGCAACTCCTCCCAGCGCATCGGCCGCAGGAACGTCTCGATCAGCGCGATGCCGCGCACGCGATCCGGATGCCGAGCGGCCCAATCCATGCCGAGCGCGCCGCCCCAGTCGTGCCCGACCAGCACCACCTGGTCCAAGCCGAGCGCGTCGAACCAGCCGTCCAGGTAGGCGGCGTGATCGGTAAATCGGTAGCCGCTGTCCGGCTTACCCGACTCCCCCATCCCGATCAGGTCCGGCGCCAGTGCTCTGGTCCGGTCCGCGACATGCGGAATCACATTGCGCCATAGATAGGACGAGGTCGGATTGCCGTGCAGGAACACCACGGGGGTCTCCCCCACGCCGGTGTCGCGGTAGCTGAGGAACGAGTCGAGTACGTCGACGGTGGGCATGATGCGGTCCTTTCGGGTGGCGGATTGCTCGCCTGTATCCGTTTCGACACGCGATCTCCGCTGCCTGTGACCGGTCCCCCCGTGAGCATGGTCACATCTTTCGGTCCCGACCGCGCCGTCATCCCACGGAAACATCCGTACTCATGCAGTAGTTGCATGGCCGAAACTGAAGATCGGCTGAGAAATTTTCCGGACCCTGGGAACGAACTTGCCAATCTACACCGCACATATCTACTGTTCTGATACGTAGAACCAAGCGTGATCGAGACTCGTGCCGACGTCCACGGAGAGGGATCTCCCCTGGTCACCGGGACCGGATCCCGATCACCCCTGATCATCACGAGTGAGTCCGGAGCAGGCGCGGCTCGACACCTCGGGACCTCCCCCTCATCAGCCCCGTGGTGTCGTCCCAGTGCGGTTTTCGGAGTGGACAACCATCCGCACAACCGCGCGGCTCCCCAGGCCTCCTCGTGATAAACCGCCCCCGAATCGGCGCCGGCACGGCGATTCGGGGGCGGCCCCACTCTTCTGCCCACCAGCCCTGGCCTACCGCCCGCTATCCCACAGCTGTGCCGAATCTCATACGCGCCGTTCGGTTGTGCGAACCCCGGCACTGGATACGTTGACGCCGGTTACAGTTTCACTGGGGTTCGGCGTTAGGAAGTGCGATGAAGTCCACAGCGCAGCGGTTGGCTCTGATCGGCGTAACGGTCGCGGCTTCCGTCGGACTGCTCTCCTGCTCTTCCATTCGGCCCAGCGAATCGACGGCGGTGGAATGTGGTCCCGGCGGCCGGGCCTGCGCCGACGCGCCCGCCCCGATCCCCGGTCGCGACGCCCTCGCCCTCTTGAACTCCCTGCGCGTCGCCGAGCGCGCGCCCAGAACCGGCTACAGCCGCGACGAATTCGGGCCGCCCTGGTCGGACAATGTGTCGGTGCCCGGGGGCAACAACGGCTGCGACACCCGCAACGACATTCTCCAGCGCGACCTCACCGACGTGACCTTCAAATCGGGCAAGTGCATCGTCTCCACCGGTACGCTCGCCGACCCCTATACCGGTAAGACCATCAACTTCAAGCGCGGCACAAGGTCTTCCGACGACGTGCAGATCGATCACGTCGTCGCGCTCTCGGACGCCTGGCAGAAAGGCGCACAACAACTTTCCGCCGAGCGCCGCCGTGACCTGGCCAACGATCCGCTGAACCTGCAAGCCGTCGACGGGCCCACCAACCAGTCCAAGAGCGACTCCGACGCGGCCGAGTGGCTGCCACCGGTCAAGGGTTACCACTGCGCGTATCTGACGAGGCAAATCCAGGTGAAGGCGGCCTACCAGCTCTGGGTCACCCCGGCGGAGAAAGACGCCATGGTGCGAGTTCTGACCGCCTGCCCCTGAGCCGCACGGAACTCGAACGCCACCTTCCGAACGGATCATGCCGTACGCGCCCGGCCGCACGGATTTGCGACGTCACGGCTCCGAACGGTAAGTGACGGCGTTCGTCACGCGACGCCGATGTACTGGTGGTCCCATCGGATCCGGCCGTCGTCGTCGAGCGCGATGACGTCGTAACCACCGCCGACGACGGCGCCGTCGGCATGGGTCACCATGTGCCAGGAGAGCCCGATCAGGTTCACCGACAGCAGCACCGCGGGCTCCTTCGACGCGAACAGGTGCTCGCCGGGGGCGACGAACTCGTCGTACGCGCGGTCGACGCGCTTGGCGAGCGCCTCGTGACCCCGGATCTCCACGGTCGGGATCGGGAAGGACAGCGCGGCCAGCGCCTCACGCATCGCCTCCGGTGGGTCCACCAGTACTTGCGCCCCGTCTTCGGACCACAGCCGCCGGATCCGCTCGCGCCTGGCCGCGGCGTCGGGCTCGTTCCACAACGCGACGTACTGTTCGGCGAAACGCGCGAGTTCCTGCTCATCGAGTTCATTGCTCATGCGGCAGAGTTTCGTCCTCGTCCGAAGCGTGTGCGATTCCCCGCAGGGTATGGCGAGCGACAGCGCAGCGCCCGATACTGCTGCTATGACGACGGCGACCGAGTCCACCGGGTTCGCCCGGCAGCTCAAGCATTGGCGGACGCTGCGCCGGGTCAGCCAGCTCGACCTCGCGATCCGCGCCGACACCACGCAGCGGCATCTGAGCTTCCTGGAGCAGGGCCGCTCACGTCCGGGACGCACCATGGTGGTGCGACTGGCCGAATCACTGGAGTTGTCGCTGCGTGAGCGCAACGGACTATTGCTGGCCGCGGGATTCGCGCCGATCTTTCCCGAAACGGAACTCGACACCCGGGAATTGGCGCCGGTTCTGGAGGCGTTGCGCGCCATCCTGGACGGCCATCAGCCCTACCCGGCGCTGGTCGTACAGCCCTACGGCATCCTGGTCGCCGCCAACGCCGCCTTCGACGTGCTGACCGAGGGGGCCGCCCCCTGGTTGCTGGAGCCGCCGGTCAACGTGCTCCGGCTCGCGCTGCACCCGGACGGCTTGGCCGCCCGCGTGCTGAACCTGCCGGAATGGGGGAAACACATCACCGAGGCGCTGCGCAACCGGATGGCACGCAGCCCCGATCCAGCCTTGGACGAACTCGTCGAAGAGCTGGAAACCTATCTTCCGCAGGCCGATCCCGGTCCGGACCACCTCGGTTTCGCGGTGCCGTTGCGCCTGCGCTGCGCTGAAGGCGAATTGCGTTTGATCACCACACTCACTTCGTTCGCGACCGCCGTCGACGTCACGCTCGCGGAGTTGCAGCTCGAGGCGTTCCTGCCCGGTGACGAGCAGACCGCGCGCATCCTGCGCGACCGCGCGGCACGGCGCTGAGCGGGATGGCGCTCACCAGCCCCGCGCCGCCGCGAGCAGCCGGCGATAGACCAGCTCGACGTGCGAGCGGGCGGTGGGACCGGGACGACGCACCAGGAACGCCGTGTTGATCGGCGGGTCGTCCGGTTGCAGCAGCGTGACAAGCGCTCCGGAATCCAGTTCGGCGGCGCAGAGATAGCGCGGCAGCACGCTGATCCCCGCGCCCGCCGCGACCGCCGAAGCCACCGCGCGTAGGTCGGAGACGACGACCGCGGCCTCGGCGACGAGCCGGACACCGAAGACGTGCCGCCAGTACCGCCGCAGGATCGGCAGGTCTGGGGCGTAGCTGACCAGTGGGATACCGGACAGTGCGGCCGAGACCCTGGCCCGCGACAGCTCGCCGTCGACTCGCGCGGCGATCGGCGGCGCGGCGACGAGCACGAATTCCTCGTCGCACAGTGGTTCGGCGACCACTGTCCGGCCTCGAGGGCGGACGGTCGACACCACCAGGTCGAAGTGTCCCGCGCGCAGGCCGCCGAGCAGATCGTCGGACAGCCCGGCGGCGACCGCCAGCCGCACGCCCCGATCGACCAGCGGCGCGAGCGCCGGGAGCGCGTGGACCGCGAGGAACTCGGCGGGCCCGGCCAGCCGCACGGCGGACTGGGGCGTGGGCTCGGCACGGTGGTCCGGGCCCGCTACGGTGTCCAGCGCGTCCAGGGGCGCGGCGACGCGCGCCGCCAACTCGGTCGCCGCCGCGGTCGGCGACACGCCGCGCGGCAGTCGCTCGAACAGTCGCGCGCCGAGCCGCTTCTCCAACGCCTGCAATTGCCCGGTTACCGTCGGCTGGGACAGCCCGACCAGCCGCGCTCCCGCGGTGATCGATCCGGCCCGGTGCACGGCCAAGAACGTGCGCAGTTGGTTCAGATCGACATTCCCATCGGAATCCCTATCGCTCACAGCGAAATTCTATTCTTCCGCTGATGCGAGTCGCGCAGGAACGGGCCGTCCAGCCGATCGGCCGGACCGGCGGGCGTTCTCGGTGCTCCTAGGCCGCCGCGAGCTCGCTGTCGGCCGGCGCGTCCCAATCGATGCGGTAGCGCTGCTCGGGTCCCATGGTCTTCTCCGGTTTCATCACGGTCTTGGCCATGAGCGGCATGAGCAGCCGCATTACTCTGCGCGCCACCGGCCCCGGCGTCTTGCTGTGATTGATCTTCGCGGCGCGAGCGGCGATACCCTCCACACGGTCGCGCCGCAAGCGCTCGTAGACGGCGAACGCCTCCGGGGCGGGCAGATCACGCAGGCAGCGGGCCAGCTGCACGGCGCTCTCGATCGCCAGCGACGCGCCTTGGCCGGAACTGTTGGACGGGGCGTGCACCGCGTCGCCCACCAGTACCATCCGTCCGCGATACCAGTGCGGCACCGGCGGCATGATGTGCAGCGCGCCGGTCACTTCCAGCTCTTCCTCGGTGGTACGGCGGGCCAACTCGCCGCCAGGGGTGTCATCGCGGTAGGTCTCGCGCAGGATCTCCAACCAGTGTGCGTTCGGGATCGCCCGCGCCGCGGTGAGCGACAGATACTCCTTGTGCGGCAGGTTCGCTCCCCACGCGACACGGCCGTCGCCGACCGGCCAGTACAGGTAGTACGCCCGCTTGCCGAACGCGAAAGTCATCGTGTCGGGCGCGAGGTCGGCGGCGCACTCGGTGATCGCACCGAAACCCAGCATGCCGGTGTAGGCGGGGCCCGGCGCGTCCGGGTCGATCAACGTGCGCACCGTCGAGCGGATGCCGTCCGCGCCGATCAGCACGTCGGCGGTGGCCGTGCTGCCGTCGGCGAACCGGGCGACGACGCCCGTCTCCCGCTCACCTACATCGACCAGGCGCTTGTCGTACTCGAACGGCACCCCCGCGGCGACCGCGTGCCGACGCAGCGTTTGGTGCAATTCGCTGCGATCGACCAGTTGCAGGGGAGGCACATCGGCGAGGCCGGGCAATGCGAGCACCTTGTCTCCAACCGCCATGTTCATCTTCGACACCGGTTGCGCGATCGCACGGACGGGGTCGCCCGCTCCGATGATGTCGAGGGCGGCGATGCCGTTGGGCGCGAGGGCGAGTCCGCTGCCTATGCCATAGGAAGGGCCGGGATAAGCCTCGTAGACGCGAGCTTCGATGCCCGCTTTGCGCAGGGCGGTCGCGACCACGGGGCCGGCGATTCCGCCACCGATCACCAGGGCGGTACGTGTTTCGGACATGGGTGTCTCCAGGATTCGTGCGATACGGGGTTTCGGTTCCCGAACCGACGCGCGCGTCACCCACCCGGTTATCCTGTGGTTGCCAGCCTTGTAGCCGGGTGCGTTCGCGGGCGCGGTTCGAGACTGTTTCGATCGGGCCCGGCGGCGGTGTTGCCGCACCTCGCCGGGCCCGATTTCCGGCATTAGTTCTCGGCCATCCCCCTCTCCACCAGTTCGGTGACCTCGGATGGCGGCATGCCGCGGTCGTGCCACGCGCGCCACTGCTCCAGCCCCGGGAAGGTGCCCCCGGTCAGCTCGTCGCGCAGCGAACGCGTCCATGCCGCCTCGGCTTCCAGCATCGTGAGCGCGAACTCGGACTCGACGATGAACAGGCGAGGCAGCGTGCCCGCCAAGCCGTCGAGTTCACCGCGCAGGCGCTCGATCGTCCGTTTCAGCGCTTCGAGGCGCGTGCCGAGCAGGTCGACCACTTCGGCGGGCGGGAGCACCGCGAGAATGGACAGGCCCGCGACGAACCGATGATGTTCCTGCTCGGGAGTCGACAGCAGTTCCCTGGTCCAATCGGCCATCTCGGCGCGGCCCGCGTCGGTGATCCGGTAGATCACCCGCTCCGGCCGCGCACCGGCCCGTTCGCTGCCGACCACTTCGAGGAAACCGACCTTGGCCATGTTCTGCACGACCGTGTAGAGCGAGCCCCACTTGATCGCCATGTCCTGGTCCTTGCCCCGCTCGCGCAAGGTCTGCGCGATCTCGTAGCGGTGCATCGGACGCTCGATGATCACCGACAGCACCGCGAGCGCCAGCAGGTTGTCCACCTTGCGTTTCTTCATAGCGGCGCCTCCCTACTCGTGCACGAATATACGTGTGCGAGTATTCGGGCGCAAGCGCTCAGGCGGGCACCGTTTCCTGCTCGCGCGTGTGGTCTTCCAGCAATTTCGTGGCGATGTTCGTCAGCGCCTGGTCCAGCAGGGCGCGGTCGGCGGGATCGGCTTCGTTCCAATCGTCGAGCCTGCTGTCGAGCCAGCGCCGCCAAGCGGTCTTGATCCGATCGATCTCGGCCGCGCCGGAGTCGGTGAGCCGCAACCGTTCGCCCTCGCGCGTCAGATACCCCTCCGCGCCGACCTGGTCGTAGATCGGTTCGATCACCTCGTCGGGCAACCGGTGCGCCCGCGCTATCTCGGCCAGCGTCGCCGCACCGATCACCCGGTCGCGCAGATACACCTGTCCCAGCGCCCATGCCTCCCCACGCGTCAGGTCGCTGTCGGCCTCGGCGAGGATGCGCGGGCCGATCGGGTGCTCGGCTCCCGCCCCGCGCATGGTGCCCGCGATAGCCCGTTCCAGTTGCACCAACCGATCCGGTGAGTCGGGCACCGAGAACCCTTCGCCCACATCGCCCGCGCCCGCTCGCGCGCTGTCGCGCAGCGGCACTTCGGGCAGCAGCCACGCGATCACGAATCCGGCCAGCGCGACCGGTACGACCCAGAAGAACACGTGAGCGATGGAGTCCGCGTACGCGTCGATGAGGGGAGCCGACTGCTCGGCGGGCAGTGCGCGCAACGCCTGCGGG
Organism: Nocardia sputi; assembly: GCF_023501985.1. NCBI lineage: Bacteria > Bacillati > Actinomycetota > Actinomycetes > Mycobacteriales > Nocardiaceae > Nocardia > Nocardia sputi. Next base: position 35,100 of record NZ_JAMFLC010000020.1, on the reverse strand, counting down.
TCCGCCGCGACCTCCGGCGGCACCACACGCGAGCGAGTCAGGGCATCGGCGAGCGCGGGACCGATCTCGTTGCTGTACAGGGTGCCGAAAACGGCTGTGCCGAAGGCGCTCCCGAGCGTGCGGAAGAAGGTGACTCCGGAGGTGGCGGTGCCCAGCTGGGCGTAGGGCACGGTGTTCTGCACGACGATGGTGAGCACCTGCATGGCCAGGCCGATGCCGAGACCCAGGATCAGCATGTACAGCGACTCCAGCCAAGTGCTGGTGGTCCGGCCCATGGTCGACATCAGGTACAGCCCGAGTGCCATGACCAGCGTGCCCGCGATCGGGAAGTACCGGTAGCGTCCGGTCTTGCCGACCACCTGTCCGGACAGGATCGACGTGGCGAACAGGCCTGCCACCAGCGGCAGGGTGCGCACGCCGGACATGGTGGCCGAAACCCCGTCCACGTATTGCAGATAGGCGGGTAGGTAGGTCAGCGAGCCGAGCATCGCGAAGCCGACGATGAAGCTGAGGATCGAGCACACCGTGAATACCCGGCTGCGGAACAACCCCATCGGCAGCATCGGTTCGGCGGCTCGCGACTCCACCGCCACGAACCCGGCCAGCGGGATCACCGCCCCGGCGAACAGGCCGATGATTGTCGGCGAACCCCACGCGTATTGCTCCCCACCCCATTCCAATCCGAGGATCAAGCAGGAGACGCCCAGCGCCACCAGACCGATGCCCGCGTAGTCGATGATCGGCCTGGCCGCGGCCCGCACCCGGGGGATGGTGCGCGCCGCCAACGCGATCATGACAACGGCGACCGGCACGTTGATGTAGAAGCACCAGCGCCAACTGGCGTGGTCGGTGAACAGGCCGCCCAGCGTCGGACCGATCACCGTGGTCACGCCGAACACCGCCCCGAGTGCGCCCTGGTACTTGCCACGCTGCCGCAGCGGAATGATGTCGGCGATCAGCGCCATCGAGGTGACCATCAGTCCACCGGCGCCGAAGCCCTGGATGCCGCGGGCGGCGACCAGCAACAGCATGCCGTTCGCCAAGCCCGCGATCATCGACCCGACGATGAAGATCACCGCGCTGACCTGGAATACCAGCTTGCGGCCGAACAGATCGCCGAGCTTGCCCGCCAGCGCCGTCGCCACCGCCTCGGCGAGCAGATACGACGTGACCACCCAGGCCATGTGCCCCGCACCGCCGAGATCGGCCACGATGGTGGGCAGCGCGGTGGACACGATGGTCTGGTCCAGCGCCGCCATCAGCATGCCGAGCACGATCGTGCCGAAGACGATGTTGGTCTTGGCCCTGCCCATCGGGGCAACCGGGTCCGCGGCCACAGCTACCGAACCAGCCATCAGCCCAGTATGGGACTCTGCCGCTTGGATGGATGTCCAGCGACACAACAGCGAATCAGCCGAGAAGGCCCTCCAGCGCCTCGAGCCGCGCAGGCTGCCGCAGTTTCGCCAGGCCCTTGGCCTCGATTTGCCGAGCACGTTCGCGAGACACGCCGTAGGTCTTGCCGACCTCTTCGAGTGTCTTCGGTTCCGCGCCGGCCAGGCCGTAGCGCGACGCGAGCACTTCGGCCTCCCGTGCCGTCAACGTGCCGAGCGCCCGGTCGAGCTGGGCGCGCAGTGCCGACGCGGCCACCGAATCGGAGGGGTCCGGCGCGGTGTCGGCGATGAGCTCACCGAACTCGGTGGCATCGTCGCCGATCGGGGTGTGCAGCGACAGCGGTTCGCGGGCGAGGTCGAGCAGCTCGCGCACCTTTCCCGCCGGCAGTTCCAGCTCCGCGGCGAGCTCCGCGACCGTCCCCGCGCGCCCCAGCCGCTGAGCCAGCGCCCGCTGCGTGCGGTTCAGCCGGTTGAGCATCTCGACGACGTGCACCGGTATCCGGATCGTGCGACTCTGATCGGCCAGTGCTCGACCGATCGACTGCTTGATCCACCAGGTCGCGTACGTGGAGAACTTCAGCCCGCGCCGGTGGTCGAACTTCTCCACCGCGCGCATCATGCCGAGCGTGCCTTCCTGCACCAAGTCCAGCAGCGACATGCCCGTGGGCGTCGGATACCGCTTGGCGATCGAGACGACCAAGCGCAAGTTGGCCTCGACCATGTGCGCTCTGGCGCGTTCGCCGTCCGCGATCCGGCGACGCAATCGGCCGCGCTCCAGCGCATCGACCTCGGTACCGGCCGCCAGGCGCGCAGCGGCTTGCTCGCCGGCCTCGATCCGCTCGCCGAGCTCGAACTCCTGCGCGGCGGTGAGCAGTGGGGTGCGGCCGATGAGCCGCAGGTAATCCTTGATCGGGTCGGCGCTGACGGCGCCGGGGAAGCGGGTAGGGCGGGTGCACAGTTCGGTCACGGAACGTCCTTCCTGGTGAAGCGGACCGTTCGGCGGTGCGGCGAACACGCCGCCGAACGGGGATGAGGGGAGGTCAGCCGCGCCCCGGGATGCGCAGCGGGCGTTGCGGCTTGGCGCGATAACCCGTGGTGGACCGAATCGGCTCGGTGTCCCGTCGCCCTCGGCGCACTGCGCTCGGGTAGGGCCGAACGGGCGGGGTGACGCGGGCCGCGGCCACGTCGCGGGCAGCACCGCTCATGTCGTTCCCTTCGGTGCGGAGCAGGCGAATCGCGGTTTCGAGGACGGAATGCGCGGTGGTCTTGTCGGCCATGGTGGCTGATCCCTTTCGGTCGAGGGGGGAGCTGATGCGGGTCGGGGTCGCTTCGACAAGTCCGTGGTTCATGGTGCTGCCGCTCCTTCGTTCCGATGACGAACACAAACTTAGAATGAGCATAAAAATATGTCAAGAGCATTTTTATGTCGGGTTCAGCTATGGTGATGACATGAGCACAGCCGACCTCGGGCTCCGGGCCAAGAAAAAGCAGCAGACCAGGGAGAACATCTCCCATCACGCGACCGCGCTGTTCCTGGAACACGGCTTCGACAAGGTGACGATCGCCGACGTCGCCGCCGCCGCGCAGGTCGCGAAGATGACGGTCACCAACTACTTCCCTCGCAAGGAAGATCTCGCACTGGACCTGCACGAGGTGTTCGTCGACCAGCTCGCCCGCGTCGTGCGCGAGCGCGCGTCCGGCGAGTCGGCGCTCGCCGCGCTACGGCGGGACTACCTGGCCGCCGTGGCCCGGCAAGATCCGGTGGTGGGCTTCTCCGGGCCCGAATTCGCCCGCCTGATCACCGACAGCCCCGCGCTGACGGCCCGGCTGCGCGAGTTCCACGACGAGCGTGAACAGGCGCTGGCCACCACCCTCGCGGCGGAAACGAGCGCCGCGGCCACCGACATCACACCTCGCGTCGCGGCCGCGCTGCTCGGCGGCGTGCATCGCGTCCTGTTCGATGAGACCCTGCGCCGCACGCTCGACGGCGAATCCGACGACCGCATCGCCACCGCCCTCACCGAATACATCGGCAGCGCGTTCGACACGCTGGAGCAAGCGATCGGCGACTACGCCGTCCGCGATTAGCTCTCCCGCGGCCGCTCGATCAACGCCATGGCGATCGGGACGAGCAGATCGACGAGCTCGGCCGCCGTCGGACGCGGATCGGCGAGTACCCACTCGTGCGCCAAGCCGTTGATCGCGCCGATCAAAGCGCTCGCACCCCACCCCGGCGCGCCGCGCACCCTCGAGCCCGGCGCCACGACCGGCACCACATGAGACTCCAGCACCGACGCCCAGCCGTGGCGGCGTTCGCGACGGTGGCGCTCCATCCCGTCGCTCACCCCGACCACTTCGATGAAGGCGACCTTCGCGCGATAGGGATCGGAACCGATCGATTCGAGGTAGGCCGTCACCACGGCGGTCATCGCGGCGGGCAGGTCGAACCGCGGGTCGAGTTCACCGATCCGGGCGAGCACGGCGGCGGCGGCCTCGTCCTGGATCCGGTCGTACGCGGCGACCAGAACGTCTTCCCTGGTCTGGAACTCCTCGTAGAACTGCCGCTTGGACAGGCCCGCGGCCGCGCAGACGTCGGCCAGCGAGCAGTTCGCGTAGCCGCGTTCGGCGAAGATCCGGGTGGCCGCATCGAGGAACCGCAGGCGCCGCTCGGCCTTCCGCTCCGCGACAGCACGCCCGCCGTACTGTCTACCCGCTGTCGCCGTCACATCTCTCACCGTAGCGAAATCCCGGCGACCACGGACTATTCCCATAGGCGGAGACCGAACGACTTCGTTCTTGCGGTCTCCACCAGGACCCCGCATACTTATGGCAAATCTGAGACCGACAGGGATCACATATGCGGCTCAGAGCACGATGCGAAGCTCGTGTCGCGGCTGCGTTCCGGGGCGTGAACTCTCGCGTCTGAGACGATCGATGCCGAATGCCGTCGAAACCTTCCCCCGAAACTTACTCCAAAGTAAGGTTGGCCCATGGCGTGGAAACCAAGTGAGATCCCGGATCAGACGGGACGCACCTTTGTCATCACCGGCGCGAACGGCGGCCTGGGCGCCGTCGCCACGAAAGTCCTGGCGTCCAAGGGCGCGACCGTGATCATGGCCTGCCGCAACCCGGTCAAGGCGAAAGAGGTCGCCGGGGCCATCGACGGCGACGTCCGGGTGGCCGAACTGGACCTGGCCGACCTGGCCTCGGTGCGCAAGTTCGCCGACGACAGCGACGAGATCGACGTCCTGGTCAACAACGCGGGCCTGATGAACCTCCCGTTCTCGCGGACCAAGGACGGTTTCGAAACCCAATGGGGCGTCAACCACCTCGGACACTTCGCGCTCACCGGACTGCTGCTGGACCGGATCACCGATCGGGTGGTCACGCTCTCCAGCATCGCGCACAAGCAGACCCCGAAGCTGCGGATCGACGACCTCGATTACCAGAACCGCCGCTACCAGCGCAATCTCGCCTACGCCCAGTCCAAGCTGTGCAATCTGATGTTCGCGCGGGAACTACAGCGCCGACTGGCCGAATCCGGCTCGCGCAAGCGCTCCTACGGTGTGCACCCCGGCGTCTCGGCCACCGACCTCTTCGCCCACACCGAGACCCCGCTCGACTACATCTCCAAACCGTTCATCCGGCTGATCGGACACTCACCCGCCAAGGCAGCGCACTCGACGCTGTTCGCCGCGACCATGCCCGATGCCGACCCCGAGGTCTACTGGGGGCCCACCTGGCTGTTCGGAACCCAAGGGCCGGTCAAGGCCGCGCCGTCCACCCGCCTGTCGCAGAACAGGGAGCTCTGGCAGCGACTGTGGGCCGAGTCCGAACGCAAGACCGGCGTCGTCTACTCGTTCTGAGCCGGACGCCGCTCGGGCGCGGTCCGGACTCGACCCCGTCCGGCGCGGCATCCAGGCCGACGGAGGCTGCCGTGCCCGTCAACCGTGTGCCCGGCCCGCTGTGCACGCCCGAACTCCTGAGCGTGAGCGCCGCGCGTGGCGCGCTCGACGGCACCGGCTGAAGACCTGCTCCGACGCAGTCCGCTCGCGCGTCGCGATGATCGTGGCCACAGCGCGCGCGAGACGACGTACCTGGTTCTACGGCCCGCGTAGTAGAACGGGTACCGTAGAAGCCGTGTCCGCCTCACCCCGCCGCTCGGCACACAACCGCCCGGCCCTGATCGCGTTGGTGATCGTGGCCGCGCTGGGCTGCCTGGCGCTGGCCTGGTGGCAGTGGGAACGGTACGAGTCCTCCAGCGGCACCGGCCAGAATCTCGGATACGCGCTGCAGTGGCCGCTGTTCGCGGGATTCGCCGTCTTCGCCTACTTCCGGTTCGTCCGGCTCGAGCGTGAAGCGAACGAAACGGAGGACGAGACCCCCCGGCGCACTCCCACCGCAGCCGGGCGCGCCGCGAAACCGATCGCTCCCACAGAACTGCCCGCGGGTCTGCTGCCCGAGCGCCCCAAGGCCGTTCGGGACGAGGACCCGGTGCTCGCCGAGTACAACCGGTACCTCGCCGAACTGCACGCCAACGACATCGATGAGCAGGTCCGTTCGGCAGGCCTGCCCACCCGCGAGAGGAGCGCCGGTTGACCACCAGCGAGAATTCCACCGAGACCAGCCAGACCACCGAGACCCCGGCCGCTGCCGGGAACGCCGCCAAAATCGGTCCGGCGCTCCTGCGCTACCGGGCGCTGGCCTGGATCACCGGACTCTGGCTGCTGCTGCTCACCGGCGAGATGATCGCCAAGTACGGCTTCGACGTGCAGACCCCCAGCTGGATCGCCGTCGTGCACGGCTGGGTGTATTTCGTCTACCTGCTGTTCACCGCCGACCTCGCGGTCAAGGTCCGCTGGCCGGTCCTGCGCACCGTCGGCACTCTGCTCGCGGGCACCATCCCCCTGCTGTCGTTCTTCGTCGAGCACGTCAACGCCAAGCAGGTCAAGCAGGACTTCGGCGTCTGACCCCAGGCCCGCGCTCAGCCGTCGGCCAGCGCAGCCAGCGCGGGCGTCAACTGGGCCAGCGCCCGGCCGCGATGCGACATCGCGTCCTTCTGCGCGGGCGTCAACTGGGCCGCGGTGACATCGCCGCCCTCCGGGACGAACAGTGGGTCGTAGCCGAAACCGCCGTCGCCCACCGGCTTCCGCCCGATCACGCCGGGCCATTCGCCGCGCACCACGGTCTCCACGCCGCCGGGCACAACCAGCGCACAGGTCGACACGAACCGCCCGCCGCGGCGCTCGTCCGGCACATCGGCCAGTTGTGCCAGCAGCAGCACGTTGTTGGTCGCGTCGTCGCCGTGCTTGCCGGACCAGCGCGCCGACAGCACGCCGGGCATCCCGTTCAACGCGTCCACCTCGAGACCGGAGTCGTCGGCGACACAGGCCAACCCGGTGGCCGCGGCGCCGTCGCGCGCTTTGGCCAGTGCGTTCTCCTCGAACGTCGCGCCGGTTTCGGGTGCTTCGTCGTACGGGGGAACGTCGTTCAACCCGACGATCTCGATACCGGTGATACCCGCCGAATCGAGAATGCGGCGCAGCTCGTTCAATTTCTTGGCGTTGCGGCTGGCCACCAGCAGACGGCGGGTCATCACTTCTTCTTCGCCTCGGCCGGCTCCGGAAGCACACCGGGATACGGCAGCGCCAGCGCCTCTTTCTGCACGACGAACAGCTGCTCACAGCCCGCGAGCGCGGAATCGAGCAACTTGTCCAGCGTGGAGCGCGGGAAGGTGGCGCCCTCGCCGGTGCCCTGGATCTCCACCAATGTCCCGGTGTCGGTCGCGACCACGTTCATGTCGACCTCGGCGCGCGAATCCTCCTCGTAGGGCAGGTCCAAGCGCACCCGGCCGTCGACCACGCCCACACTCACCGCGGCGATCGCGCACGAGATCGGCTGCGGGTCGGCCAGCGCGCCTGCCGCGCCGAGATAGGTCACGGCATCCGCCAGCGCCACGTAGGCGCCGGTGATGGCGGCCGTCCTGGTACCACCATCGGCTTGGAGCACATCGCAGTCGATCGCGATGGTGTTCTCACCGATCGCGGCCAGGTCGATGCAGGCGCGCAGCGAACGGCCGACCAGTCGGCTGATCTCCTGGGTCCGTCCGCCGACTCTGCCCTTCACCGATTCACGCCCGCTGCGGGTGTGCGTCGCGGCGGGCAACATCGCGTATTCGGCGGTGAGCCAGCCCAACCCGGAGTCACGCCGCCACGGCGGCACTCCCTCGGTGACGCTCGCGGTGCACATCACCCGCGTCTGACCGAACTCCACCAGCACCGAACCGGCTGGATGCGTGGTGAATCCCCGGGTGATCCGGACCTCGCGGAGCTCATCGTCCGCCCTGCCATCGGCTCGTCTCGACACGGGGCACAGCCTACTGTGTCCGATCGGCCGCGCCTTCGCGCGGCGTGTTCGCGGCCCCCCTTGTGGCTCGCGGGCCGCGAACGGCGGATGCTCGGTCTCGCTTCGCTCGGGTGCCACACAAGGGTTCGACGTCTCGAGTCTCGAGTGCGGTGGCGGTTCGCGCCGGTGGTGGCGGATCCGGATGCGATCAGAGATCGAAGGTCTCGCCCGGGGCCACAGCATGTACCGGACCCGCGAACTGGGCTTTGGCCTCGGCGATCACGTCCTCGCGGGAAGTCCACGGGGGGATGTGAGTGAGCAGCAGTTCCTTCACCCCCGCCTCGGCGGCGATCTGGCCTGCCTCGGTACCCGAAAGGTGAATGCCCGGTGGCCTGTTCGCCGGGTCATGCGTCCAGGACGCCTCCGCCATCAGGACGTCGGCGCCCTGCGCGAGCTCGTGGACCTGGGAGCACAACGCGGTATCACCGGTGTAGACGAAGGTGCGTCCGGCAGCGGTGACGATCCGCAGCCCGTAGGACTCCGGCGGGTGGTACATGCGGCGTGCGGTCACCGTGTGCCCGGGCCCGAACGAGATCGGCTCGCCTTCGGCCCAGGGCCGCATGTCGATCACGTCGGACCAGTCGTCGCATTCGCCGCCGACCTCGGCGGAGGCGTTGCCGATACGCAACGACGTGTCCGACGGGCCGCGCACGACCGCCTTGCCCTCGGGCGGAGTCGGATGGTAGCGACGCCACACCAGCAAACCGGGCAGGTCCAGACAGTGGTCCGCGTGCAGATGGGTCAGGAAGATGTCGACTTCACCAGGGTCGGCGTGGCGTTGCAACGCGCCGAGCACTCCCGGACCGAAATCGATGACCGTCGGCCGCATGTCCGGGCCGGTCAGCAGATAACCCGACGCAGGAGAGTCCGGGCCGGACACACTGCCCGAGCACCCGAGGACGGTAAGGCGCATTCCCCCATGCTGCCACGCGGAATTCTCACTCAAGAAAGGATCCCCCACATTCTCCCGCGGGCCGCGCGTCACCGCGGCGAAGCGCCGATTCCGGCTCGGTCCCCGCGGCGGTTTCGTCGTGCATCTCCAGAGAGTACCCAGGCGGCCAGCAATCCACTCAACGCGCCGAATAGATGCCCCTGCCAAGAGATTCGGTCCTGTCCCGGCAGCACCCCCCACAGCAGCGATCCGTACAGGGCCAGCACCACGAGGCCGAGCGCGATCTGCCCCACGTTCCTGGCGAACCAGCCACGGGAGATCAGGAAGGTCAACCAGCCGAATACCAGCGAGGACGCACCGAGATGCACGCTGCCGGCCGCTCCGGTGAGCCAGACGCCGAGCCCGGCCAGCAGCCAGATGATCGCGGTCGCGGCCAGCCCCCGGCCGATCCCCGCCAGCAGCACGAGGAAACCGAGCACCAGCACCGGAAGCGTATTGCCGATCAGGTGCCCCCAGCCGCCGTGCAGCAACGGCGCGAACAGGATGCCGGACAGGCCGTCGGCGCGGCGCGGCTCGATGCCTGCGTAGTCGAGCCGTCCGCCGACCACGGAGTCGACCCCTTCGAGCCCGTAGAGCGCCGCGACGAAGCAGACGATCAGCATCCCCGCGCGCAGCCACAACTGTTTGACCGCGGCGAAACCCGCGGTGTTGGGCGGCGTGGACGGCCCCGGCGCGCTGACGGGCTTGCCCAGGCGCGCACGGATCGCAGCGATCCGATCAGGGTCGAACGACGACCCGGTTCCCGCGCCGGTCATGGCCACCTCCTCGCCGTTGCGGGGGCGTGGCCCCGCCTCATCGAGGGTACCGGCGCGGCCGGGAATCAGGCCCAGAGCTGGCCGTCGAGCCGCTCTTCCGCCTCTTCGAGGGTGCCGTCGTAGGCCCCGGTGGACAGGTACTTCCATCCGCCGTCGGCGACCACGAACGCGATGTCGGCGCGGGTGCCCGCCTCCACCGCCTTACGGGCGACGCCGAGCGCGGCGTGCAGGATGGCTCCGGTGGAGATCCCGGCGAAAATGCCTTCTTCGAGCACCAGTTCGCGGGTGCGTTTCACCGCGTCGTACGGACCCACCGAGAAACGGGTGGTCAGCACGCTCTCGTCGTACAACTCGGGGATGAATCCCTCATCGATGTTGCGCAGGCCGTAGACCAGTTCGCCGTAGCGCGGCTCGGCGGCGACGATCTCGATGCCGGGCACCTTCTCGCGCAGGAAACGGCCCGTACCCATCAGCGTTCCCGTGGTGCCGAGGCCCGCGACGAAATGCGTGATCTCGGGCAGGTCGGCCAGGATCTCCGGACCGGTCGTCTCGTAGTGCGCCGCCGCGTTCGCCGGATTGCCGTACTGGTAGAGCATCACCCAGTCCGGGTTCTGCGCCGCGATCTGCTTGGCCAGCGCGACGGCCTGATTGGAGCCGCCCGCCGCGGGCGAATCGATGATCCGCGCCCCGAACATGGTGAGCAGCTGCCGACGCTCCACCGAGGTGTTCTCCGGCATCACGCAGATCAGCTGGTACCCCTTCAGCTTCGCGGCCATAGCCAGCGAAATGCCGGTGTTCCCGCTGGTCGGCTCCAGGATGGTGCAGCCGGGTCGCAGCAACCCGTCGGCCTCGGCCTGTTCGATCATCCGCAGGGCGGGCCGATCCTTGATCGAGCCGGTCGGGTTGCGATCCTCCAGCTTGGCCCACAGCCGCACGTGACTGTCACCGTCCCACTGGGGCGACAAGGTGCGCAGACCGACCAGCGGAGTGTTGCCGAGGGTCGCGATCAGCGATTCGTAACGCGCCACGGGACGGGTCAGCCTCCGGCCACGGCGGGCAGGATCGTGACGCTGGCGTCCTGCGGCACCTCGGCCTCGAGCCCGCCGGCGAAACGCACGTCCTCGTCGTCGACGTAGATGTTGACGTAACGGTTCAGCTTGCCGTCCTTCAGCAGGCGCTCGGCGAGCCCGGGGTGGTTGGCTTCCAGATCATCGATCAGCGCCGACAGCGTGGCGCCCTCGGCCTGCACACGCTTCTCACCTCCGGTGAGGCCGCGCATGATGGTCGGGATGGACACGGTTACCGGCATGGGTACTCCTCGGTTTCGCGAACAGGCATCGGTCTAGTTCTCGTAGGCGTCGACGATCCGCACCGGCTCTTCGGTGACCTCGCCGTCGACGATCCGGTAGCTGCGCAGCTCGTGCTGCTCCGGATCCCGGGTGGAGATCAGCACGTAGTGCGCGAACGGCTCGGAGGCGTAGGACACGTCGGTCCGGCTCGGATAGGCCTCGGTGGCGGTGTGCGAGTGGTAGATCACCACCGGCGTCTCGTCGGCATCGTCCATTTCACGCCACACCTTCAACTGCTCACCCGAGTCGAAGCGGTAGAAAGTGGGCGAACGTTCGGCGTTGACCATGGCGATGAAGCGCTCCGGACGATCCGAGCCCTCCGGCCCCGCGATGACACCGCAGGCCTCATCCGGGTGATCGGCGCGCGCGTGCGCCACCATCGCCTTCACGAGGTCGGCCCTGATCACCAGCACGAGTCGCACACCTTTCCACAACGCCGACCCATCTCAGTCGACAACGAGCCAGAATATTCGGCTATTCCCACGACGACACCGCCCGGTCCCCCGGAGCCGGCCCGGAGATCGAGTGGCGGCGACTCGCACACGAGGCACAGCAGGGCCGGAAGTCAAACACCGAAGAGGTCGTGATAGGCCGGGATGCCCGCTACCGCGCGCGCCGAGCGGATCGCATCGACGATGGCGCGCTCGACGCAGACGGCGGCGGCCGTGCAGATCGCGTCCAAGACGAGCAGATCGGCGGGGAAAGCGGGCGGCAGCGGCAGGTCCGCGCCCTCCTCCGCCGTCCCGGTGGCGAGCGCGAAGAGCGTGTCCCCGTCCAGCGGCGAGTGCGCGGGGCGGATCGCACGGGCCAAGCCGTCGTGCGCGGTGGCCGCGACCCGCCGGCATCCCGCCGGATCGAGCGGGGCGTCGGTGGCCACGACGCCGATCGTGGTGTTGAGCACGGTGCCTTTCACCGGCAACTCGTTCGCCGCCGCCAACTGCGCTTCGGTCGGCGGCCGTAGACCGAAGAATTCGGGTCCGTCGGTGCCGCACCCCCACGGCAAGCCGGTGCGCGGATCGAACACCGAGCCGACGGGATTCGCCACGATCAGGGCGGCGACGGTGATTCCCGCGGCGGCGCCTTCGCCGAGCACGATACTCGCGGTGCCCACCCCGCCTTTGATCGATCCGGCGCGTGCGCCGACGCCCGCGCCCACCGAACCGCGGGCGAAGTCGACGCCCGCCGCCTCCGCCGCTCGATAGCCGAACTCGGCGGTGGGACGGATGTCCCACGCGCCGACGGGCAGATCGAAGATCACCGCGCCGGGGACGATGGGCACCACCCGGGTCGCGTCGGCCGGGTCCATGACGATGCCCGCGCCGTTCTCCTCCAGCCAGCGCATCACGCCGTCGGCCGCGGCGAGACCGAAAGCGCTGCCGCCGGTGAGCAGGATCGCGTCGATCTGGCGGACGGTGTTCGCCGGATCGAGCAGGTCGGTCTCGCGGGTACCCGGTCCGCCGCCGCGCACGTCGACGGCCGCCACCGCACCGCCCGGCACGCGCACGACCGTGCATCCCGTCGCCGCCCCGGAGCCGAGTGTGGCGTCCGGGTCGAGGACGTGGTGATGACCGACCAGCACTCCGGGCACGTCGGTGAGTGAATTACCTTGCCCCGGGGTGGCATTCGCCATCTCTACTCCTCACGACGCGGAACCGCGGGTCGGCTCGCGCCGATCTTCGCATCGCGGCCGGTCAGGGAGCCAGCGCCTGCAGCAGTGAGTCCTGCATCCAGGTCAGCCAGTGGTACACGTCCAGGTGCGGTGCGCGCGGGTCGTCGGGGGCGAGCTGGTCGGGCGTGTCGGCGTCGATGTCGAGCACCGTGCCCAGCGCCAGCCGCACGTCGGTGAGCGCGGTCAGCCACGCGTCGGCCTGCTCGGGCGTGAGGACGATCTTGCCGCCCGCGCTCGGCACGGTGTCCAGCACGACCGAACCCGCCGCCAGCTTGGCGTCGATGATGTCGGGCTCGTGCAGGCCGCGCAGCGCGCTGTTGAGGTCGGCGCGCTCGGCATCCGGCGAGCCGGGCTCGCTGCGGTGGAAGTCCGGAAGGAGTCTGCGCAGCCTCGGGTCGTCCGGGGGCACGGTGTTGCCGGATCGCAAGCCGGTGAGGGCGGCCAAGTCGTCGTCGGGTGCGGACTCGGCGCGCTCGGTGAGCAGCCCGGAAACCGCGCCCACCAGCGACCGAAGCACATCGGCCTCACGTGCGTCCATTTCGGATCGCAGTTTGAGACCGCTCAGCGAGTTCTTCCTGCTCCACTTGCGCACGGCGTCAGGGTAGTCGTCCTGGTCAGTCGTCCCGCTGCATGGTGGCCCACAGGCCAGCGGCATGCAGCCGTTGGACATCGTGTTCCATCTTGTCCCGGGAACCGGACGACACCACCGCCTTGCCTTCGTTGTGGACCTTCAGCATCAGTTCGGTCGCCTTCGCTTTGCTGTAGCCGAACAGCTTCTGGAAGATGTAGGTGACGTAGTGCATGAGGTTGACCGGATCGTCCCAGACCACGGTCACCCAAGGGCGGTCCTCCGCCTCCAGGATCTCGGTGTATTCGACCGCTTCGGGTGTCGCCTGTGCCGCCGACAATGTCGCGTTCGCGGCGTCCATAACGACGTCACCCCGGACGATGTTGCACAAGGCCATAGGGTCAAGGGTACGACTCGACTCCCGATAAACAACACCCACGCAGCCCCGATTCGCGATTCCCCGGTTCACCGGACCGATGCCGGCCGCCGTGGACGAGCCGTCCTGTCTACAGTGACTGCGTGAATCTGCGTGACGGCGTCTCCAGCACGGCGCTGCTGACCGACCAGTACGAACTGACCATGCTCGCCGCGGCGCTGGCCGACGGTTCGGCGCATCGGCAATGCACGTTCGAGGTGTTTGCTAGACGTTTGCCAAATGGTCGTCGTTACGGTGTCGTGGGGGGTACCGGCAGGCTGCTCGACGCGCTGCGGCAGTTCCGGTTCGGCGAGGCGGAACTCGCCGTGGCCGCCTCGTTCTCGGATCGGCGCACGCTCGATTGGCTGCGCGACTACCGATTCACCGGCGATATCGACGGCTACGCCGAAGGCGAGCTGTACTTTCCCGGCTCCCCCATCCTCTCGGTGCGGGGCAGCTTCGCCGAATGCGTCGTCCTGGAGACGCTGATCCTGTCGATCCTCAACCACGACAGCGCGATCGCGGCCGCCGCCGCACGCATGGTCAGCGCCGCGAGTGGGCGGCGGATGATCGAGATGGGTTCCCGGCGCACCCACGAGCTGGCCGCCCCCGACTGCGCCCGCGCCGCGTATCTGGCCGGTTTCGACGCCACCTCGAATCTGGAGGCGGTGCGCCGCTACGGGATCCCGGGCGCGGGTACCAGCGCACACGCGTTCGTCCTGCTGCACAGCGGACCCGACGGTGCGCACGAAGCCGAAGCGTTCCGCAGCCAGGTGCAGACGCTCGGGGTCGGGACAACACTGCTGGTGGACACCTTCGACATCGCCGCGGGCGTCGCGACCGCCATCGAGGTGGCGGGCACCGAGCTGGGCGGGGTGCGGATCGACTCCGGTGATCTCGGCGTCCTGGCCAGGCAGGTGCGCGACCAGCTCGACGCGCTCGGCGCCACCAAGACCCGCATCGTGGTCTCCGGCGATCTCGACGAGTACGCCATCGCCGCGTTGCGCGCCGAGCCGGTCGACGTCTACGGCGTCGGCACCGCACTGGTCACCGGCTCGGGGGCGCCCACGGCGGGCATGGTCTACAAGCTGGTCGAGGTCGACGGGGTGCCGGTCGCCAAACGCAGCAGCCACAAGCAGTCCCGCGGCGGCACCAAGAAGGTGATCCGCTTGGCCCGGGAGACCGGCACCATCGTCGAGGAGATCGTCTATCCGGCGGCCGGGCCGGTGCCGCCCGCCAACGGTTTCCAAGCCCGTGAGCCGCTGGTCCCGCTGCTGCGCCGCGGTGAGCAGGTCGAGGACTTGCCGACCCTCGCCGAGAGCCGCGACCTGGTCGCGCGCGGACTGATCAGCCTGCCTTGGGAGGGTCTCAAGCTGTCGGCAGGTGAGCCGGCCGTGGTGACCACGTTCGTCTGAGGGTGGTGCCTACGCTCATCGACCCGGCAGACCAGCAGCAGTCCGGCGGCGAAAAGCAGCGCGAGAAGGCGGCGAACTCGGCCGGGAAGCGAAGGGGGCACTCGGTAATCACCGTGGGCGGTGTCCGCGTTTACATCGCGGGCGACTGATTTCCCGCGAGTCGGTGAACCGAGTGTCCGACCGGGCGGCAGAATCTGGGGCAGTCATCCAGCCACACCGCGGGAGGTCGCCATGACCCGGGCACTGATCATCGTCGACGTCCAGAACGATTTCTGCGAGGGCGGTTCACTCGCGGTCACCGGCGGCGCCGCCGTGGCGGCCCGGATCAGCGAGCACCTCGTGGCGACGAACTACGGCGCGATCGTCGCGACTCGCGACTATCACATCGATCCCGGTGCGCACTTCTCCGACGAGCCCGACTACATCGACAGCTGGCCGCCACACTGCCGGGTCGGCACGCCGGGCGCCGATTTCCACCCCGCGCTGTCCACCGGACCCATTCAGGCGATCTTCTCCAAGGGGACGTACTCGGCGGCCTACTCCGGGTTCGAGGGCACGACCGACGAGGGAGCCGCGCTGGCCGACTGGCTGCGTGACCGCGGCGTCGACGCCGTCGACGTCGTCGGCATCGCGACCGACCACTGCGTGCGCGCTACCGCGCTGGACGCGCGCATCGAGGGTTTCGACACCCGCGTCCTGCTCGACCTCACCGCCGGTGTCGCGCCCGACACCATCACCGCCGCGCTGGACCGTATGCGCGGAGCGGGCGTCGATCTCGAGGGCAGCATCAGCCGGTAGACCGTCCGGTCTCGGCGACCGTCCTGCCTTGTCGGCGGTGCCGAGTAGGCTGCTCGCGTGCCCGAACTGCCGCCCGTTTCCGACCTTTTGGCCACCGCCGTGCAGGCGCTCGGCGGCAAGGAGCGCGCCGGGCAGGTGACGATGGCCGCGGCGGTGGACCACGCGATCGACACCAAGGAGCACCTCGCGGTGCAGGCCGGGACGGGTACCGGCAAGTCGCTGGCCTATCTGGTGCCCAGCCTGCGTCACGCGGTGCGCACCGGCCGTACGGTCGTGGTCTCCACGGCGACGATCGCGCTGCAGCGTCAGCTGGTCGACCGTGACCTCCCCCGGCTGGCCGAGGCGCTGAGCGCACCGCTGGGGCGCACCCCGAAGTTCGCGATCCTCAAGGGACGCAACAACTATCTATGCTTGAACAAGATCAACAGCGCCGTTCCGGACGAGCCCGCCGAAGCGGAGCTGTTCGACGCGTTCGCGATCTCCCGCCTAGGGCGCGAAGTGCAACGGCTCAACGACTGGGCCTCCGACACCGAGACCGGCGACCGCGACGAACTCGCCCCCGGGGTGAGCGACCGCGCCTGGCGGCAGGTCAGCGTGTCGTCGCGGGAATGCCTCGGCAAGTCGCGCTGCTCCTTCGGCCAGGACTGCTTCGCCGAGCGCGCCAGGACCGAGTCCGCGCAGGCCGATGTGGTGGTGACCAACCACGCGCTGCTGGCCATCGACGCCATCAGCGGCATCCAGGTGCTGCCCGAACACGACGTGGTGGTCATCGACGAGGCGCACGAGCTGGTCGACCGGGTCACCGGCGTGGCCACCGCCGAACTGGCTTCCGCCGCGATCAGCGCGGCCGCACGGCGCTGCGCCAAGCTGGTCGACGAGCAGGAGCTGGACCGTCTGGAGGGCGCCGCCGAGGCATGGCACGAGGTGCTGGAGGAACTGCCCGCCGCCCGGTGGGACAGACTGCCCGACGGCGTCGCCCCGGTGCTGGCTCTGATCCGCGACGCCGCGTGGAACGCGCGCACCGCGCTGGCGCCACCGGGCAGCACCACCGCGCAGGGCGACCCGGAGAACGCCGCCGCCCGCACCATGGCGTTGGCCGCGATCGATGAGGTGCATGACAGCGCGGTCCGCGCGCTGACGGCCTTCGACGAGCCCGACCCGGCCGCCCGGCGCGACGTCATCTGGCTGGCCGCCGACGAGATCCGCGGTGTCGTGCGCCGATCGCTGCGGATGGCGCCGCTGTCGGTGGGTGGCCTGCTGCGCAGCAGGCTTTTCGGCACCGCCACCGTCGTGCTGACCTCCGCGACGTTGCAGATCGGCGGCTCGTTCGACGGCCTCGCGGTCACCTGGGGCCTGCCCGCGCAGTCGGGCAGTCGCACCGATGCGGCCACCGCGAACGGCGCGGAGGCGCCGTCGGACGCCGACACCGTGCGCTGGAGTTCGCTCGACGTCGGATCACCGTTCGACCACGCCAAGTCCGGCATCCTCTACGTCGCCAAACACCTGCCCCCGCCGGGCCGGGACGGGCTCGCACCGGCCTATCTGGACGAGATCGAACGGCTCATCACGGCGGCGGGTGGGCGCACCCTCGGTTTGTTCTCCTCCATGCGCGCGGCCCGCGCGGCCACCGACGCCCTGCGCGACCGGTTGCGAACGCCCGTGCTGTGCCAGGGTGACGACGCGACGGGCGCGCTGGTCCGCAAGTTCGCCGACGACCCGGAGACTTCCCTGTTCGGCACCTTGTCGCTGTGGCAGGGCGTCGACGTGCCGGGGCCGTCGCTGAGCCTGGTGATTCTCGATCGCATCCCGTTTCCGCGCCCGGACGATCCGCTGCTGGCCGCCAGGCAACGCGCGGTGGAGATGCGGGGCGGAAACGGGTTCATGACCGTCGCCGCCAATCACGCGGCTCTCCTGCTCGCGCAGGGTACCGGGCGCCTGCTGCGCAGCGTCGACGATCGCGGCGTGGTCGCCATCCTCGATTCCCGCCTGGCCACCGCACGCTACGGCGGGTACCTGCGCGCGTCGCTGCCGCCGTACTGGGAGACCGCGGACCCGGAGGTCGTGGTGAAGGCGTTGCACCGACTGGCCGCAGCGGCCACGGTGTGATACCAAACACACCGCTCGGCATCTAATTCCATTCGGAAGTAGATTGTTGGTCGGTACTTCGGTGACCCCCAATTCCCACACCGAATGTATCGGCTCGTCCCCGCGCCAAGCCCTGCACGCGGCGCGGGGACCTCACCGAATTCATCTCCGCACAGCGGCTACTCAGCCGCGCACGGCCACCGCGTCGACCTCGAACAGCATGCCCGGCAGCGCGAGCGCCGCCACCCCGGTCAGTGTCTGCGCGGGCGGGCGGTCACCCCAGATCTCCGCGATCTTCTTGCCCAGCACCGCCAACTTGTCGAGGTCGTGGTCGACGATGTGCGTCCGCAACTGCGCGACATCGCCGAAGTCCACTCCCGCCGAGCGCAGCGCGATGCCCAGGTTGGCGAACGCATTGTCCACCTGCACGGCGAATTCCGTGCTCGTGGTGTGCCCTTGCCCGTCCGAGTCGTACTGCCCGGCGATGAACACCAGTTCTCCACGCGCCACCGCCACGTGGCTGTAGCCGAACCCGGTCGGATCGTGCAGTGCACCGGGATTGCTGATTTCGACGGCCATGGTTTCTCCTTGCTCGATCGTCACGCGCTGCAACACCACGACGACGATCCGGAATGCCACACTGTGACATGACGATGCCCACAAACGACCGCGGCGCGGCGGCCGAGGCCACCGCGCCGCGAATCCGGCTGTGCCGCAGAGTCAGAGCACCCACTTCAGGATCAGCGTGAGCACGCCCGCCACGACCGCCACGACCAGCGCACCGACACCCCACACGAAGCCGTGACGCCCCCACGGCCGCCCGGCGTCCAACGAGAACTTGCCGGGTCCGGTGAAGGGAAGCGCCGCGCCGACCACCGCGAACAGCAGGCCCATCTCCCAACCGCCCAACAGTCCACCGGACCAGGTGACGTTGATCGCGTTGATCATCGTGCCCACCACGACCGCCCCGGCCAGCGGCGTCAGCAGACCGAGCAGCAGCAGAAGGCCACCGCCGAGTTCGGTCAGGCCGGCCAGCGTCCCGAACAGCTTGCCCGGGTTGTAGCCCATCTGCTCGAAGCTGTCCGCGTTGGCCTGTAGGCCCGGTCCGCCCCACCAGCCGAACAGTTTCTGCGCGCCGTGTGCCGCGAGCAAGCCGCCGAAGACGACCCGCAGGATCAGCAGGCCGATGTCGGTGGCGATTCCGTCCAGTTCGGTAGTGGCGCCGTTTCGTTCGAGTACGGATTTGATGGTCATGCTGGTCCTCATCCCTGCGCTGTCGTCTTCGGTATGTTCGTTACCTCGGCGAATAACCGGACTACGGTCCGATTCTCGCATGAAGAGCTCAACTGTCCAACCCCTCGGTCCTATTCCACGACCGGCAGGCAAGGAAGGTTCAGCGCGAAGGCGAGCGGGAAGTTACTCCGCGAGGAAGAAGAAGTAGCCGAGGAACACCAGCATCAGCGCCCACATCGCCGGGTGTACGTCCTTGATCCGGCCCTTGGCCGCCATGACGATCGGATACAGCAGCATGCCCATGGCCAGGCCGTTGGCAATGGAGTAAGTCAGCGGCATCATCACGATGGTGACGAACGCGGGCACCGAGTACTCCAGGCGGTTCCAGTCGATCTGCCCGAGCGAGCGGGCCATCAGGATGCCGACCACGATGAGTGCAGCGGCGGTCACCTCGCCGGAGCCCGCGACCACCGCGAAGATCGGATAGCAGAACATCGCGAGCAGGAACCAGCCCGCCGTGGTGACGGCGGTCAGGCCGGTCCGGCCGCCCGCCGAGACGCCCGCGGTCGATTCCACGTAGGCGGTGGTGGTCGAGGTGCCGATGACGGCGCCCGCCATGGTGCCCACCGAGTCCGCCGCCAGCGCGCTCGACGCGCGCGGCAGCTTGCCGTCCTCGTCCAGCAGACCGGCTTGGTTCGCGACGCCGATCAGGGTTCCCGAGGCGTCGAAGAAGTCGACGAACAGCATGGTCAGCACCACCACAGCCATCTGGCCGGTGAAGGCGTCGGGCAGATGGATGATCGCCTGGCCGAAGGTGTGCTCGAGGCCCTTCGGCGCGGCGAACACCCCCTTGGGCAGGTCGACCAAACCGCTGACGATGCCCACGATCGTGGTCAGCACGATGCCGTAGAGCACCGCTCCGTGCCAGCCCCGCACGAGGAACACCACGGTCACCAGCAACCCGAACAGCGCGAGCAACGTGGTGCCCTCGGTGAAGTCGCCCAGCGCGACCAGGGTCGCCTCGCTGTTCACCACGATCCCGGCGTTCTTCAGGCCGAGGAAGGCCACGAACAGTCCGATGCCCGCGCCGACCGCGAGCTTCAACTGCATCGGGATCGCGTCGAGGATGCGTTCCCGGATCTTCGTCACGGCCAGGACGAAGAAGATGACGCCCGACAGCAACGTGCCCGAGAGCGCGACCTGCCATGGAATGCCCATGCCGAGCACCACGGTGTAGGCGAAGAACGCGTTGAGTCCCATACCCGGCGCGAGCGCGATCGGATACCGTGCCCACAGCCCCATGACCAACGTGCCGAACACCGCGGCGACGGCGGTGGCGGTGAACACCGCCTGCATCGGGATGCCCTTGTCACCCAGCGCGCCCTGGTCGCCGAGTATCGCGGGGTTCACCGCGAGGACGTACGACATGGCGAGGAACGTGATCGTTCCCGCCATGAGTTCCCGCCGGACGGTCGAGCCGGTCGACCGGACCCCGAAGTACCCGTCGATGCGTCCTCGGGTCCGGTTCAGAACGTCGGTGACCATGGGTGACTCCAGTCGGGAAAACAATGCTCGGGCTGCCAGGCACGGTAGCCGACGATTCACCGGCCGGGGCGACTCGCGGCGGCCCCACCGTGACCAGCGCCACCCGGCTAGGCGTTGGGGGCGGAGACCAGGCCCAGCTCGGCGTCGGAGGCCAGCAGGTCGTTGTGCGGCAGCACGCGCACCGTGTAGCCGACCGCTCCGGAC
Organism: Nocardia sputi; assembly: GCF_023501985.1. Taxonomy (NCBI): domain Bacteria; kingdom Bacillati; phylum Actinomycetota; class Actinomycetes; order Mycobacteriales; family Nocardiaceae; genus Nocardia; species Nocardia sputi. The sequence goes on along the minus strand of NZ_JAMFLC010000020.1, from coordinate 14,316 downwards.
AGCGGCACGGGGGTGTCGACGGTGAACAGCTCGGCCCCGCCGTCCGACCCGCTGTGCGTCATCGGGACCGCCGTGGTGTCGGAGAGGTCGTCGGACGCCGACACCCGGCCGAGCACCGCCTGCACCACCACGTCCGACACGCTCAATCCGCCGAGCTCGACTCGCGCGGTGAGCGACAGCCGCGCCCCGATGACCGGCGTATCCGGCAGACCCGCGCTGTCCACCTGGATCACCTTGACCGAGGGCCACGCCGACTCGACCCGGTGACGGTACTCGGCGATGGCGCGCGCCACCGCGAACTCGTCGGCCGTCGCCCGCTGATACGCCGCGGCGGCGGGAGCGTAGTACTCCACCGCGTAGTCGCGGACCATGCGGGAAGCCAGCACCTTCGGCCCCAAGGTCTGGAGGGTGTGGCGGACCATCTCGACCCAGCGCACCGGCATCCCGGACGCGTCGCGTTCGTAGAAGCGGGGCGCCACCGTGCGCTCGAACAGGTCGTAGAGCGCGGTGGCCTCCAGGTCGTCGCGGCGATGCTCGTCCCGGACGCCCTCTGCGGTCGGGATGGCCCACCCGTTCTCGCCGTCGTACATCTCGTCCCACCAGCCGTCCCGGATGGAGAGATTGAGCCCGCCGTTCAGCGCGGATTTCATGCCGGAGGTGCCGCACGCCTCCAACGGTCGCAGCGGGTTGTTCAGCCAGACATCGCAGCCCCAGTACAGGTAGCGGGCCATCGACATGTCGTAGTCGGGCAGGAAGACGATCCGGTGCCGCACCTCGGGATCGTCGGCGAAGCGGACCACCTGCTGGATGAGCGCCTTGCCTCCGTCGTCGGCGGGGTGGCTCTTGCCCGCGACGACCAACTGCATCGGCCGGCGCGGGTCCAGCAGCAGGGCGCGCAGCCGCTGCGGGTCGCGCAGCATGAGGGTGAGGCGCTTGTAGGTCGGCACCCGGCGCGCGAAACCGACGGTCAGCACATTCGGATCGAAAACGCCGTTCACCCAGCCGAGTTCGGCCTCCGCGGCGCCGCGCTGCAACCATGACGCGCGCACCCTGCGGCGCACCTCGTCGACGAGAATGCCGCGCAGGGTGTTGCGCGTCGACCACAGCTCGGTGAGGTCGATCTCACGCAGTCGTTCCCAGCCGCGCCCCTCCTCGACCAGTTCCGCGCCGATGTGCTCGCGCGCCTTGTCCACCCATTCCCGCGCGGCCCAGGTCGTGGCGTGCACACCGTTGGTGACCGAACCGATCGGCACCTCCGCCGGGTCGAAGCCCGGCCACAACGAGGCGAACATGGACCGGCTCACCTCGCCGTGCAGGCGCGAGACGCCGTTGGCGCGCTGCGCCAGGCGCAGCCCCATGTGCGCCATGTTGAATACAGCGGGATCGGCTTCTCGTCCGAGCGCCACGATCCGGTCCACGGGAAGTCCTGGCAGCAGGGCGGATTCGGATTCGCCGTGCGCACCGCCGAAGTAACGGCGCACCATCGGCATCGGGAAACGGTCGATGCCCGCCGGGACCGGTGTGTGTGTGGTGAACACCGTGCCCGCCCGCACAGCGGCGAGCGCGGAATCGAAATCCCGCCCCTCCGCGACGAATTCGCGGATGCGCTCGACACCGAGGAAGCCCGCGTGCCCTTCGTTCATGTGGAACACGTCGGGATCGGGCAGGCCGGCCGACGCCGTATACGCGCGCACCGCGCGCACGCCGCCGATGCCCGCCAGGATCTCCTGGCGGATGCGATGTTCCTGGTCGCCGCCGTAGAGCCGGTCGGTGACCGCGCGCAGCTCCGGGTCGTTCTCGGCGATATCCGAGTCCAGCAGCAACAGCGGAACCCGGCCGACCTGCGCGATCCACACCCGCGCGCGCAGCACCCTGCGGTCGGGCATCGCCACGTGGATGAGCACCGGCGACCCGTCCGAGGTGAGCGCCCGCAGCGGCAAGCCCTGCGGGTCCAGCGCCGGGTAGTGCTCGGCCTGCCAGCCGTCCGCCGTCAGGGACTGCCGGAAGTAGCCCGAGCGGTAGAGCAGGCCCACGCCGATCAGCGGCAGACCCAGGTCGGAGGCGGCCTTGAGGTGGTCGCCGGCCAGGATGCCCAGACCACCCGAATAGTTCGGCAACACCTCGGTGACGCCGAACTCCATCGAGAAGTAGGCGATGCCCCGCACGCCCTCCTCACCTGCCCGGCGCTGGAACCAGCCCGGCGCCGCGAGGTATTCCCGCAGATCCGCCGCCGCGGCGTCGACGCGGGCGACATAGGCGGGGTCGGCGGCCAGCTCGTCCAGCCGCGCCGCGGGTACCTCGCCGAGCATCCGGACCGGATCGTGGCCCACCTCCTGCCACCGCCGCGGATCGAGCGCGGCGAACAGGTCCTGTGTCGGCGGGTGCCACGACCAGCGCAGATTCGTGGCGAGCTCGCCCAGGGCCGCCAGGCGCTCGGGCAGATGGGCACGGACGGTGAAACGACGCAATGCCTTCATTGGGTAGAAACTACACGGAGCCCACCGCTCGCGCCGTGCGCGCCTACGAGCCGGAACAACCTTCCGACCTGCGTCTTTCGTGACGTGGCTCGGTGGCGCGCACCCTGCGCGCGCACTCGCGTAACGCCCTCTACCGTCACAGAACGAACACATCACGCGCACCGAGCCCCCTGGCCCGCTACCCGATCGAGACCCCCGTTTCCTTGTGAACTCCCGAACGCGGGGCAAACCCACAAGCTGTGCGGACCAACCGGCCGCACCAACCGAATCAGTACGGGAGTGATCGAGATGTGGATGAAAGCACACCCAAATCGCGCCCGCGATCGGCGCTGGTCGCGCGCCGGATCGGCGATGACGGGGTTCGTAGCTTGCACGGCGGCTCTCGTTCTCGTCGCACCCGCCGCCGGGGCCGCGGTCACAACGGCGACGGCAACGGCCCAAGGAATGAGTCTCGGGTTCGGAAACTACGGAACCAACTGCCAATACCGGGTGACGGCCACGGTGGACAACGTTCCTTCGTCCGACGCCGTCCAGTTCGTCGACAGCGCGGGCGGAAGCTTCACGCCGAATCCCGCACCGGTGGTCGGCAACCAGGCCACCACCACGTGGGTACCTGACGCGACCGGGCCGCACACCATCTCGGCTACACAGGGCGCCGCCGGTCCCGCTTGGACTTCACCGGTGATGAACGTGGACAACGGGATCAACCTCGGCGTCGGGTGCGTGGTTCTGCCGTAAGCGCCGCGCTCTTCGCGCATCCGGAGTGTCAGGTGAGCGCCCGGGCGGCCACTGCCATGGATTCCTGGTCGTGGCCTCCTGGGCACCTCTCGGCCCCCTCGCGGACCGGGAAATCCGTAGCCGGAGCCGCGTAGAGGTGACAGCATCGGCGGATGCCGCACTGGGTCGATGTTCTGCCGCAATTCCTGCTCGCCTGCCTGCTCCTCGCCGCGCTACCCGGGCCTGCGACCGCGCTGTTCCTGCAGCGCGCCGTGCGTGACGGCCGCACCGCGGGTTTGGCGGCGGTAGCCGGAAACGAGATCGGCGTGCTCGGCTGGACCTTGGCGGGTGGAGCGGGGCTGTCGGTCCTGCTCGTCGCGAACCGGGCCATGAACACGGCGGTGCACATCGTCGGGGCGCTGGTGCTGATCTGGCTCGGCGTGCAGGCCTGGCGGGGCGCACGGGGTGGCGACGAGTTCGGCAGTGCGATGACGAAGATGCTTCCGGCGGGCCGCTCGCCCGCCGCCGCCTTCCGCGCCTCGCTGCTCTCGATCGCGGCCAACCCCAAGGCGGCCGTCTTCGGGTTGACGATCCTTCCCCAGTTCCTTCCGTCCAGCGGGCCGGTGCTGCCGACCGTGGTGATCCTGGCGCTGATCCAGTTGGTGATCGACACCGCGTGGTGCGTCGGCGTGGTGCTGGCCGCCGACCACGCGGGTGCGTGGCTGCGCCGCAGCGGCATCCGGCAGCGGGTGGAACGGGCGCTCGGCGCGGTGCTGGTCGCGCTGGGCCTCGGCCTCGCCGCCGACGCACGCTGACCGATCAGCCCAGCTCAGCCGCCGCCGCGCCGAGCCGGGACGGCGGAGGAAAACTCCGCCGATCCGGTCCGGACGGCCGGCTACCGGTAGGTTGGTCCCGTGACCGGCCGCATCGCTATCGATGACACTGCACCGTCCATCCCCGGCGGCCGGCCCGCCAAAGCGGTGGTCGGCGAGGTTTTTCCCGTGCGCACCGTGGTGTGGCGGGAGGGGCACGAGGCCGTCGCCGCCACACTCGTCGTCCGCGCCCCGGGTGTGTCGCGACCGACCCGCATCCGCATGACGCCGGATTACGAGCCCGACGTCTTCAACGCGACGTTCACCCCGAACGCGCCGGGAGCGTGGACCTACCGGATCGAAGGCTGGAGCGACCCGATCGCGACCTGGCGCTCGGCGATCGAGGCGAAGCTGGCCGTCGGGCAGAGCGCCGCCGATCTGGCCAACGACCTGGAGCTGGGCGCCCGCCTGTTCGAGCGCGCGGCCCAAGCCGTACCGAAAAAACAGTTCGAGCGCCTGCGCGCGGTCGCGGCGGCGCTGCGCGGCGACGAGCAACTGCCCGCACGGGTGGCCCCGGCCTTCGCCGAGGAGGTCGCCGAGATCCTGCGGGCCGCGCCGTTGCGTGACCTGGTCACCCGCGGCCCGCAGCACACCGTCCAGGTCGAGCGGCAACGCGCCCTCTACGGCTCCTGGTACGAGTTCTTCCCCCGCTCGACCGGCGGTCGCGACGCGACCGGCAAGCCGGTGCACGGCACCTTCGCCACCGCGGCCGAGGAACTGCCGCGCATCGCCGCCATGGGCTTCGACGTGGTCTACCTGCCACCCATCCACCCGATCGGCGAGGTCAACCGCAAAGGCCGCAACAACGCGCTCACCGCGGAGCCGGGCGACGTCGGCTCCCCGTGGGCGATCGGCTCGAAGCACGGCGGGCACGATGCCGTGCACCCGGAGTTGGGCACCGAAGCCGATTTCGCCGAGTTCGTCGCGCAGGCGCGGCGACTCGGCCTGGAGGTGGCGCTCGACCTCGCCTTGCAATGCGCGCCCGATCATCCGTGGGTGTCGGCGCATCCCGAGTGGTTCACGACCCTGCCCGACGGCACCATCGCCTATGCGGAGAACCCGCCGAAGAAGTACCAGGACATCTACCCGGTCAACTTCGACAACGATCCCGACGGTCTCTACGCCGAAGTGCTGCGCGTGGTTCGGCACTGGATCGGGCTGGGCGTCTACATCTTCCGTGTCGACAACCCGCACACCAAGCCCGCCGACTTCTGGGAGTGGCTGATCGCGAACGTGCGGCGCACCGACCCGGACGTCATCTTCCTGTCCGAGGCGTTCACCCGCCCGGCGCGGCTCTACGGGCTCGCCCGGCGCGGATTCAGCCAGTCCTATACGTATTTCACCTGGCGAGTGGCCAAGTGGGAACTCACCGAGTTCGGCAACGAACTGGCCGCGAAGGCCGACGAGGCCCGCCCGAATCTGTTCGTCAACACCCCGGACATCCTGCACGAGAGTCTTCAGCACGGCGGACCGGGAATGTTCGCCATCCGCGCCGTCCTGGCCGCGACCCTCGCGCCGACCTGGGGCGTCTACTCCGGTTTCGAGCTGTTCGAGCACCAGGCGGTGCGACCGGACAGCGAGGAGTACCTCGATTCGGAGAAGTACGAGCTGCGCCCGCGTCCGTTCGCCGAGGCGCTCGCGCGCGGAGAGTCGCTGGAGCCGTGGCTGACCCGGCTCAACGAGATCCGCCGGGCGCACCCGGCGTTGCAACAGTTGCGCTGCCTGCATTTCCATCACGTGGACAACGACGCGTTGCTCGCCTACTCCAAGATCGACCCCGCCAGTGGTGACGCGGTGCTGGTCGTGGTGAATCTCAACCCGTTCGGCGCCGAGTGGGGCATGCTCTCGCTCGACCTGCCCGCGATCGGCCGCGAATGGCACGACCATCCTGTGGTGTACGACGAGGTCAGCGGCGAGGAATACCACTGGGCCCAAACCAATTACGTGCGATTGGACCCCGCACACGCCGTCGCGCACATCATCACCTTGCCCCCGGTGTCACAGCAGGCGCGCACCGAGCTGGCCTACCGCAGGACGCTGCGATGAAACGACGCGACCTCATGCTGCTCGCGGCAGGCACCCACCCCGACCCGCACACCGTGCTCGGCGCGCATCCCCATCCCGACGGCACGGCCGTCCGGGTCCTGCGCCCGCACGCGGAAACCGTGTCGGTGCGGGTCGGCGGCGTCGACCATGCGCTCGAGCCCCTGGGGCACGGCGTCTTCGCCGCGGCGCTGCCGTATCCGGAGATCATGGACTACCGCGTCGTGACGGCCTATCCCGGCGGCCAGACGATCATCGGTGCCGACGGTTACCGCTTCCTGCCCACGCTCGGCGAACTCGATCTGCACCTCATCGGCGAAGGCCGTCACGAGCGCCTGTGGGAGGTGCTCGGCGCCCACCCCCGCCGCTACGCCACCCTCGACGGTGACGTGACGGGCACGTCGTTCGCGGTGTGGGCGCCCAACGCGCGCGGCGTCACCGTGATAGGCGATTTCGACGGTTGGAGCGGCAATACCGCGCCGATGCGCGCGCTGGGGTCGTCCGGGATCTGGGAAGTCTTCGTGCCGGGTGTCGTGCCGGGTACCAAGTACAAATACCGCGTGCACGGCGCCGACGGGCGAACCGTCGATCACGCCGACCCGTTGGCTTTCGCCACCGAGAAACCCCCGGCGACGGCGTCGGTGGTCACCGAGAGCCATCACGTGTGGAATGACCGCGCATGGCTGGACACGCGCGCGGCCACCGACCCGACCCGCGCACCTATGAGCGTCTACGAGGTGCATCTCGGTTCGTGGCGGCCCGGCCTCGGGTACCGCGATATGGCCGAGCAGCTCGCCGAGTACGTGCAGGCGGCCGGATACACCCACATCGAACTGCTCCCCGTCGCCGAGCATCCGTTCGGCGGCTCGTGGGGGTACCAGGTCACCTCCTATTACGCGCCGACAGCTCGATTCGGTTCCCCGGACGATTTCCGCGCCTTCGTCGACCACATGCACGCGGCGGGCATCGGCGTCCTGCTGGACTGGGTGCCCGCGCACTTCCCGCGCGACGAGTGGGCGCTGGCCCGATTCGACGGCACCCCGCTCTACGAACACCCAGACCCCCGCCGCGGCGAGCAACTCGACTGGGGCACCTACGTGTTCGACTTCGGCAGGCACGAGGTGCGCAACTTCCTCGTCGCCAACGCCCGCTACTGGATCGAGGAATTCCATATCGACGGCCTGCGCGTCGACGCGGTCGCCTCCATGCTCTACCTGGACTATTCCCGCACCGAAGGTTCGTGGGAACCCAACGTGCACGGCGGCCGGGAAAACCTGGAGGCCGTCGACTTCCTGCAGGAGCTCAACGAGACCCTGCACCGGCACCACCCCGACGTCGTGACGATCGCCGAGGAGTCGACCACCTGGCCCGGCGTCACCCGCGGCACCGATGTCGGCGGTCTCGGCTTCACCATGAAGTGGAACATGGGCTGGATGCACGACACCCTGGGGTTCCTGGGCCGCGATCCCGTGCACCGCTCCTGGCACCACCACGAGATCACCTTCTCGCTGGTGTATGCCTGGAGCGAGAATTACGTGCTGCCGATCAGCCACGACGAGGTCGTGCACGGTAAAGGAACGCTCTGGACCAGGATGCCGGGCGACGATTTCGCCAGAGCCGCCGGCGTACGGGCGCTGCTGGCCTACATGTGGGCCCATCCCGGTAAGCAACTGCTGTTCATGGGCCAGGATTTCGGCCAGTACCGGGAGTGGTCGCACGATCGCGGCCTGGACTGGCACGAACGGGACAATCCGCTGCACCAGGGCATCAGCACGCTGGTGCGCGACCTGAACGCGGTCTACCGCGCCCATCCCGCCCTGTGGAGCCAGGACACCACCCCGGGCGGCCACGCCTGGATCGAGGCGAACGACCACACGAACAACGTGCTGGCGTTCCTACGCTACGGCTCCGACGGCTCCGTGGTGGCCTGCGTCTACAACTTCTCCGGGGCGACGCACGACGCGTACCGAGTCGGCCTGCCGCACGCCGGCCGCTGGCTCGAGATCCTCAACACCGACGCCGTGGACTACGGCGGCTCCGGCCTCGGCAATCTGGGCGAGCTGACGGCGACCGACGAGCCGTGGCACGATCGTCCCGCCTCGGCCACGGTGACCCTGGCCCCGCACGGCGCGGTCTGGCTGCGTCCCGCCTAGCGAACCTGGCCGCTCGAGGCGACCCGACCGCATGGCCCGGGGCGGGCGTCACGCCCCGGTTCGCGGCCGCGCCACGCGGTGCGATCAGTACAGCGCGGCGGCGAGCTTGCGGCGCGCGGCCACGACGAACGGCTCGGCTTGGTCGAACAACTCGAACAGTTCCAGCAAACGGGTGCGTGCTTTGGTGCGCTCGTCACCGGAGGTCCGCTTGACGACGTCGATCAGCCGGTCGAATGCCGCTTCGGGCCGCTGCTGGAACAGTTCGAGGTCGGCGGCATCGATCGCGGCGTCGACATTCGACGGGTCGGCGTCGGCGGTCGCGATGGCCGACTCCGGAAGGTCCTGGGCCCGAGCCAGGAAGCGGAGCTGCCGCAGCGCGCCCTTGGCCTCCTCATTCGTCGGCTCGGCGTCGATGATCGCTTGGTAGGCGGCCTCGGCTCCGGCCAGATCGCCCTGCTCCAGCGCCGCCTCCGCCGCCGCGAAACGCGGGTCCTCGGCAGGCTGCTGCGGCTGCCCGCCGCCCTCGAGCTTGCCCGCCACCGCGTCTACCACCGCGTTCAGCCACTGCCGCACCTGCGGCTCCGGCTGGGCGCCCTCGAAATCGGCCAGCGGCTGCCCGGCCGCGATCGCGATGACCGTCGGGATACCCTGCACCCGCAGCGCCTGCGCGATACGCATATTGGCCTCGGCTTCCACCGTGGCCAGGTCCCAGGCGCCGCCGTCGGCGGCCACCAGACGCTCCAGCGTCCGGACCAATTCGATACTGCCCGGGCTGCGCTGCGAGTACAGCACCACCACCACGGGCACCTGCATCGAACGACGCAGCACCTTGGTCTCGAACTCGGCCTCCGACACCGCATGATCGCCACCGGCCGCACCGCCGGCACTCCCGGCGGGCTGCTTCAGACTGGACAGATCGACCGCCCCGGACATGGCGGCGGCGACAGCGGGCGAAGGACGGCGTGCGGCTGGTCGATTCACGACTTCCAGTTTGTCACGACGTAGCGGATGCGGGCGCCCCGGACTCGGCCGAATCGGCGTTGCTCAGCTCACCCAGCTGCCCCGTGCGCACCGCCCAGATCTCGAACAGCACCGTGCAGAACGGCGGCAGGCTGGACAGCAGCGCGAGACCGGTGGTCTTGGCGTTCCAGCCCAGCTCGCGCGCCGCCACGATCGCGCTGATCACGAACAGCACGAACACGATGCCGTGCGTCATGCCGAACACCTTGACCGGCCACATCACCGGTTCGGGAATCCGCTTGAACACCATGCCGATGATCAGCAGAACCCACGAGATCGCCTCGAGCACCGCGATGAAACGAAACCGCTTGGCCACCGTGCTCAGGTCGAAGACATTGCCCATGCGCCCCATTGTGCCGGATGCACTACAACCTGTCGTAGTGAGCTGTGTCTAATTGCCGCGCCTGCGGCGCGGCGTGCTCGCGCCCCCGTGGTGGCTCGCCGCGAACGGAGCGATGCTCGGTCTCGCTTCGCTCGAACCGGGTGTTGCGCCGAAGTGGTCACGCGAGCTACAACGCCACAGACCGAGAGCACGCGAGACACCGTCGCGGCCGAACGCCGGTGGCACGGCGGCCACGCCGACGTCGTCGCGTGTTCGTCCGGGCAGGCGCAGGGGCGTCGGGAACGACCGATGGCCGCCCACTCGAGACGGCCATCGGTCGGTGTTCGGTGCGGGTGTCGCCCGCCTACGGTCAGACTCGGACGATCAGCGCGTCGCCCTGGCCGCCGCCACCGCAGAGCGCGGCAGCGCCCACGCCGCCGCCGCGGCGCTTCAGTTCCAGGGCCAGGTGCAGCAGGATGCGCGCACCGGACATGCCCAGCGGGTGGCCGATGGCGATGGCGCCGCCGTTGACATTCACCTTTTCCGGGTCGATGCCCAACTTGCGGGTGGACGCGACGCCGACCGCGGCGAACGCCTCGTTGATCTCCACCAGGTCCAAGTCGGCGGGCGAGATACCCTCGCGCGCGCAGGCTTTGGCGATCGCGTTGGCGGGCTGGTCCTGCAGTGTGGAGTCCGGACCGGCGACCACACCGGCGGCGCCGATCTCGGCGATCCAGCTCAGACCCAGCGCCTGCGCCTTCGCCTTGCTCATCACCACGACCGCGGCGGCGCCGTCGGAGATCTGCGAGGCGGTGCCCGCGGTGATCGTGCCGTCCTTGCGGAACGCGGGCCGCAGCTTGGCCAGCGACTCCGCCGTGGTGTCGGCGCGAATCCCCTCATCGGTGCTCACCAGCACCGGATCGCCCTTGCGCTGCGGCACCGCGACCGGGACCACTTCGTCGTCGAAAACGCCGTTCTTCCACGCCGCCGCCGCACGCTGGTGCGAAGCCGCCGCGAACGCGTCCTGGTCCTCCCGGCTGACCCGGTCGGTCTCGTTGCGCTGCTCGGTGAGCGCGCCCATCGGCTGATCGGTGAAGATGTCGTGCAGACCGTCGTAGGCCATGTGATCACGCAAGGTCACATCGCCGTACTTGAAGCCTTCCCTGCTCTTCTCGAGCAGGTGCGGCGCCTGGCTCATGGATTCCTGACCGCCCGCGACGACGATCTCGTACTCGCCCGCCCGGATCAGCTGGTCGGCGAGGGCGATCGCGTTGATGCCGGACAGGCAGACCTTGTTCAGCGTCAACGCGGGCACGTCCATCGGGATACCCGCGGCGACCGCCGCCTGACGGGCCGGGATCTGCCCCGCGCCCGCGGTGAGCACCTGGCCCATGATCACGTACTCGACCTGGTCGGGCGCGACACCGCCCTTCTCCAGCGCCGCCTTGATGGCGAACCCGCCCAGATCGGAGCCGCTGAAGTCCTTCAGACCTCCGAGCAGCCTGCCGACCGGGGTTCGCGCACCGGAAACGATCACGGAAGTGGTCACGACGAGCCTCGCATTCGTAGATCGGACCTGCCCGCGCCGACGCCGAGGGCAGCCAGAGGCAGCGCGAGAGCAGGTGTTCTACTCAACGGTAGCGGGTGCGGCCCGCGCACCCCGTGCCAGGTCGCGCTACTTTCGAATGGTGAGCAATGTTATCGAACAGTCACCTTTCATCCCCGCGGACTACGTGACCGCGGTCGACCATGTCGGCATCGCGGTGCCGGACCTGGACGCGGCGGTGGCCTGGTACGCCGAGAACCTGGGCATGGTCGAGACCCACCGCGAGGTCAACGAGGCACAAGGCGTGCACGAGGCGATGCTGTCGCTGCCCGGCGCACCGGATCGCGCCACAGCCCTGCAGTTGCTGGCCCCGCTCGACGCGGAGTCGACCATCGCGAAGTTCATCGACCGCAGCGGTCCCGGCTTGCAGCAACTGGCCTACCGGGTGACCGACATCGAGGCCGTCTCCGCGTACCTGCGCGCCAAGGGTCTGCGTTTGCTGTACGAGGCTCCACGGCATGGAACGGCGGATTCCCGCATCAATTTCATCCACCCGAAGGATGCTGGAGGTGTGCTGATCGAGTTGGTCGAACCGAGCGCTCATGTTACGCACTAGTATCGACGTCAAGTCGGGAAAACTCGTTGGAATGACATTCGCAGTCGAGTCACCATCGGCTGTCTTCAGGCTGTAGTTTGTGTGCCATGTCGTCACCCGAGTCCGATCGCAATCGCTTCGTTGCACTGCCCTTCACCGTTGTGCGCAAGGGTTATGCGCAAGACGAGGTGCGTAATTACTTCGACCGCTTCGACGCGGAACTGAGAGTCACCGCCACCGACCGCGATGCCGCTGCGGCACAAGCACGTAACCTCGCCAGTCAGCTGGAAGACGCGCGCGACGAGATCGACGAACTCCGTAAGGAGGTCGACCGACTCTCGGTGCCGCCGACCACCGCGGAAGGCATGTCCGACCGCATTTCCCGCATGCTCCGGCTCGCCTCCGACGAGGCGTCCGAGGTCCGTGCCCTGGCTCAGGCCGAGGCAGCGGAGATGGTGTCGATCGCCGAGCAGCAGGCCACCGAGATGCGTGGCAAGTACGAGTCGCTGCTCGCGGAGACCAAGGAGAAGCGCGAGGCGCTCGAGATCGAATTCGAGCAGACCCTCGCGAACGCACGCACCGAGTCCGCCAAGATCATCGAGGCCGCCCAGGCCGAGGCCGACCGCATCGCGAAGGAAGCCGACGCGAAGCGCAAGGCCACCCAGCAGGACTTCGAGGCCACCATGGCCGAGCGTCGCACCAAGCTCACCCGCGCCATGGAAGAGCTGGAAGCCACCAGCCGCGCCGAAGCCGCCCAGCGGATCAAGGACGCGACCGACGAGGCCAACCGCCTCATCACCTCCGCCACCCAGACCTCCGAGCGCAAGATCGCGCACGCGAAGGAACTGGCCGAGGAGATGCGCGTGCTGCGCGGCCGCGTGCTCGCCCAACTGCTCGGTATCCGCGGTCAGCTCGACTCGGTGCCCGCGATGCTCGCCGCGGTCAACCGGGAAAGCGAATTGCTCGACGGGGTTCCCGATCAGCGCAAGTCGATCGGCGGCAACACCAAGTCCGTCGCCGGTTCGCGCCAGAAGGCGATCCCCGAGGTCGCCACCGATGACGAGGACATCGACTCGGACGAGCGCGAGAGCGCCGACATCAGCAACTGACGTCGGGCCCCACGGCGACTGCGAGCAATACCTGAACCGATTCACCGAAGGCCGCCCCATCAGGGCGGCCTTCCTTAATTCTGGCCCTGAAGACGCCTACTGCGTAGAAGGTCCAACGTGGACGTCCGGCCCCTAGAGGCCTTGCAGGGGCATCCAACTACGCCCGATGACGCGACCGCGTAGGTCAGGACCACCGACGCGTGATTCTGCGGGTGTGGCGGCCGTTCCAGCATCCGCTGTGCCAGTGCCTGCGGTCGTCCTCTCCTCCGTAAGCGGGCCAGGCGACGATGTGGGGAATCCCGGGCGGGATCTCGTGGTCACAGCCGGGGCAGCGGTAGGTCTTGACCGCGCGGCTGCCCGGGATGGCGCGAACCACATACGTCTCGTCACCATGCGGTCCGGAATCGGTCCGTCCGAAGACGTCCGTGAGCGGGTAGCCACCCGCTCGTGAGCGATCAGCGGGCCGACCCGTACGCGGCTTACGGCGGGGCATTCGACAAGCCTATTACTCGCCCCTGCGCGGCACGCACGGCCGATGGTCAGAACAAGCGGAATTCGTTGCTCTCCGTGCCACGTAGGGCGTCGTAATCCAGTGTCAGGCAGCGGATGCCGCGATCCTCGGCGAGCGTACGAGCCTGCGGCTTGATCTGCTGGGCGGCGAACACCCCCGCGACCGGGGCCAGCAGCGGATCCCGGTTCAGCAACTCGAGGTAGCGCGTGAGCTGTTCGACGCCGTCGATCTCGCCGCGCCGCTTGATCTCCACCGCCACCGTCGCTCCCGTGGCGTCCCGGCACAGCAGGTCGACGGGCCCGATCGCGGTCATGTACTCGCGGCGGATGAGTGTGTAGCCCGCGCCGAGCGTGTGCACGTGCTCGGCGAGCAGCTCTTGCAGATGGGCCTCCACTCCGTCTTTCACCAGCCCCGGGTCGACGCCCAGCTCGTGAGAGGAGTCGTGCTCGATGTCCTCGATGGTGATGCGGAGTTCTTCGCCGGCCTTGTTGGTGACGACCCACAGCGCCTTCGCTCCGTCGGGGAGCTGCGAGTCGCCGTTGCGTTCCTCCAACCAGCACGGCGGGCTCATCCAGTTCAGCGGCTTGTACGAGCCGCCGTCGGAGTGCACGAGCACCGAGCCGTCCGCTTTCATCAGCAGTAGCCTGCGGGCCATCGGGAGATGGGCGGTGAGTCGCCCCACGTAGTCGACCTGACAGCGAGCAATCACTAGGCGCACCCAAGCACTGTAGGCGAGCGCCGCACGACGGATGCGATCAGCCCATCAATTGCGTTTCTTCCCTAGAAACGACGAAAGGCCCTCAACAGTGTTGAGGGCCTTTCGTGAAGGATGTTCCGGCGGTGTCCTACTCTCCCACACCCTGTCGAGTGCAGTACCATCGGCGCTGGCAGGCTTAGCTTCCGGGTTCGGAATGGGACCGGGCGTTTCCCTACCGCTATGGCCGCCGTAAC